>CAZYIH010000158.1:0-6804 GCA_964646915.1 uncultured Planctomycetaceae bacterium | reverse complement strand
ACGACGAGCCCGAAGAGGACCCCAATGTGCTCGTGACCGACCCGGAGACCGTCGCCGACCCGAACGACGTTTCACCCGACCCGAACGAACCCCGTTGGGAAGAGGGCGACTTCGAGGAGGCGTTCCGGGAAGTTCGCGCCCTGGAAGAGCAGGCCCGCTTCTCGCAGGCGATGCGCCTGGTCTTCAAAATGCAGCGGCGGTTCCGGGGGCATCCGCGTATCGATGAGCTCAAGGGCACTCTCGCTCGTCTGCGGGACCATCGTGAGATGAGCGCGAGCGTGCCGTTCGCACTTGCGAACCTCACCAGCAAGACCCCCACCGAGCGACTCACGGCAGCGCGCACCATTCGTGACGCCGGCGATACGGGGCTGATCCATCTCCGCAAGACCCTGCGAAACAACGACGGCGACCTTGCCGTCGAAGCCGCCCGCTGGCTGGGCGAATGGCAGGACGACAAGGCCCTGCCGATCCTCCTGGATAAGCTCCAGGGCAAGCCCTCCGAGGCGATGCACACGGTCATTACGGCCGCCCTGGCCGACTGGGAGACCCCCCTGCCCGCGAGCATACTCAAAGGCCTCCTGCCCCTGGTTGAGAAGGACGACTCGTTCCGTCAGATCGAGCTCGCAGCCGCCCTGGCCAAGGCGGCCGGGCAGCGGGCAGACGGCGACGCCAACAGATTCAATGAGTTGCTGGACGACAACGACGCGTTCGCCACCGTGCGGGCCTACCTCAAGAAGGCAGCCAAGTCCGACAATGTCGCCGCGTCGGCTCTCGCCACGAGGTACGCCGGGATGATGGGCCTCTACAAGCGGGGGCTGCGCGGCGAGTACTTCCACGGCGACTCGTTCGACAAGCGCGTCATGGTCCGGATTGACCCGGCAATCAACTTCCCCGACGACGACGGCAGCCAGTTCAAGTACCCCCAAGGCCGAAAGACCGAGATTTCGATCCGCTGGACCGGCCTGTTGGCGGTGCCCAAAGACGGCGAGTACACCTTCGTCGCCGGCAGTGACGACGGCAAACGGATCTGGCTCGACGGCAAGAAGGTCCTGGACGACTGGACCGACCAGGGCATGGACGAGGAGACGGTCAAGGTCAAGCTCTCAGCCGGCTTGGTGCCCATCCGCATCGAATACTACCAAGGCAGCGGCGGCGCGGGAATGGTCCTCAAATGGACAATGCCCGGCCAGGAGAAAGCCAAGGTCATCGGCCCGGACCACCTCCGGGCGAAGCTCACCCCCGACGACGCCAAGGCCGGCAACGGCGCGGAATAGATCCTCACTCTACGGTGGTGTCGGAGCGTCGGGAGCGAGGCTCGTCGACGGCCAACTCGAAGTCGCTCCAGCGGATGTCATACCCCCGCCGCGACCAGAGCTCGATGTCGCGTTTGAGGTCGCGTTTCGCCCGCAGCCAACGCTTGTGGTACGGATCGCCCGCGCCGCGATTCACCTCGCCGCTGAGCGTCCACCGCAGCCGACCGTTGACCTGTTCCGGGCTCGAGCAGAACACCGCCCCCAGGGCATGCTCGAAGCAGTAGTGCGTTCGCACCCAGTTGGTGACGAACTCGGCGAATCCCGGGGCATACTCGCCTTTGACCATCGCGCGGGTTTGCGCTTTGCCCACCGGCTGGGCCGTCACCGCGTCGGCCGAGCTCCACCAGGCCGCCAGGGCGCCGGCGCCCAACGCAACTCCCATCAGGACCGCTGCCATCCGATCGCGTTTCATCGTCGTCTCACCTTTCCGGACGGGTTCACTTGACCGCCCAGGATATTCTCTCAGACCGCGGCCATCTGCCCCGCGTCGGCTGCATCGCGCGCACGAAGGGCGACCTCCGTCACGCGGAACGAGTCTGCCGTCGTGACCAGCCCGCCGTCGGCCTGGCCGACCTGGATGGAGGCGACCATCTCCTCCAGCAGGCTTCGAGGCCGGGGCAGCGGCAACTCGCGCACCTCGTCGGGCGTCATCAGGACGGCCCGCTGGCCTGCGCAGGTAATCTCGACCACGCCATCGGTTCCCGCCAGTCGAAGACGGTCGTCCCCCCAGGGGCGGTTCTCCTCCTGCCCGCCCGGCCAGGGACGGAGATAATCGAAGCTCATCACCGCCTGCCCGCCATCGGCGAACTCCAGCAGCAATCCGCCGGTGTCCTCCATGCCCGGATGCGTCGGGTGGGCGAGGTTCGCATGCATCGCCGCAACCCGGGCGTACTCCCGCCCGCTGATCCATCGCACGAAATCGATCGCGTGAATCGCCTGCCATGGGATGCTGCCGCCGTAGGTTTCGCGGTGTTTGTAGTATTCGTCGCGCTGGTTGAACGGGTAGGACTTCTGGGCAAACGCCAGCAACGGCCGACCGATGAGCCCGTCGGCCACCGCCCCCTTCGCCGCCAGGAAGGCCGGCTCCTGACGCATGGTGAAGGCCGCGATCACGCGCCGACGAGAGCTCTCCGCGTCGCGCCGCACAGCGGCAAGGTCGTCCAGCGACAGGGCCAGGGGCTTCTCGCAGAGCACGTGCGCCCCCGCCTGCAGGGCGGTTCGGGCGTGGCCGGCGATGAGATGCAGCGGCGTGAAAATGCCCACGATGTCCGGCGACGCGGTCGAAAGCATCGTCTCGAAGTCATCGAAAACGGGCACGTCGAGGTCGGGATTGTCCATGAAGGGCAGTTTGTCGTCCGGGCTGAACGGGCAGGCGCCCACCAGATCCATCGAGTCGGGGTTCCGGGCGATGGGTCCGATGGCGACTCCCACGTGGCCGTACGATCCGAGAACAGCGATTTTCACGTGTACCTCCTGGCAAGCAACCCACGGGCAGGGCTTGTGGACCTCACCTCAGCCGACCGATGCAGCGGCGGACACCGTGGGTCAGACGAACACCATCGAGGCGTACCCGACGGTCGTATCGTCGCTTCGCCCGGGGGCGAGCTGCCGCATGATCCGGTAGCTGTTGGTGTACTCCAGCAATCGTCCCTTCTCAGCGCCGAGTTCTCTACAGGCCGACAGCGTCGCGGCGATCGCCCCGGATCCGCAGGCGTTGCGGTGCTCGTTGGCTTCGGGGATCACGGCGTCGGCGTCGAGCGTTTCCATCAGCTCGATCATACGCGCGTCGTTGTCGGCAGTCCACTGCTCGCCGACGTCGCCCCGCCCGCCGGGCGCGGGGAAATGCCCGCCGTGGTGCGTCAGGTCGGTGCTGCCCACGACCGCCACCTCGTTGCCGGGCCGATCGGCGAGAATGGCTCCCACTTCCCTGCCGACGTGGACCGCGATGTCGCCCGGGGCCACCGCCAGGGGCAGGATGCTCGCCTCGGGGCAGAGCACCTGGATGATGGGCACCTGCACCTCCAGCGAGTGCTCGTGGGCGTGCACGCTGGGATTGGCCCGCACCGAGCCGGCGGCGTCCAGGATGTCGGAGGCGAGGTCCTCGTCGATGGGTACCTCGCCGAGGGGAGTCTGCCAGGCCCCGGCGTCGAACAGCTCGCCCTGGGTCGCGGTCCCGGTGTGGTCCGCTCCGAACAGCACGAACGTGCTGACCTCGCCGCCTTCGACCAACGCTTTGAACGTCCGGCAGGCGAGCGTTCCGGAAAACGCCCAGCCGGCATGAGGCACGATGCCCCCATACCGCGGCGTGGGCAAATCATCGGGGACCGTCGCCTCCGAGAGCATCTGTTGGACGTGGCGGCGGCAGGCGTCGGGGGAGGCGTCGTAGAAGCTCCCCGCACGGGCTGGATAGCGAATCGTCATGGGGCAATCCTGGTCGAATTAGCGGTAGTCAGTTGGCCTTTCGGCGTGTATCATAAATGTTTCATTATAGACACGACCCCTGTGTGGATGGAGATTCATGCCTCATAACGACGATCATGCCGCTGCCCTGGAAGCGATGGCCTCGGGCGAGCACACGGACGCCGCCCAACAGGCTGCCGAAATGGAAACGACCCACGACGCCGACGCGGACAATCCCGCCGTCGCCCTGGCCGACTCCGACGAGCAGAATGACGCCATCCCCGCGACCCCTGTCGGCAGCGAGCGAGCCCGGCAGAAGAAAATCCGCCAGGCCCATGCCAAGGCCACCGGCACGCAAATGAAGAAGACGATGATCCCCCTGCTGCTGGTCAGCGGGGTGATTCTGCTGCTGCTGGGTGGCATGACGGCTATCATGGGTGCAACCGGCGACCTCACCGAAACCGGGGCGTTCGACTCGGGGACGATCCTGCTGCTTACGGTGGCCGCGTTCGTGCTGGGGCCGATCCTCATTATCGGCGGATGGCTGCTGCACGCGGATATCAAGAAATCCGAGCGTTGACCCGACTGACGTTTCCGCTCCCGACCGCGAGACCCCGTGAGCTACGAACCCATGAAAGTCTGGCGTTCGCTGAACTGGCCCAACCGGATCAGTATCGCGAGGCTGCTGTTCGTTCCGCCCTTCGTGGTGCTGCTGTTGAACCTGCAGGAGTGGTCCTGGGCGCGCTACGCTGCCCTGGGCATCATCGTGCTGATGGGCCTGAGCGATTTCGTCGACGGCCAACTCGCACGCCGCCTCAACGAGCAAACCCGCCTGGGGGCCCTGCTGGACCCGTTGGCCGATAAGGTACTGATCATCTCGGCAGTGATCTGCCTGTCGTTGGAATCGGCGGCCGGGACGTTCGTGCTGCCCAACTGGCTCGTGGTGGCTGTGGTGGGCAAGGACCTGTGGGTCATCATGGGCTTTTTCGTGGTCTACCTGGTGACCGACCGCTTCCGCGTGCACCCCGAAGCCTTCGGCAAGGCGGCGACGGCGTGCCAACTGCTGCTGGTGGTCACCGTCCTGCTGGTGCCCGAACTCAACGCCGCCCGCGACGCGCTGGGCAACACGCTGGCGACGTGGCTGTGCTATATTGTGGTGGGCCTGTCGATCGCGTCGATCATCGGCTACACCCGCATCGGCCTGCACTACGTGCATACCGAGCAGAAGCCCCTGGACGCACCGCGGACGCACCGCTCGACGAGGCAGCATCGCGGCGAAGACTGAACCGCTGTGCCGAAGGCGACATCACCCTCGCCCCCTGAAGGGACGAGGCAATCATCCCGGGCCCGACCCGGCGAAGGACAACCGATGACGATGCACCCGATCGAAGACATTCTGGAAGACCTGCGCAACGGTAAGATGATCGTGCTGGTGGACGACGAAGCGCGCGAGAACGAGGGCGACCTCCTCTGCGCCGCCGAGTTCGCCACGCCCGAGATCATCAACTTCATGGCCACCCACGGCCGGGGGTTGATCTGCGCGCCCCTGTCCAACCCGCGGGCCGAGAAGCTCAACCTCCACCCGCAGACCACCAGCAACGACGCCCTCCAGGGGACGGCCTTTACCGTCTCGGTCGACGCTGCAACCGGCGTGACCACGGGCATCTCGGCGGCCGACCGCGCGCGAACCATCCAGATGCTCTGCCGCGAAGACGCCCGCCCCGCCGACCTCGCCCGACCGGGACACATATTCCCCATCCGCGCACGGGACGGCGGGGTGCTGGTCCGCGCCGGGCAGACCGAAGGCGGCGTGGACCTCGCACGGATGGCCGGGCTCAAACCCGTCGCCGTCATCTGCGAGATCATGAACGAAGACGGGACCATGGCCCGCCGGGGCGACCTGGAAACGTTCTGCGGCGAACACGAACTGAAAATGTGCTCGGTGGCCGACATCATCCGCTACCGCCTCGGGCGCGAGCGACTGATCGAACGCGCCGTGACCATTCCCCTCGAACTGACGGCCGGCCGTTTCACCCTGATCGCCTTCACCTCGCTGGTAGACCCCGAGCCGCACCTGGCGCTGTGCATGGGTGGGGTGGGCGAACTGGACGACGAGGGGAACCCCATCATCCACGACGAACCGGTCCTGGTGCGCGTCCACAGCGAGTGCCTCACCGGCGACGTGCTCGGCTCGCTGCGCTGCGATTGTGGCCCGCAGCTTCACACCGCCCTGCAGGCGGTCGCCGAGGTCGGAAAGGGTGCGGTCCTTTACGTCCGCCAGGAAGGACGGGGCATCGGGCTGATCAACAAGCTCAAGGCCTATCAGCTCCAGATCGAGCAGGGCATGGACACCGTCGAGGCGAACCTGCACCTGGGCTTCGAAGCCGACCGGCGGGACTACGGGATCGGCTCGCAGATCCTCCGCGATCTGGGCCTGCGACAGTTGCGGATCATGACCAACAACCCCCGCAAGATCTACGGGCTGGAAGGGTTTGGCCTGCGGATCGCCGAGCGGATTCCCATCGAGATCACCGCCGGTCAACACAACCGCATCTACCTGGAAACGAAGAAGAACAAGCTCGGGCACCTGCTCGAACAGTTCAAACCCGAGAAATGACCGCTCCCGCGCGACGCCCGCTGCGATTCCATCTCGCCTTCGGACTCCTGACAGCCGTCGCAGCCACCGGCGCGCTGGGCGGGTGCGCGTCGATCGACGAACCCCGCGTGGTGGCGCCCCGTGTGTTCGAGGGGCGGGACCTGACGGTGGCCGTCGCACCGTACGCCGACCGACCCGAGTCGCACCCGGACATCCGGGAGGTCCGCATCGAGGTGGACCCGGGCCTGTTCGGATCGGCCGACACGGTCACGCGCTTCGGCGTCGAGCAATCCCGCGGCAAGCTGGGTCCCACGCAGACGGTGCACTTCACCGCACCTCCCGGCGCGTCGGCCATCGACGTGCATCTGACGGTCGAGCATGGCGGGAACACATTCCACGTAACCGTCCCGTTCCGCCACATCCGCACCCCCGACGCCCAAAGCAAACGCTGGATCCGCATGGACGAACGGCTGAGCAAGGACATCGCCCCGTAGC
>CAZYIH010000157.1:0-6804 GCA_964646915.1 uncultured Planctomycetaceae bacterium | reverse complement strand
CATCCACACGCAACAATAGGTGGATTTGAGGGCGAGGCGTTGGTATAATCACCGCCTTGCATCGACCCCTGACGTAGAGGTGACCAGCATGCCTTCAGAAACAACCCCCCGCCGTGAGAGTTCCCACCCCCGATGTGTGCGGTTTGCGCTGCTGGCGGCGCTGCTGGCGGCAGGCATGGTCGGTGCGGGCTGCGATGACACCGACAAGGAACAGGGCATGAACCTTGACCCGCCCCAGCCATTGGCCAAGGACAGCGTGGTCAAGGACTACGCCCGCCTGGTGGCGACCGGTTACCTGCCGGTGGAAGGGTATGGCGTGGTGATTGGTCTGGGTACGAACGGCTCGCGGGAGATCCCCGGCGCCCTGCGGCGGTATCTTACCGACTATCTCTCCAAGCAGGATCTGGGCTCGTGGCGCGAGGGAACCAAGGGGATCACGCCCATCAAGTTCCTGCGCGATCTGGACACGGCCGTCGTTAAGGTGCGCGGGGTGATTCCGCCCGGCGCGCCGAAAGGCCATCCGTTCGACATCTACGTCCAGGCCATGCCCCGAAGCGGTACCAAGACGCTCTCGGGGGGCATTCTCATGCCCCTGGACCTGCACCTGGCGGGCAAGTGGGACGTCTCCCAGACCCAGACGCATATCTGGGCCAAGGGCAACGGGCCGATGTTCGTGAACCCCTACCTCAGCCCGGACGATCCCGCCGACGCGCCCAAGCTGCGCAACGGAAAGGTCATCGGCGGCGGAACGGTCGTGCGGCGGCGCATTATCCACCTGCAACTGCTCAAGAAGGACTATTCCAAGGCATTCCTCATTAAGAACCGCATCAATGCCCGGTTCGCCAAGCTTCGCGAGGTCGCCATCGGCCGAAGCGGCAGTACGATCGAACTGGTGGTTCCCAAGCAATACCGCAACAATTACAGCCGCTTTCTGGACCTCGCGCTGCACCTGCCCCTGAGCTACCAGGTGGAGGGGCAGATCCTGCGGATCGCCGAGCAGATGAAGGATCCCCGCGCCGACCATAACGCCCTGGGTTTGACGTGGGAAGCCATCGGCAGGCAGGTCCTGCCCCAGGTGCGTCAGCACTACAACTCGGCCCATCCGACGCTGTCCTTCTACGCTGCCCGCACGGGGCTGCGCATGAGCGACCCGGACGCGATCGAGGTGATGGTGCGGTTCGCCCGCAACCACGAATCGCCCATGCAACTGGCGGCAGTCCGCGAACTGGGCAATGCCGACGGGCTCGGCCTGGCCGGGGACGCACTGCGCGGGCTGCTGGATTCCAACAACGAGCGAGTCCGGACGGCTGCGTATGAATCGCTCCTGCGGGCCGGCGAAACCTCCCGCGTCAAACGCGTCATGGTGGGGAATGACTTCGTCCTGGACCTCGTCGAATCCGGCGGGCGATACGCCATCTACGCCACGCAGACCCAGCGGCCGAAAATTGTGGTCTTCGGACGCGACCTGTCCCTGCGACGCGACGTGTTCTATCGCAGCCCGGACGAGATGGTCACCGTCAGCTCCTGCAAGGACGAGCAGACCCGCAAACCCCGCGTGATGGTCTACCGCCGCGTCCCGCGGGGCGACATGCTCAGCGAGTCGCTCTACCTGGACTTCGACGTAGCCGACCTGATCGAAACCCTTGGCCGACGCACCGACCCCGACACCCAGGGAAACGTCCACGGCCTGGGGCTCACCTACGGCGAGGTCCTGGCGACGCTGCACGGGCTCTGCGAGCGGGGACACATCCCCGCCAAGTTCATCCTCCAGCGATCGGTAGATCTGCAGGCCGACGAAGACCCGACCCGCCCGAATATCGCCCGACCGGACATGCCCGAAGGCTGAGTCGCCCCCAGCAGTTACGTACCCCCACCACGACGTTCAGGGTGCATGGGGCAAGGGAGCCTTTTCGGGCTCGATCAATATCCATTGGGGGCTTGACCTGCAGGACCTACTACAGGTAGTGTATCTGTAGATCTCATTAAGGAATTCATCCGCCCATGAAACTCGCCAAACTGATCGTATCGGGGTTCAAGAGCTTCGCCGACCGGACGGAGTTCGAGTTCGATGACGGCATCAGCTGCATCGTCGGGCCCAACGGCTGTGGCAAGAGCAACGTCGTCGACGCGGTCAAGTGGGTCCTTGGCGAGCAGTCCGCCAAGTCACTGCGTGGCTCGGAGATGATGGACGTACTGTTCAACGGCTCGTCGCAGCGGCGATCGGCCGGGTCCGCCGAGGTCACGCTCGTGTTCGAGAACAGCGACGGCGTGCTCCAGCCGCCCGAGGCGGTCAAGAAGGACGACAGCGCCAAGAAGGACAACATCGTCTCGATCACCCGCCGCCTCTACCGCAGCGGCCAGAGCGAGTATCTCATCAACAAGGTCCCCGCAAGGCTGAAGGATATCCGCGAGATGTTCTTCGATACGGGCGTGGGCAACAACGCCTACGGCGTCATCGAGCAGGGGCAGGTGGAGGGGTTCCTCCAGGCGTCGCACGAGGAACGCCGAAAGATTTTCGACGAAGCCGCCGGGATCAGCAAATACAAGGCTCGCAAGAAGGAGGCCCTGCGCAAGCTCGACCGCGTCGAGCAGAATCTCCTCCGCGTGACCGACGTACTCACCGAGGTCGAGAAACGCCTGCGGTCCATCAAGTACCAGGCCGGCAAAGCCCGCAACTACCAGACCTACTCCGAGCGCCTCGCCGAGCTGCGCTCGCTGCATTCGCTGGCGAAATACCACACCCAGACCCGCCAGCGGCACGCCCTGCAGGAGAAGCTCGACGCCGCCCACGACCGGGCCTCGGGCATCAACGCGAGAATCAACAAGCTCGAATCCACGCGAAGCTCCACCGAAGTCGAAGCCGTCGACCTCGAACGCACCGCGCGACAGCTTCAGGGGGAAGTCGCCACCATCGGCGGACAGATTACCTCCGCCCAGCAGCGTTCGGACATGCTCACCGCGCGGGTCAAGGAACTCGGCGACCAGATCGTACAGCTCTCGCGACGCGGTGAGGAACTCGAAGCGAAGATCGAACAGGTCGCTTCGCAGATCGACACCCGCGGCGACGAGCTCGCGCGGAGCGAAGCCCAGGCCGAGCAGCTCGCCGCGCAGTACGAGCAGAAGGTCTCCGAGCTTCGCGAGCAGGAGTTGGCCATCGGCAAGCTGACCGCCGACCTGGAAGACCGCAAAGCCGGCACGATCGACCTGATGCGGCAGGTCTCGCAACTGAGCAACCAGGCCCAGGCCGCCGAGATCCGCCAGGAGAACCTCGCTGCCCAGAAGCAACGTCTCTGCGAGCGTCGCGAGCAGATCGACGAGTCGCTCTGCGGGCTGGCGTCGCAGCGCGTCGAGACCGAGAGCAAGCTCACCGATGCCCGCGGGCGTCTCAGCGACGCCAACGAGCAGCTTGCCGCTGCCCGGGAGCGGTCCCAGAAGCTGGTGACCGACGAGCACGAGCTCCAGTCGCAACTGAGCGAAGCGCGGGAAACCCGCAGCGGTGCGATCAGCCGAATCAACGCGCTGGAAGAGATGCAGAAGCGGATGGAAGGCGTCGCTGCCGGCGTGCGAAAAGTGATGAAGGCCCGCCAGGCCGGCAAGCTCACACAGATCCGCGGCATGCTCGGCGAGACCGTCACCGCCGACGCCGATCGGGCCGCCTGGGTGGAAGCGGCCCTCGCCGGTGCCGACCAGACCCTCCTGCTGGATCGCCTCAGCGATCTGCACGCCTGCCACGACGAGCTTAACGAGGTTTTGGGCGACGGCGGCGCGGTCGAGTTGCTCTGCCTGGATCGCACCGCCGCCGAGCGACCGGCCATCCCCGCTCACCAGGCTGTGCTGGGTTGCGTAGCCGATTGGGTCCGCGGAGACGATGACGTCGCCGCGGGCATCGCCTCGCTGCTGGGGCGTACGCTCGCGGTGAGAACTCTCGCCGACGCCGAGTTGGCCGCCGCCGACCTGCCGGGCGAGTGGCGGTTCGTGACGGGCAAGGGCGAGTTGCTCGAACCCGACGGCCGGGTGCGCATCGGCGCCGCCAGCCGAGGGACGGGCATGATCTCGCGGCGGACCGAGCTGGCCGAGCTGGAAACCGCCCGGGGCAAACTGGACGCGACCATCGAATCGCTCCAGGATCGCTGCCAGGCGACCCGCAGCCAGCGGGAAGAATCCGAGGACGCCCAGCAGACCCTGCGGAACACGATCTACCAGGCGAACACCGAGCGCGTCGAGCACGAGAGCCACCTCTCCGGACTGACCGATCAGATCGACAGGCTCCAGCGGGAAGCGCCGCTGGTGACCGGCGAGATCGAAGGTCTCGACGAGGACATCGCCACCGCAGCCGACGCGCAGAAAGAAGCCCTCGCCAAGGCGGCCAAGCTGGAAGCCGACAGCGCCCGCCGGCAGGAGGAGATCGACGGACTCACCGAGACCATCGCCTCCCACCGCCGGACACTCGAAGGGATGGCCGAGGCGATGACGGACCTGAAAGTCTCGCTGGCGCAGGCCCGCGAGAAGCAGGTTTCCGCGCGGGAGGCCGTCGCCTCGCTCCAACGGCAGCGCGACCAGATGAGCGAGGACCTCACCACCGCCCGCGACGAGGTGGAACTCTCCCGCCAGCGGCGCACCGACGCCGAGGAGGCGATCACCACCGCCGGCGAGGAGGTCGACGCGCTGTACGAGAAGCAGACCGCCCTGCAGCAGGAACTCGAAGACGTCGAGGAGTCCCGCAAGGGGCTTTCCGAGAAGCTCGACGAGATCCGCCGCGAGCTGCAGACCAACCGCAAAGCCCACGACGAGGCGGGCGAATCTCTCTCGGGCATCAAGGTGCAGCTCAACGAGGCCGACGTCCGCATCGAGACGCTGATGTCTCGGGCGTCGGAAGAACTGGGCATGGATCTGGTGGAGCTCTACGAAGGCTACGAGCACGACACCGAGCGCGACTGGGACGCCGTCGAAGCGGAGATCGACGACCTCCGCACCAAGATCAGCCGACTGGGCAACGTGAACCTCGACGCGATCACCGAGCAGGAAGAACTCGAAAAACGCCGCGAGTTCCTCGCCCAGCAGATCGAGGACATCACCCACTCGCGCGACCAGCTCGACGAGCTCATCCGCCGCATCAATAAGGATAGCAAGGAGCTGTTCCTGCAGACCTTCGCCGAGGTGCGGGAGAACTTCCAGACGCTCTTCCGCAAGCTCTTCGGCGGGGGCAGGGCCGACGTAATCCTGCTGGACCCCGAGGACGTGCTCGAATGCGGCATCGAGATCGTCGCTCGGCCTCCCGGCAAGGAACTGCGAAGCCTTTCGCTGCTGTCCGGCGGGGAGAAGACCATGACCGCCCTGTCGCTGCTGTTCAGCATCTTCAAATCGCGTCCGAGCCCGTTCTGCCTGCTGGACGAGGTGGACGCGGCCCTGGACGAAGCCAACACCGAACGATTCAGCAGACTGGTCAAGGAGTTCGTCCAGCTCAGCCAGTTCATCGTCATCACCCACGCCAAGCGCACGATGGCCGCCGCCGACGTGCTCTACGGGGTGACGATGGAAGAGGCCGGCGTCTCCAAACGGATCAGCGTCCGCTTCGAGGAAGTCGCCGCCGGAGAACACCAAGAGCTCGAAACCGCCGGGGCATCCTGACCGAACGGCCGAGAACCGCACTGCCACAGAGGGTCGCTCATCGTGGGCGGCCCTCTTTTATGCGCCCACAGCTTACTTGCCCCCCGGAGCGGCCTGCCGGAACACTACACCTCCAGCGAGCGGTACTCCTTGCCGGCAACGTCCATGTAGAGCACTTCTCTGATGTGCACGCGGATCAGCGCGTAGTCCTCGGCGTCGGCCGATTCCCAGTACTGCTGGAGCTGGGGGACCTCGTCCCAGACGTACTGGCGGGTCTTGTCGTCATCGACCCGCCGGGCCTCTCCGCGAATGCGGACGTGGTCCCAGTCCGGGCCCATGTAACACAGCTCGACCTTTGGATTCGCGAGAATCTGCTGTATCTTGTCCGAGGCGCCGGACGTGGCAAACAGCAGCGACGCCTCCTCCACGATGGCTGTGGCCATCGGGCGAACGCGAGGCGAGTCGCCTTCGATGGTCGCCATATAGCACGTCACGCCCTTGTCCACGAATCGCTGAATGGCTTGCATACCCGTCATGGTGGGCACTCCTTCCTGTCGCTGCCCTGGTGGTGAACTCAAGCGCGGCCGAGATATTCACCGGTGCGCGTGTCCACGCGGATGGTCTCGCCTCGCTCGATGAACGGCGGGACCTTCACCTTCGCCCCGCCTTCGGCGATCGCGTCCTTGAGCTGATTGGTGGCTGTGGCGCCCTTGACGTTGGGCGGGCAATCCACCAGTTCGACCTCCACGTGGGCGGGCAGCTCCACATCCAGCGGCTGGCCCTGCACGTAAGCGATCTGGCAGACGATGTTCGGCTGCAGGTAGACCGACTGCTCGCCGATCAGATCCTGCGGGATGTTCACCTGCTCGTAGCTTTCGGGGTCCATGAACACGTGGCTGGACCCGTCGGAGTAGAGATACTCCATGTCGCGGCGATCGACGTGAACCGGCTCGAAGACATCCTCGTTACGGAACCGCTCACGGACGAGCTGGCCGGTCTCGAAATTCTTCAGTTGGATCTGGTGGTAGCTCCTGCCTTTGCCTTTGACCACCTTCTCGTTATCGGCACACACCCAGATTCCGTCTTTGAACTCGACGGCCTGGCCTCGTTTCAGATCACACGCCCTGACTGACATATCGCTTCATCTCCCTTAAGGGGGTTTCGGGTTCGAGTCACAGATCGGGCATTTTACCACAA
>CAZYIH010000156.1:0-6849 GCA_964646915.1 uncultured Planctomycetaceae bacterium | reverse complement strand
CAATCACGACGATCATACTGGCAGCCGTCCTGGCCGTGTCGGCGAGCACAGCCGATGCCCAATCGCTGCCGGCCCGCATCCGCGCGATCCGGTCGGCCCGAACGCCGTCCGACGCGTCGGCTGCCTATCGGGCGGCGCTGCGGCAGGATCGAACAAGCATGTCCGCCCGCGAAGCATTCGTCGAAAGGCTCATCGCGCTGGGCAAGCCCGCCCGGGCGCATTCGGCCGCCCGTTTGCTGGTGGCCATGGACGACGACAACGCCGTGGGCTGGTCGGCCATCCTGCTCACGCAGGTGCAACGGGAACAGTTCGCCGACGCCATCGAGACGCTCCGGGCCCATACCGACTCGCTCAAAGATCGCGACGGGATTCCCGCATCGGCCGGTCGGTTGGTGGCGTGGTACCAGGAGCATCGTCGGACCTCCCCCCGGGCCTTCGCGCTGCGGAGAAAGGTGGACGTCATCCGCGCAACTTTCGGGGAAAACCAGGCGTATCGCACCGCCCTTCACGAGGCGGCCACCATTACCACCCGGCAGGCAACCGCCGAGCAGCCCGACGCCCCTGTCCGCGTCGAACCCACCCGGACCACCGGCGCGAATCAGCCCGCCCGTCTTGACGAAACCCCCGCCCGACGCGAATCGCCTCAGAAAGACCGCTCCCAGGCCTCCGATGCCCGCCGACCGGCGGACAGGCAGGACTCCACCGGCGAAGATCGCCCGCAGGACAAGCCGCTGATCGGCGTGGATAATCCGCCGCTGAACTCGGACGATTTCAATATCGCCAAGGGTCTTCATATCGGCGTGTCGCACGCCTGGGGCGGTTCCCGCGTGCAGGGACGATTGGCGCTGGACCCGCAGATCTCGAACATCTTCAGCGGTTCGGTGATCGGCTTCCGCAGCGTTGCCGCCCCCGGCGGGCGATATGTGACACTGTCCGGCGGAGGGGGAACCTTCTCGCACGGAACGATTCAGATGATCGCGATCCCCACGGTCATTCTCTTTCCTCAAGAAGATCCGGGCGCCCGTCCTGACAACGGGTGGATCAATCCGGGACGCACCCGTCGACGTACATCCGCCAAGCCCGTCAAGCCGGCCAGACCGACCAAACCGGCCGACTCTTCCACCAAGTCAACCGACCAGGTTCTTCCGCCCTGGCAGCGCGAGCCTCAGAAGAGCGCCCGCGAGGAGATCATCCGCAAACGCCTGCTCGAACGGTCCAGACCTTCGCGCCGCAGCAGCAGCGCCCGCCGCTCGAAGACGACGTCGCCCCAGCGCACGCGGAGTAGCCGAACGGGATGGGGCACGTCGGCCGATAGCTTGAAGGGCACTTGGGGCAATCCGTAACGGCCACAGCGTCGGCAGACCTCAGCGCGGGTCTTTCCAGTTCATGTGGTTCAGCAGCCGACGACGCATGCGCTGGAACCGCTGCGCGTCGGGGTCCGGCGAGGAGAGTTGGTACGATGCGTACTTGTCCTTGACGGCAGCGACGGCCTTGTCGATGCGGTTTTCCGGCAGCGGGTGGGTCTGGAACATTTCGGTCAGATCGCTGCCTTTCCCCGAGAGTTCCTTGAGGGCGCGGAGCAGTTCGACCATCCCCCACGGGTTGTAGTTGGCCTTTTCCATGTAGACCAGCCCATCGGCGTCGGCCTGGTACTCGTCGTCACGGGAGTATTTCAGCAGGGCCATGTTGGTCACGAGCTTGCCAACCTGCTCGGTGGCGCCGGCGTTCTCCTGGCCGACGGCGATCTTGGCGACCTCGATCAGCAGCATCGCACCCATCTGCTTTTCCAACTGCTTGACGTTGTGCCGATTGGCGATGTGCGCCACTTCGTGACTCAGCACTGCCGCCAGCTCGCGTTCGTTCTCCATCCGTGCCATCAGGCCGGCCGTCAGGAAGATCGGCCCGCCCGGAAGGGCGAAGGCGTTGGGCACGTCGGATCGCACGAGGGTGAAGCTGTAGGGCATCTCACGATCCGACTTGGCGGCCACCGTCTTGCCCACGGTGGTCACGTAGTCCTGCAGTGCGACGTCCTTGACCTCGCCGCCGAATTCCTCGGTGAACTTGGGGGCGGCTTCGCGTCCCATGGCGATTTCCTGCTCGCGGGAGATGAGCATCCCCCCGCAGCCGCCGGCTGTCAGCGTCGAAAGGCTCATGATCGCAGCCATCATCGCCAGCATCCACTTCGTGCGTCGCGCGGTGCGCTTCATCAGGCGTCTCCTTTGCCAGGAATGATTTGTGTTGACTGAACCATTATACACCTCAGCGCCCCACATGCCGGGAGACAGGCGTAAGGCGAGGCTTACTCGCCCTCTTGTGCGTACTTCGGGAAGTACTCCTGCAGCGGTCGGACGTCCCACGCCAGCTGCGCCGGGCGCTCGTCGCTGGCTCCGGCCCGCAGTGCGGCGATGGCGTCGACGGCGGCCTTGGCGCCGGTCAGCGTGGTGATCAGCGGGATCTGGTGCAGCGTCGCCAGGGCGCGGATCCTGCCTTCGTCGGTGGTGGGTCCGCGCCGGGTGGGCGTGTTGATCAGGAAGTCCACCTCGGCGTTGGTAATCATGTCGCCGATGTTCGGCCGACCTTCCGCCAGCTTCGGGAGGCGCGTGCAGCGCACGCCTGCTTCGGCCATCAGTCGATGCGTCCCACCGGTGGCGTAAATGCTGAAGCCCATCGCCGCGAGGCGCTGACCCAGCGGGACAACGTCGCCCTTGTCGACGTCGTTGACGGAAATGAACACCACCCCCTCGGTAGGCAGCGACATGCCCGTAGCCATCTGGGATTTCCCGAACGCCAGGGCGAAGCTCATGTCCACGCCCATCACCTCGCCGGTGGATCGCATCTCGGGCCCGAGAATGACATCCACGCCAGGGAACTTCGTAAAGGGGAAGACACTCTCCTTTACGCTCGTCTGGGCCGGTCGCGGCGCCTCGGTCACGCCGAGTTCTTCCAGGCTCATCCCGGCCATCACTTTGGCGGCCAGGTTCGCCCAGGAAACCCCCGTCGCCTTGGAGACGAACGGGACGGTCCGCGAGGCACGGGGATTGACCTCGATGATGAAGACATTCCCGTCCTTGACGGCAAACTGGATGTTCATCAGCCCGCGAACGGTCAGCCGTTCGGCCAACAGGCGCGCCTGCCGCTGGATCTCGGCGATCACGCCGTCGGAGAGTGAATAGGGCGGCAAGGCACAGGCGCTGTCGCCGGAGTGGACGCCGGCCTGCTCGATGTGCTCCATCACCCCGCAGACGACCGCCCGGGGATTCAGCTCGGCCGATCGGTCGGGTCGCGGGCCGAAGTCCGCGATGCAATCGACGTCCACCTCGATGGCCCCGTCGAGGAACTTGTCGACCAGGATGGGGTGATTTCGCCCCACGGTGCTGGCGTCGACGGCCTTGGCCATGTACACGTCCAACTGCTGCTGATCGGAGACGATCTCCATCGCCCGCCCGCCGAGGACGTAGCTGGGCCGAACCAGCACCGGATATCCGATCCGCTGGGCGACCTCTCGGGCCTGGTCCACGCTGAAGGCCGTCCCGCCGGGAGGGCACTGCAGCTGGAGCTCTTCGAGGATCTCGCCGAAGCGTTTGCGGTCTTCGGCGAGGTCGATGCTCTCGGGACTCGTTCCGATCACCGGGACGCCGGCCTGTTCCAGCCCGCGCGCGAGGTTCAGCGGCGTCTGCCCGCCCAACTGCACCACCACGCCGTGGAGCTTGCCGGCCGTGCCCAGCGGGGCGTCGTTGAGCTTCTCGCAGATATTCAACACGTCTTCGAGCGTGAGCGGCTCGAAGAACAGCATGTCCGATGTGTCATAGTCGGTCGAGACGGTCTCCGGGTTGGAGTTGACCATGACGGCCTCGTAGCCGAGCTCCTTGGCGGCGAACACGGCGTGCACGCAGCAGTAGTCGAACTCGATGCCCTGGCCGATGCGATTGGGTCCGCCGCCGAGGATGATGATCTTCTTCTTGTCCGAGATGCGCACCTCGTCGTCGGTGAAGGGCTGGGTGCTGCCGTCTTCACCGATTTTCGCGATCGGGGTCTCGTAGGTCGAGTAGTAGTACGGCGTGTAGGCCTCGAACTCCGCGGCGCAGGTGTCCACGAGCTTGTAGACCGGCTCGACGCCGAGCTCCTTGCGCCGCATGCGCACCTTCAACGGATCGGTGTCCCACGCCCGGGCCAGTTGGATGTCCGAGTAGCCCCACTGCTTGGCCTGTCGCAGGAGCGGCTCGGCGACCTCGTCGACGGACGGCACGCTGAGCAGCGCTTCCTCGAAGGCGACGAGGTCCTTGACGTGCGTGAGGAACCACGGATCGATCTTCGTCAGGTCGAAGACGTCCTCGACGGTCCACCCCATTTTGAACGCGTAGCGGATGTAGAACAGCCGACCCTGACACGGAACCGCCAGCTTGCGGCGGAGCTTGCCCTTCTCGATGGGCCACTCGACCTCCGCCCCGAGCGTGTCGTCGTCGGTGCGCTGGGCACGCAGGTCGGCCAGCCATTTGTCGTTGCCGTCCAGCCCGAGCCCGTAGCGTTTGACCTCCATCGAGCGGATGCCCTTCTGGAGGCTTTCCTTGAACGTCCGCCCGATGCTCATGCCCTCACCGACGCTCTTCATCTGGGTGGTGAGGGTTTCATCGACGTCCGGGAACTTCTCGAACGTCCATCGCGGGATCTTGGTGACGACGTAATCGATGGTCGGCTCGAAGCTCGCGGGCGTTTCGCGCGTGATGTCGTTGGAGATCTCGTCCAGTGTATAGCCCACCGCCAGCTTGGCGGCGATCTTGGCGATGGGGAACCCGGTAGCCTTGGACGCCAGGGCAGAGCTTCGCGAAACGCGCGGATTCATCTCCACGACGATCATCCGCCCGTCTTCGGGATTCACCGCGAACTGGATGTTGGATCCGCCGGTTTCCACGCCGATGGCGCGGATGATGCGCACCGACGCGTCACGCATCAGCTGGTATTCCTTGTCGGTGAGCGTCTGGGCCGGCGCGACGGTAATCGAGTCGCCGGTGTGCACCCCCATGGGGTCGAAATTCTCGATGCTGCAGACAATCACGACATTGTCGGCCTTGTCGCGCATCACCTCCAGCTCGTATTCCTTCCAGCCCAGCACGCTCTCCTCGATGAGAATCTCGGAGATCGGCGAATAGTCCAGCCCGCGGGCGGCGATGGTCTCGAACTCCTCCTTGTTGAAGGCGAACCCCCCGCCGGTGCCTCCCAGCGTGTAGGCCGGTCGGATGCAGCACGGCAGCGAGACGGTTTCGAGAATCTCGCGGGCCTCGTCCATCGAGTGGGCAATCCCGCTGGCCGGCACGTCCAAACCGATGTCCAGGCAGACATTCTTGAACTCGGTGCGGTCCTCGGCGCGGTGGATGACCTCGCGCGTGGCGCCGATCATTTCGACGTTGTATTTCTCCAGCACGCCGCGGTCCCACAGCTCGACGGCCGTGTTGAGACCTGTCTGCCCGCCGAGGGTCGGCAGCAAGGCGTCGGGGCGCTCGGCCTCGATGATCTTGGTCACCGCGTCGGCCGTGATCGGCTCGATGTACGTCCGGTCGGCGAACTGCGGGTCGGTCATGATGGTGGCGGGGTTGGAGTTGATCAGCACGATGCGGTACCCCTCCTCCCGCAGCGCCTTGCACGCCTGGGTGCCGGAGTAATCGAACTCGCAGCCCTGTCCGATGACGATGGGCCCGGAGCCCACGATGAGAATGGTTTTCAGATCGTCCCTGCGCGGCATAGTCGCCTTTCTTGTGCTCTGGGCTGCGCCCACGCGGCGGTTCCGTCCGTCGCGGGCGCACACGGATACCCGGTAAAATCGCCGCACGTTACCACAGGATGCGCCCCCGGGCAAGCGAATCCGATGAATCGGCGCATACCGCATCAATTCGCTCTCGCGTTGCCTTTGCCTGCCGGGCTCCCTACAATGCGATGGAACGTCACTCGAATGGCTGGAGGTGCGCCCGTGGATATTCCCGTGGAGCTCTCGCGCGTGGTGATCACCGAGCTGGGCGAACAGCAGGTGATTTTCCTCCGGGAGAAAGAAGGCGAGCAACGCCAGTTTCCCATCGTCATCGGTATTCACGAAGCCGTCGCCATCGACCGCCGGCTGAAGGGCATCGAAACGCCCCGCCCGATGACTCACGACCTGATCGACAACATTCTCGACGCGCTCGATGCGCGCATCGAGCGCGTCGTCGTCAGCGACCTTCGCCAGGACGAGTACGGGCCCGGTGGTACGTTCATCGCCACGATCTTTCTGCGCCAGGGCGGCCGTATGGTGGAAGTCGACTCTCGCCCGTCCGACGCCGTCGCCATCGCAGCCGCCCATGACATCCCCCTGTACTGCTCCGAGACGGTGATCGACCAGTGCACCGCCCCGCCGCCCAGCAGCATGGAAGAACGCATCGAACTACTCCGCCGTCGGCTGGCGATGCTCCAGGAACGCATCGAACAATTTTCCGAGCTGCTGGAGAACCAGCAGTTCGTCTCCGAAGCCCCCGACGAAGTCGTCCAGCAACACCGTGAACAACTCTCGGAAATGTCCCGCGAGTACGAGGCGATCGACCAGATCCTCAAGAAACTCGGGTGACCGTGGCAGGTAAACCGGGTGCTACTTCGACTGGGTCAGCTCCTTGCTCACCGTGCTGCCGGCACGCGGCCCGTCGGGCAGATCGAACACGACGGCCGTCATGTCCTTGGCCGAGTCGCATCGGGCGCCCGGCCCGTCAAATGACCCGCTGAGCGTCACCGTGATCTGCTCCAGTTTCTGCGTCGGGTCCGCGACGGACAGCAGCATTCGATCGTTACCGGTCGCTCGCAGCAGTACCAGGCAGGGCTCGTCCGCCGACA
>CAZYIH010000155.1:0-6931 GCA_964646915.1 uncultured Planctomycetaceae bacterium | reverse complement strand
CTTTAAGCCCAGTGATTCCGAACAACGCTCGCCACCTTCGTATTACCGCGGCTGCTGGCACGAAGTTAGCCGTGGCTTCCTCTGGGACTCCTCAACGCAGAAGGCTATTCGCCAACTTTGCTTGGTAATCCCTGACAGTGGTTTACACCCCGAAGGGCTTCCTCCCACACGCGGCGTCGCTCCGTCAGGCTTTCGCCCATTGCGGAATATTCGTTACTGCAGCCTCCCGTAGGAGTCCGGGCAGTGTCTCAGTCCCGATGCGCCGGGTCAACCTCTCAGTCCCGGTACCCGTCGTCGCCTTGGTGAGCCGTTACCTCACCAACAAGCTGATAGGACATGGGTCGCTCAAATGCCGGTAGGCCCGAAGGTCCCCACCGTTTGACCCCTGCACCCGAAGGTGCTGTGGTCTTATCAAGTATTAACTGCAGCTTCCCGCAGTTATCCTCGTGCATAAGGCACGTTGCCCATGTATTCCTCGCCCTTTCGCCACTCGAGTATCGTTTCATCACCCGAAGGATCAAAAACAACCTTTCCGTACGACTTGCATGTTTTAGCCACGCCGCCAGCGTTCGATCTGAGCCAGGATCAAACTCTTCACTTGATATTCGTTCCATCCCGCCCCGAAGGGCAGGAGTGGGGTTCATCAGTGGAAAGTTATTTCCATGGTTTGTCGGAGCTATTAGGGGTGCTCCGACTTGGTCTTTCCTCCGAAGAGGAAAGGCTTGGCACTCAAAATCTTGAACGAGAACCTGGCACAAGCCAGATTCTTGTTAAATCACGAGGATTCTGAGCGGATCCGCTCGTCGCAAGAAGAGCGGGTCCGATTTTTACAACATGTTTTCCCACCTTCGCGGCCGTGTGATTCGACCATCGATGGCAGGTCACATCCTCGTGACGGCAACACTGTTCACTTGTCAAATAGCTCGCCGGCTGGTGCTGCTTGCCGGCTGCGATCGGCCGTTTCGCCGTTCGCTACTGAATTCGAGAAGGAGGATTGTATCGTTCGCTTGGAGGGGTGCAAGCACGAAATGGTTTTTTTCGTGAAAGTTTCCAAGACCCCGCCAAATCAGGCGATACGAATCCCGTTTCTCGTTCTTGTGTTTTCTGATCGCTTCGAGCTCTCCCGCCGAGGCGGTGCTCCGCAAACCCGCAATTCAGGCTCGCGACCCTGCCGAGGAAACGTCTGAGACGGGCGTCTCTGTCCCTCAAGGGCGACCTATGACTATATTATCAACGTGAGAGGTGGTCAAGAACTTCACGAGATTTTATCACGTTTTTTTGCCGCCGCCCACGAAAGGGGCATAAACAGCGGGGCAAACGACCTGCCCGCGATCGCGCATTGTTCGCTAATCGGCCGGGCTTGGCGACAAGATCAGCTCGTTGAAGGTCTCCATCGCCTCGCGCAGCTCCTCCATCGCCCAGGCGATGTACGCCTCGCTGTGGGCGGGTCTGCCGCGTTTCTCCGTGAGAAGTCCCTCGTACACCGACCCGAGAAACACCTCGCGTTCCTCTTTCGAAAGCGGCGTGGGGTTCCGGCCCCACCGCAGCAGTTCGTCCAGCGCCTCGCGGTGTTTGGGGCTTTTCTCGTACTGGTCGGGCGTGAGAAACGTCCCAGGCCGACGCGAAACCTGCAGGCCTTTCAGCGCCATCGCGATCGGTTCGTAGTTGATGTCATTGCTCAGGCGAAGGAAGCGATACTGCTGGACGTATTTGCCGCGGTCCTTGCTGGCTGCGGGCAGATACTCCGAGCCCTGGCTGCTGAACCGCTTGGAAATCTCCGAGAACATCACCGACGGGCACGGGTCGTTTCCCACGATCTCCGAAGCGCTCAGCCGCGAGATGCGAACCTGCCCGTTCTCGTCGCGAACCGGGTCGCCGCCGATGGCGAAAAGGCACTTGATCGCCTGGATGGGCAGCATGCGATTTCGCACCGGGCGGTGCTGGCGTGGCAGCTGCAGCGAGAGGTGTACGCTGTGGGGCGAAATCTGGAAGAACCGCCGCACCTGCTGGAGGAACTGGTTCAACAGCCACGGGTCGTCCGTGATGGGCTTGGAGATGTTCGCCTCGATGGAGAGGTTGCCCAGCGCGACCTCGAAAAACCCGCGGCGGGGGCGGTCGGAGTGCTTGTCGTGATGGTCGTCAATGTGCCCGCCGAGCTTCCAGGTGAGCACGTCCAGCCCGAAGTCCGGAAAGTACAGAAACCCGTCGTATCGCAGGTCACGGACGGCGGTTCCCTGCGGGTCGCGTATCACGCCATGGCCGATGTTCGAGAACTCCAGTTCCGCCCCGATCGGGATGTATCCGCCGCCGGAGTGGCTGGCGACGAACCCCAGATGCTGCTTGATCGTGCGCGGGTCGTAGACCGCGTCGGCAGCGACGATCGCCCAACGCACGAAGTCCACCAGATGGTCGCGGTGGAAGTCCAGGTCGTTGAGGCAGTCGCCCACGAGCATTTCCAGCAGCTCGGCCGACGCGTTGAGAATGCGCAGCGCCACAAGCGAGCTGACCGTGCGATCGTAATACTGCTTCGAGAGGCCCATGTGGTCCAGCTCGTAGCGGAACTCGCTGTGGATTCGCTCCTCGAACTGATTGAAGATCACCTGGCGGATCACCATGCCCAGGTAGTTGGGGGCGAGGGCCTCGGCTTCGGGGTCGCCGAGGATGCGTGAAAAGTCGCGCAGCGGCGTTTCCTTCAGCGTGGTGCGGATGGCATAATCGCTGATGCCGCCTTTCTCGAAGTGGTTGCGGATCAGGTCGCGGATGACCGACCCATGCAACTCGCCCACGGCCCGGCGGGAGGTGGTCTCGGTGGTGTTGAGCTGGTCGCGTTCGGCTTCGAGCAGGGCTGCCTCGATCTTGCGTTCCAGGAGAATCTCCTGTTTGAGCGGGTCGTCGAACTGGTAGCCGAAAGCGTGTTCGAGCTGTTCGCTCTTTCCGACGAACACCCACGCGCGGGTCTCGCCGTCGCGGGTGGTGACGGGCAGCTTTTTGCGGCGGTAGTTGTTGCCCTCGTAGTCCTCCAGCGCCTTCATGGACGAGCGGGGAAGCCCACGCACCAGAAGCCCGCGGATGCGTCCCTGCGGGTCGGGGGCGGCGTACAGGTACGTATCGTCGGGGCTGATCTTCTTATGGCCGTCGAGGACCGCGTCGACCGCCAGGAACGAACCGATACCGTCGGCCGACGCAGGGTCGGTCACGAGGTCCTTTCCCAGTACGGCGCGGAAAACGCGCGGGTCCATCAACGTCCCATACACGAACAGATCGAACGGCCGACGCCGAAACCGATTGGTGGATCCCTTGGTCATGCACTCCGCTATCGTTGGACGGCCAGGTGGTGCGGCATCGTCAGCAGCACCGACTCGTCCTGCATCAGTTGTCCGATCGTCAACAGGTACGCCGCTCCGTCGCTGCGGCGTACCGCGCCCAGAAGCCAGCGCAGGGATGCGTTCGCAGCGCCGGTGCCGGCAGAGCTCCCGCCGGCAAGCAGGTCTGCCATGGTACGCGGACGGGGGTACACCTTGAAGTAACTCTTGTCGATCTTTGCGCGTTTCTGTGCGACGGCGATCGCTTCCTTCATTCCGCCCAGCTCGTCGACCATCCCGTTCTTCATGCCCTGGCGGGCGGTGAAAATGCGGCCCTGGGCGACCTCGTTGATGTCAATTTCGCGACCCTTCCTGCCTTCGCGCACCCGCTTGAGAAACGTGTCGTACCATTTCTGGGAGATGCCACGGATGACGGCCAACTCGCGCCGGTTCCACTTGTCGGAGGTCCACAGCCCGGCGTTTTTCCCGCGGGTCAGCTCGAAGGTGGTAATCCCCAGCTTCTCGTTGAGAAACTCCCGCATCGCGATCTTACCGGACACCACGCCGATGCTGCCGACGATGCCCGCCTTGTCGGCAACGATGTGGTCGGCCCCGCACGCGACGTAGTAGCCGCCGCTGGCAGCCATCCCCGAAATGGAGGCGATGACCGGCTTGTTCTTCGCGCATTTGCGCATGGCCTGGAGAATCTTCTCGCTGGCCAGCGCCGACCCGCCCGGCGACTGGATGCGCACGATGACGGCCTTGATGTTCTCATCGTCGGTCAGCTCCCCGAGAATCTTCGTCAACGTCCGCGAGCCGCTCGTTCGCCCGATCCACATGGAGTTGCCGCTCTTGCCCGGCACGATCACCCCGTCCACATGCACGATGGCGATGGTCGGGTTCTTCGTGCGATCATCCTGCTTGCCGCCCATCATCGCCGCGAACATCTGGAAGGGGTTGGAGAAGTCCATCTTCGGGCCGGTCGGTTTGGCGTAATCTTCGTGCCAGCGGACCGTCGCGCCGTCGCTGCTGAGACGTTTCTCCAGCGTGCTTTTCCAATGCACCGACGAGACGGCTTCGTCCGCCAGGCCGTGCTTGACGGCGGCGGTTCCGAACATCGGCGCGCTGTCGATGGCCTTCACGACGGCCTTCCGCATCAGCGCGCGTTGCGAGGCGATCTGATCCACGAGCTGGTCGTAGAGTTCATCGAGCAGTTTGTTGTACTCGTGGGCCAACTCCTTGCTGGGTTTGGTGCGTGTGAGGGGTTCGGAGGCGCCTTTGTACTTGCCGATCTGCACCATCTGGGCGGTCATGCCCAGTTTGTCCAGCGTGCCCTTGAAGAACATCGCCTCGATGCCCACGCCGGTGACCGCCAAGTGGCCTCGCGGTTCGATCGACAGGTGTCGTCCTGACGATGCAAGGAGATATCGCGGGGCTGAGGCGTCGGTAAGATGTACGTGTACGGGCTTGCCCGCGAGCTGGAAACGACGGACGGCGTCGGCCAGTTCCTGCGCCTGGGCCCAGTTGAGTTTCAGGTTGCCGATTTCCAGGGCGACCGCGTCGATGGTCTCGTCGTTGCGTGCGTTCGCCAGCCGACGCAACCACTGCTGAAGCGTGTAGTTTCCGCCTTGCTCAGGGCGCAGGAAATCGAAGTCCGGCTCACGCGTGAGCACCGCGCCCGACATGCGGATATGAGCCACGTCGACCGGCTGGGCCTTCGATTCGGGAGAGTTCTCTTTCGCATCGGCCTGGCCGTGGTTTTTCTCCCCGGCGAGGGTGCTCCCGGCCGGCGTGGAAATCATTCCGACCAGCAGAAGGCTGCTCAGCAGAAACAACGCCCGATTCGTTCGCGGTGTGTCCATCAGATTCTCCTTTGGTTTCGATTGTCCCGGCAGTGCTCTCACGACATCGTAGCAAGTCTGCTACTCAGCCGAGGCGGCAAGTCGGCCCGGCTGCAGGACATGGTTCGTATCGGATTCGCGCCCGCCTGGCTGCAGCCGATGGCGCGAGGCGTTTGGTCTCCGCCCCGGCTGGGCGTACAATGCAGCCATGCGCTTGCGAAGCGAACCCATGCCCGTAAAGTACTGGTCCTCGGCGGGGCTGATGCTCACCTGGTGGTGCAACGCCCGGTGCGCGTCATGCTACCTGGCGTGCAGCCCGGCTGGCGTCCTCACCATAGACGTCCCGCGTATGTTCGATATTTGGAGCCAATTGGTGGAATTCTCTCCGCATGGCTGCCGGGTTCATCTTACCGGGGGCGAGCCGCTGGGAGACTGGGACGGGCTGATCGAACTCGCCCGCCAGGCGCAACGGGAAAAAATCGGCCCGCTGCAGAAAGTCGAGACCAACGCGTTCTGGGCCACCGACGAGGACGTCGTCCGCCGGCGGGTCTCGGCCCTCGACGAGGCGGGCATGGAGACCTTCAGCATCTCGGCGGATCCGTATCACCAGCAGTTCGTGCCCATCGCACGGGTTCGCCGGGCAGCCGACGTCGCCAGGGAACTTCTGGGCCCGTCGCGCGTGCAGGTTCGTTGGGAGGATTGGCTTGCCGATGGTGTGGACACCGCCGAGATGCCCCCCGCCCGGCGCGACGCACTGTTCGCCCGCTATGCCATCGCCGGGCGCGACCGCCTCAACGGCAGGGCAGCCGAGCGGCTGGCGGACCTCTCTCAACGCAAGCCCTGGACAGATTTTGCCGATAGTTGCTGCAGGGAGACGCTCCTGCGGGGCAAGCAGATACATGTGGGCCCCGACGGAACCATTCTCCCCGGTACGTGCGCGGGTATCACGCTGGGTCGGGCCGACGGGCCGGACGGAATTGCCCGCGCGTGGACCGCTTTGAACGACGATCACGCCGATCGACCGATCGTGGGTGTGCTGGCTGAGCAGGGCCCGGCGGGCCTGGCACGCGTGGCGATGGACGCTGGGTTTGTGCCCGAGTCGGCCGGCTATGCCGGGAAGTGTCACCTCTGCTGGGAGGTGCGACGGTTCCTGGCAGAACGCGGCGGGCACGAAGGCGAATTGGGACCGCGGCGTGTATATACTGATGCCCGTCGGCTGTGAATACTGCCGGCCACGGCGCGATATCGAGTATGATGGTTTCGATAAACTTTCTGTTTTCCCCCGCTTGACGCCGCAGGCGCTCAGCGGTAGAGTTCGCAGCAGTTGGGCGTATTTTGTTCCGATCCACCTCACGTTCGAATCAGGTAACGGATGACTGCAGAGAGCAGTAACAACGCTGCCCCGTCCATGGAGACGGAACTGGGCCGCCTGGTCGTGGAGCGCAGACTCGCCACGCAGGAAGAGGTCGACCGCTGCATCGAGAAATACGCCAGCGGCGATCCGAGCAATCAGACCCTCGCCTCGGTTCTGGTCAAAGACCAGGTCGTCACCCCTTCGCAGATCGAGCGGATCCAATCGCAGATTGAGGAATCGCGCAAAGGTCGACAGATTCCGGGCTACCAGATTCTCGGCAAGCTCGGGTCCGGCGCGATGGCCACGACGTTCAAGGCACGCCAGATGAGCCTGGATCGACTGGTGGCGATCAAGGTGCTCCCGCGCCGCCTCTCGGAGAACGCCGATTACGTCGAGCGGTTCTATCGCGAAGGCAAGGCGGCCGCCAAGCTCAA
>CAZYIH010000154.1:3784-6968 GCA_964646915.1 uncultured Planctomycetaceae bacterium | reverse complement strand
CCCGGCGGCAGCGAACGTCGACACGCCCGCCAGGACCCTGTAGAATTCCCCCATGGACCTCTTTGACAAAGCCGAGAACGCCGCCGTCGCACGCAATGCGCCCCTGGCGGTGCGCATGAGGCCGCGGACCGTGGACGAAATCGTCGGCCAGGAGCACTTTCTCGGCGAGGGCAAGCTGCTGCGACGCATGCTGGACGCCGGGCGACTGACGAGCCTGGTATTCCACGGCCCGCCGGGATGCGGCAAGACGACCCTCGCCCACGCCATCGCCGGCGAGTGGGAGTGCGCCTTCCACACGCTCAACGGCGCGTCTGCCTCGGTGAAAGAGGTCCGCGAGATCGCCGCCCGCGCCCGCTCGGTGCTTTCTGCCGCCGACCGCCGGACGGTGTTGTTCATCGACGAGTTGCACCGCTTCAACCGTTCGCAGCAGGACGTGCTGCTGGACGACGTGGAAAATGGCTCGATCGTGCTGATCGGCGCGACGACCGAGAACCCCTACTTCACGGTGAACACCCCCCTGCTGAGCCGATCCACCGTGTTCCGCTTCGAGCCGCTCAGCTCCGAGCAGATCGTGGAACTGCTGCACCGGGCGATCCGGGATGAAGATCGCGGGTTGGGCGCGTATCCCATCCGGGCGACCGGCGAAGCCCTCGAACACCTGGCCGAGACGTCCGACGGCGACGTCCGCCGGGCGCTGACCGCGCTGGAAATCGGCGTGCTCTCCCAAGCCGGCGGGGAGGAAATCGTCTTCGACCTGACCGTCGCCCAGGAGTCCATCCAGACGAAGGTGATCCGCTACGACCGCGCGGGCGACCAGCACTACGACGCCGCCAGCGCGCTGATCAAGTCCATGCGAGGCAGCGACCCGGACGCAGCCGTCTACTGGTTGGCCCGCATGCTGGAGGCCGGCGAGGACCCGCGATTCGTCGCCCGCCGGGTGGCGATTCTCGCCAGCGAGGACATCGGCAACGCCGACCCCAAAGCCATCCAGGTGGCCGCCGCCGCCTACGACATCGTCGAGCGGGTGGGCATGCCCGAGTGTCGCATCACCCTCGCCCAGGCCGTGGTGTACATGGCCACTGCGCCCAAGAGCAACGCATCGTACCTGGCCATCGACGCCGCCCTGGACGACGTGCGCAACCAGCGGACCGTGCCCGTCCCCCTGCACCTGCGCAACGCCCCCCACCCCCGCATGAAGGCCGACGAGGGCGCCTCGGAAGGCTATCGGTATTCCCACTCCTACGAGGGCGGGATCAGCCCCGACCAGGACTACCTCGGCGTCGAGAAGACCTACTACACCCCCACCGACCGCGGGTACGAAAAGCACATCGCCGCCTACCTCGAATGGGCCCGGAAGCTCCGGGCCGAGGCAGACGGAAACGACGAAACGTAACCGATCCTCGCCGGCGGGCTCGGGCGGACCACCACAACCCCGCCCAGCGGTCGATCGACGCTCCGTCCTCCCTCACCGGTGTAATGTTTTTCGCCCCGAAACGCCGACAAACCCAGAGGAACGCAAGAGAGGTCCTGCTGTGAAGAAGTCCCTGCGTAGAGAAATGAAGGCTGCCCTGGCAGCGTTGTCCCCGGCGGAGGCGGCTGAGCTGTCCCAACGGGCTTGCGGGAATCTCGCCGCCCTGCCGGAGTTCGCCTCGGCAGAGTCGATCATGCTCTACGTGCCCATTCCCGGCGAGCTGGATTGCCTCCCGGCGGTGCGGGCTGCGTGGGACCGTGGCCAGAACGTGCTGGTCCCGCGGGTAAGCCCGTCGCAGGCCGGCGTGATGCACGCGATCCGCATCCAGGGCGAACACGAGCTGCAGCCCGGTTCGTACGGCATTCGCGAACCGCGCGAAGGCAGACCCTGGCAGATCGATCGGATCGACCTGATCGTGGTCCCGGCCCTTGCGTTCGACCGGGCGGGACATCGTCTCGGACGGGGCGGCGGATTTTACGACCGCTTCCTGACCCGACGGGCGAGCCACTCGACCGCCTGCGGGATCGGATTCTCGCTGCAGGTGGTCGACGAGCTGCCCCGCGAGGCGCACGATCAGCCGTTGGATCTGGTTGCGACCGATACCGAGGTGATTCGGTTTCGTTGAACGTACACGACTCGTTACACTGAATGGATTCCCACGTCCCAACGGGACGGCAATACCCACGGAGAAAGCTACATGGCAAGACGACGCAAGAAATCCCGCGGCTGGGCGGTGCTGGTCATCCTCGTGCTCATCGCTGGGGGGGCATACTACTTTGGCCCCTGGGGCAAAACGCCCGCCGGCGACCCGAACGATACCGACGCCAACAACACCACGACGCTCAACGGCAGCGGCAGGACAAACCCTGACGGGGGCAACGCCAAGACGCCCTCGCCGCACCCCCAGGGGCTGCACTTTATCCCGTACGACGCGAACACGCCGAGCCCCGCCCAGGCGAGGGCCGGGATGAGCAAGGCCTTCTCGATGCTGGCCGAGAAACCCCTCGAAGCCCGCGACCTGCTCAAGAACGCCCTGAATTACGGGGCGTTGAGCGCCAACGACGCCGGCCGGGTGCGCGAAGCGCTGGAGAATCTTGCCAATCGCACGCTGTTCAACAACTCGGCCTACGTGAACCCCAAGGACCCCTACACCCTCGGGCATACCTTTGACCCGGGCGAGCTGCTGGTGAACTCGGGCGGTAAGCGAGGGATTATCTCGCGGCGCGAGCTGTGGGTGCCCGCCGAGGGCATCGTAATGGCCAATGGCCTGCCGGACGCCGGGGAGTTCCGCGCCCTGGAGACCTACAAGATGCTCAAGGGTCCCTGCCACGCGGTGGTCTACAAGGACCAGAAGGCGATGGACATCTACCTCCGCGACCTGTTCGTCAAGCGGATGCGGATCGCCATCGGCAAACCCGAAACGCCCACCCCGGAGGGCACTTTCGTGGTGGCCCAGAAGATCCCCGGCGCGACGTACTACCCGCCGGTGGGTCGCGGTGGAGAAATCTCCCGCCCGGGCGATCCGGAGTATCCGCTGGATCCCCAAGGGTTGTTCATGAAGCTCCATGGCATTCGCGGCACGGAGGTCAGCGCCTCGGACGGGTACGCGATCCACGGAACCAACATCCCCGAATCGATCGGGACGGCCGCCAGTCTTGGCTGCATCCGCCTGGGCCAAAAAGACATCCAGTGGGCCTGGAACATGCTCTACGA
>CAZYIH010000154.1:0-3684 GCA_964646915.1 uncultured Planctomycetaceae bacterium | reverse complement strand
CAGTGGGCCTGGAACATGCTCTACGAGACCAAGGCCACCGTGACCATACTGCCGTGAGAGGCAACTAGCAACTAGCAACTAGTTGCTAGCCCCGATCAGTTGTCCGTCGACGAGTCGATCAGGTTAAGTCGACCGGTGCGGATCTGCACTTCGTCGATGCCTTCCGGCCAGAGGGTGACAGCCACGCCGAAATGCTCACCGTCGTCCACGGTACCGTAAACGAACGCCACCGAGCTGTACCAGCGGGGCCACTTGCGTGTGACGGTGAAGACGGTTCGCAGGTTGCGTTTGCCGCGGAAGTCCCAGTCGTACTGCTCGAACAGCGAGAGGGTGTACTTGGGGTTGACCTTGTACTTCACGCCGGCCGTCCCGACCGAGGCGTCCAGGTCGGCCATGTATCGCCAGCCGAAATACAAGCGCGTGCGGGGGTCGCGCTCCAGGGCGAGCCCGACGTTGGCGAGCTTCACCTTGCCGCTGCGTGTGTCGTAGTTCACGTCCGCCAGCAGGGCCGTGGCGTCCGAGATGTTCCAGACGTACTCGCCGTTGATGAAGTTGCGCCCGATGGAATACTCCGGCCGCGAGAAGAAAAACCGCCCGTTGGCGGGGGTCGTGTCCGGTCCGTTGTCGAAGAAGCCGGCGGTGATGTTCAGCTTCATCCAGTCGACGGTTCGGCGGTCGCCCTTGGGGCCGCGTTTGGTCTGCCACCGCTGACGGACGCCGAAGGCCACGCCCGACTCGTTCTCCAGCAGGTGCTGCTCGATGTCCGGATCGACGGGGTAAATCTCGTCGGGCGCCACGTTGGAGGCCCCGGCGAAGACCGTCATCGTCGGCGTCACGATGTGCCGCAACCCATGCACGTCAAACAGGCGGGACTCGATCCCGTGGTAGATCTTCCAGAAGTTCATGTTCGCCTTGAGGCCGACCTGCCCCCACGCCCTGCCGTCCTGGCCGTCGTCGATCGTATCGCCCCAGTAGGTCAGTCGACCGGTGGCGTAGGCGGTGGCGTTCACCTTGCCGTCGAACAGCGAGAACGGCACGTTGACCTCGTTGCGCGTGTCGGCCCGGGCGAAGAATCGGCTGTCGGAGGGCACGGTCGCTCCGGGCAGCGGCTGGCCATACCGGTAGCGCCGCAGCCCCAGGTGCGACTCGTGGAAGACGTTCACCCGGTTCTCCCAGAACGGTTCGCCCAGCAGGTAGAACCCCACGCTGGGGGCCGCCTCGGCGGTGGGTTCGAAGCGGTTCAGCTGCGCCGAGAGCAACCCCGTGATCGCCCAGTTGTCCTTCTGCTTGCGGGCGTACAGCAGGTTTTCCTGGGGCTTGCCTGCATACCACTCGTCGCGGAAGAAACTCTCGATGTAGTTGCGGTCGCAGTAGTAGCTCAGCTCGGCCTGGATTCGCCAGTCGTCCGCGAACTCCTGCTTGTGGCGCCACAGAAGTCGGCCGCGATATTTCTGAGCCGGGACGTTCTTGCGGACCTCGCCGAAGTCGTCCTCTTCCTCCTCGTCGACCATGCCGTGAATTTTCGCATAGCCGGAATAGCCGTCCCGAATGTAATCGGCGTTGATCCCCAGAAACGCCCCCCGCTCATAGCCGTCGGAATGCAGCTTGGCATCGAAGCCTTCCGGCTTGACCAGGCCCAACAGCCGAAAGAAATGCCACTCGGTCTCCACGCCGAATCCGCGTTTCGAGTCGTTCCCGAACGTCAGCTTCCGAAGCGCCGTGTGGTCCTGCTCGAAGTCGGTGGTGGTCTTGGGCCAATACAGAATCGGCACGGATCGCACGTTGAAGGTGACATGCTTAAACTCGCCCAGCCAGTGCCGGTCGCCCAGTTGCTCGCCGTCCTCGGCGTAGGGCGTTTTGTCCATGAGATACGCTTCGCCCGCGCCCACGTGATAGCTGGGCGTGTAGAAATCGCTCGTGGAGATCCGCGCGTCCTTGAACCACATCTCGCGGGCCGAGAGCACCCTGGCCTGGCTGGCGCGGATGTAGACCGGGATATCCCGCTGCTCCTGGACGGTCCGCATCACCGGGTCGATGACCATCGCCCGATCGCGGGTGAAATCGTAATACGCCCGCGGGGCCCGCATGGTCCGTTCGCCGCGCGTCATCACCACATCGCCTTCAAGATACACACCGTGAATGGTCTCGCCGGCCTCGTTGGGGTCCTCGGTATCGCCCAGCGAGGAGATCCGCGGCGCCAGCGGCGAGCCGTCCTTCTTCACTCGCTTGCCGGTGAACACCACCGCGCCCTGGGCACGGAGTTCGAGGTGCATCTCCTTGTCGCGGTTGCCCTGCGAGAGATACACGTCGCCGCGGGCAACAATCACGCGCGAATGACCGCTGTTGGGGTCGGCCGGCTTCATCGTCAGCGTCTTCGCCCGGAACAACACCGGGTCAAACCGGTGCGGGACGCGCTGCGTCGGGTCGTTCGGGTCGAGCTTTTTGGTATCCGCCAGGCGTTCGTCGTCCTCGGGCCGATCCACGACAGGCTGATTGGGGTCCGTCGTGCCCTTCCCGCTGGAGCTGGAGAGGATAATCAGCTCCGGGGCCTCGTGGACGGGAACGTCGGTCTTTTTCGGGCGGTCGGCCGACTGGACGCGGGCCTTCTTCGCCCGCACGTACAGCGGAAAATTCGTGAGCTTTCGCCGGGAGAACCGCCCGTTGGCGAACATCCGCCCCTCGGCCCGCAGATGCACCAGCATGGACTTGTCGGTGGTCTTGGTCCCGTCCGGTTCGGTGACGGCCGCCGAGCCTTCAATGTAGACGGTGATGTCCCGGCGAACGACTTTGCCGACGGTTTTCTGGTCGATCCAGAGCACCGCGTCGCGCCCGGAGAGTGAACGGTCGCCGGCGCGGAGCGAGAAATCGCCCAGCACGACGGTCACATCCCTGCCGTCGTCGTCCACGAAGCCGTGCAGCTCCCTGCCGCTCACGTGGACGTCCTCGGTGAGGTAGTCCTGTGCGTGAAGGTGAGCCATCCCTGGCAGCAAGGCCGACGCCGCGACAATCAGCCGCAGGCACCAGCCCGTCGAGAGTTGCTTATCCATAGCGTTCTCGCAAGCGTTGAGGTCCCAAAGTGGTATGCGACGGCGATTATAGGCACGCCCCGCCGTCAGTCAATCCTTCTTTGAGCCGCCAAAAACGTCGCACACCCAGAAACACTCGCCATATTCAAGCTTGACCCCGGCCAGGCGCTCCGGGTATGATTCAAGGAACACTTCGCATTTCATTCAATAGCCTGCATTTTTCGAGAATCTACCATGTCCTTTGCTCCAAGATCCCATCGTCGTGCGTTCACGCTGATCGAATTGCTGATCGTGATCGCGATCATCGCCCTGCTCGTTTCGATTCTCCTGCCGTCGCTGCAGAAGGCCAAGCGTCTCGCACAGCGAATGAAGTGTGCCACCAACACACGGAATTTCGGCCAGGGGCTTCACATGTACGCCGCCGAGTTCAACGGATGGGTGCCCCGGGACGACTACAGTGCGGTGGGCAAGAAAGGGACCAACGACTGGCAGTTCTGGGCACCCACGCTTGCGCGCTATTTCGCCAATGCGGACTTCACCTACGAAGAGCTCCACGATGGGGACTACATGCGTGAGTGGATCCGTGAGAACGAGTACTTCTGGTGCCCGGGAATCGACAGCACGGACAACGGCTTGGATTACGCGATCAACTCCTACA
>CAZYIH010000153.1:0-7051 GCA_964646915.1 uncultured Planctomycetaceae bacterium | reverse complement strand
TCGGTCTTTACAGCCCGAAGATCCGCGCCAGGTCCTGCCAGGTCAGCAGCAGGAAGACAATTCCCAGCAGCGCCAGCCCGGCGATCTGAATGATGTTCACCACCTTCAACGGCAGGGGCTTTCCGCGGACCTTCTCGATGAGCAGGAACACGGCATGGCCGCCGTCGACCACGGGAATCGGCAGGAAGTTCATCACCGCCAGAACCGCCGAAATGAAGGCCATGAAGTACAGAAAGTGGATCGGCCCCTCGCGGGCGACCTTGATGGCCATGTCTCCCATGCCGACCGGTCCGGCGACGGCCTTGTGCGAGACGTCCCGGGTGATGAGGCCCTTCAGCGTGAAGTAGCCCCACACGATGTGGCGGAGTGTCTCGCTGCCTCCCCACGCCAGAGCGTCGATGGGGTTGTTGAATGACACGGTTACCTGTAGCGGCTGGAAGGCCACGCCCAGTTGGGCGATGAAGTTCTCCGGGGAGAACTGCTCGTCGGTCAGTTCGCCCGTAAGCTCAGCCGTGAATGTGTCCCCGCCCCGTCGAATCGTCAGCGCGACCGGCTTGCCCTGCAGCTCCTGCAGCCGGGCGTAGAGTTGCGTCCAGGTGGAGATCGCCTCGCCATTGACTGCCCTGATCTCGTCACCCGGGAGAATCGCCTCGTTGGCGTCGTCGGCCGGTGAGCCGTCCCGCACGCCGGCGATGACCAGATGGTCGTTATCGTAGCCGATGTGAATGCCCATCATCGCCTTCCCGTCCTGCTCGGCGGGCTCGACGGTGAGAGTCTGGCGCTTGCCGTCGCGCAGGATGACGGCGGTGGTCTTTCCGCCCAGGACCTTCTCGTTGACCTTGGTTACGTCGCGATGCGTCGGCGGAAGGTGATCTCCATAGCCTGCCAGGATGTCGCCCTTGCGAATCCCCGCATCCTCGGCGGGAGAACCGGGAACCACGTCGCGCACCTTCAGCCTCGGCGAAAGGCCGAGGATCTCCAGCGGCTCGGGAGCGGCTAGATCATCGGTCGGCACTTCGATGCTGTTGCCGTCGGTTGTGCGGAAAACAAGCGTCTTGCCGTTGTCGCTGTGGTCGATCAGTTCGCCGCGGATCCGTCGGCCGTCCTTGAGGGCGAAGTAGCTCTCGCCGTTCATCGTGAGGGTCGGATGGATCTTCAGCGTGACCGTCTTACCGTTCCGCTCGACGGTGGCTGTGGTTGGCTCGCCGGTGAGTCTCTTGCGAATCGGTTCGAGGTCCCAGAAATGCTCGACGGGCTCAGACGCCACGGCCACGAGGCGATCGTCCTGCTTGAACGGCGAGCAGGGGTCCATCGCCTGCTCGATGACGGTGCTGGCGGGCTTCTTGATGCCCATGCTCCAGACCTTGATCTTAGTCCCGGGCAGCAGCAACCGCTTGAGACCGATCCTGCCCCTGCCGGTCCAGGTCACCCCGTTGGCGTCGCGCTTGACCACCACGGGGAATTCCGTGCCCTTGCCGGCCAGCAGAGAGTTCATCTGGATCACGTCGAAACGGTTGATCGGATCGCCATTGAAGCGCACGAACCGGTCGCCAGCCTTGAGCCCCTTCGCCGGGGGCGGGGATACCTCATTGGGCGCCGTGGCCGGCAGGTCCCACGTCAGCTGCACCGTCTCCGCCGGCGAGCCGGGAACCACGCCACCCACCACGGGGGACGAGAACTTCTTGCCGATCATGCCCACCAGCAGAAACAGCAGCGCCGCGAAGATCACGTTCATCACCACGCCGGCGGCGATTACGGCAAACCGCTGCCCGACGGACTTGGCCGCGAAAGACTTCGGATCCAGCGTGTCGTCCTCCTCCAGCGGCGCGAAGTCCTCCTGGCCGAGCATTTTGACGTACCCGCCCAAGGGGAACGCGCAGAGACAGTAGTCCGTTCCGCCGCGTTTGATCCCCACCAGCCTGGGACCGAATCCCAGGGCGAACCGCTCCACGTTGATGCCCACCTTCCGGGCCACCAGGAAGTGTCCCAGTTCGTGAACGAACACCACCAGCCCCAACCCCAGCACAAACTGAAGTGCGGGCCAGATCCATTCAAACCACACGTTTGCGATCATCGACGATGCCAATACGTCCATTCGATCCTCAATCCAACCGGGGTTTCATGTCTTGTTGATTCGCGGCTCGCGGGCAGGGCCGCTCAACCGTTCAGGACCCGCCGAACTTCCTGCCGGGCCCAGGTATCCGCCGAGCGGAGCGAAGATACGCTTATTTCGTCCGCTTTGGGACACCGGTTCATTATTTCTTCGACAATCGGGACGATCCTCCCGAACGAAATCTTGTGATCCAGGAACGCCGCGACCGCCTCTTCGTTGGCGGCAGAGACGACGGCCCCGCTCAAACCGCCCCGCCGGATGACCTCGAACCCGATCCCGACGCCCCGCTCAAAACGCCCTGCCGGGTGGGAGAATCTCAGCGCCCCGAGACTGGGCAGGTCCAGCGGCTGGGTGTGACGGTCGGGCCGATCAGGGTAGCACAGCGCGTAGGCGATGGGGAGTTTCATGTCCGGCCGGGCGAGCTGGGCGATGACGTTGCCGTCACAGAACTCCACCAGCGAGTGCACGATGGACTCGGGGTGAATGAGGACGTCGATCTGGTCGGCCGACAGGTCGAACAGCCAATGCGCCTCGATCACTTCCAGGGCCTTGTTGACGAGGGTGGCCGAGTCGATCGTGATCTTCCGCCCCATCGCCCAGGTCGGGTGGTTCAGGGCGTCGTCGACGGTGGCCCGGGCAACGGCAGACTCATCCCAGTCGCGCAGCGAACCGCCCGAGGCGGTGATGGAAACCTTCCGCACTTCAGCGGGATGGCCGCTGGCGAGACACTGAAAGATGGCGGAATGCTCGCTGTCCACCGGAAGGACGGAAACACCCGCGGCGCGGGCGGCGGGCATGACGATCGCGCCGGCCATCACGAGCGTTTCCTTGTTGGCGATCGCCAACGTCGCCCCCTGCCGGATGCCTTCGAGCGTGGGTTCCAGCCCCACCGCCCCCACGACGGCCGAGAGCAGCACATCCGGTCGGCTGCGGGCCACAAGCTCCACCAGGCCCTCCTCGCCGGCGAGCAACTCCGTGCCTGCGGGCAGTTCGCCCCGCAACGCGGAGACATCCTTGCCGTTGGCAACCGCCACCAGCGAAGGACGAAAGCGGCGGGCCTGGTCGGCCAGCAGACGGATGTTCGTTCCGCCTCCCAGGGCACACACCTCCAGCCCGGGGTTCTCGGCGATGACATCCAACGCCTGAGTGCCGATGCTGCCGGTGGAACCGATCAGGCACACCCGCCGTGGGGCCGAGTTGTGTGGGTTTGCGTGCAAGGGGTTGTCCATTCTTACGAACGGAGTGCCCTCTCACAAGACAAAACAGGGCCTGGTTCGAGATGGCCTTGCCGACCGGTCTTACGCGATGACCTGCTCGATGACGCGTCGGAGGTCTTCGATCTGGTAGGGTTTGGAGGCGGCCGCCAGGAACCCCTCGGAGGCGTACTCGTTGATGTCCGGATCGCTTCCGCTGGAGACGATCGCCCGCACGTCCGGGTCCAACGCCCGCAGCCTGGCCATCGCCTCGCGTCCGTTCATCCCGTTCTGCACGGTCAGGTCGAGAATGACCAGATCGATCGGCCGATCGGAACCCATCGCCTCGCGATACGCCTCGACCGCCTCTTCGCCATTCCTCGCGGTGGTCACGTCGTAGCCAAGATGAATCAGAAGACGCTGGGTTACCTTGAGAACCGTCTCTTCGTCGTCCATCAGCAGGACGTGACGTCGGCCCGCCGAACCCCCTGATTCGGAAGGCTGATACTGTGAGTCTGACATCATATACTCCTCAGGCGATGTGCCCGTCGCCTGCGTTTCGCGGAGTTGCCCGGCTCCGCCAAGGGTCCGTTCGGAATTCTTTTACCTGTTACATCCTGTCCTCCCCAACGGTACCGCGAGAATACCATATTCACCGGAACTACACCAGCAGAAATTGCGGATTTCACCGCAACGTGCCCGCAAAAACCCGAGTAATTCCCTGTTGACCGCTATAATAATATTTTGCGCTGCACGCATTTTGACGCTCATGGCCGCACAGCCGGACAACTTCCGCACTTTACCGGCTCGCCTCGACGGCAATTCGCCTTCCGCGGGCCGACCCCCCCTGAGTTTCCCTGCCAGCGGGTTGCACTTCGCCTGCCGGCCAATCACAATGTCAGACCTTCATCGGTATCACAGAACGCACGCAGGGAGCATTGGTGGCCGCGACGATGGTCTGGACATTCTCACAGCAGCTCGGGCACGTGTTCTACTTCATCGTGCTGCCGGTGCTCTTGCTGGCGGGCATCGGCTTCGCGTTGCAGCGGAAGTTCACACTCGAGATGCGCACGCTGCGATACCTGAACTTCTACTTCACGATCCCCTGCGTGATCTACGCCTCGGTGGTCACCGCCCGGGTCACCCCCGGCGAGGTGGGAACCGTCGTGCTGTTCGCCCTGGCGATGATGCTGGCCGCCGGCTCGCTGACGTGGATCGTGGCCGTCCTGCGAGGCGTTCCCAAACACCATCGCAACGCCATGCTCATGACCGTGATCTTCATGAACAGCGGAAACTTCGGCCTGCCTCTGCAATCCCTGGCGTTCCGCCGTTTCGGCCTCGGGTCTGAGGCACGCTCGCTCCAGGCGTTCGCGATGATTACCCAGAACTTCGCCACCTTCACGCTGGGCATCCTGCTGGCGGCAGGCGGGGGAAAACGCGATTCGCACTGGAAGCAGAACCTGGTGCATATCCTCAAATTCCCCCCGATCTATGCCCTCATCGCGGGCATCCTCACCGTGCAGATCCGCACGTGGATCGGTCCGGAGTCGGCCGACGACACACTGGGAGCCCTTCGGCCGTTCTGGGAGGTGGTCCGGCACATCCAGCACGCGTTCATTCCCCTGGCGCTGTGTACCCTCGGGGCGCAGCTGGCACTGGTGCGAACCGGCGGGAAGACCTACCCGATCACCCTCAGCGTAGTGCTTCGGCTGCTGGCTGCCCCGGCCATCGGCGTGGGAATGGTCTACCTCTTCGGGCTGAAGGGGTTCCTCGCCCAGATGCTCCTGATTTCCACCAGCTATCCCACTGCCGTCAATTGCATGATGCTCTGCCTGGAGTTCGACAACCACCCCGATTTCGCCGCACGCACGGTGTTCTACTCCACGCTGCTCTCGCCCATCACGGTGACGGCTGTCATCTTCCTCGCTCAGAGCGGGCTGCTGCCGGGCCTGGCCATCTGACCGTTTCCCGCCTATCGCGGCTGCTGGAAGATGTCCCGAGTTACGAAGCTGTACACCTTCGTGTCGAACTTCGTGCAGATGAGAAACTCGAAAGCAGCGTGCGTTCGACCATCGGCGACCTTGAACTTGTACGTGATTTTGGCTGAGTCACTGAACGGATCGCTCTTGGTCCACCGCCCTCCGCCGATGCGCTTGCCGTCGCTGTCCAACGCATAGACCGACTCGATGAACGCGCCCTTCAGCCCGTCAAACCGTCTTTTGCACTGGGCGCTGAGCGTGAGCTGACGGTTCGCGTCCATTTTCAGCCCGCTGATGCGCACGGCGATGTCGTCGTGAATCTTGGTGAATTTCTCCATCACGATGGCAGGAAGGTTGGAACTGGTGCGCTGCCGGGCGACGACGATCTTCGCCGACACGCCGAGTTTCTCGATGGCGTGGGCGCTCTTGCGCAGCTCGGCGTCGTGCACTTCGATTTTCGCCAGGCTGTTGTGGAACGCGGCGTAGGATCCGCTGCGATGACCGGCCCCGCGGCGAGGCTCGTCCTTGATGTAAATGTTCGTGCCATTGGCGTCCAGCGCACCGTCCACGCGCAGGCGATTGCTCACGCAGACCGCGTCCACGTCATCTGGATGACGGATCGTGCCGGCCATGTCCAGCTCGTGCTTGGTCTTCTTCTTCTCCACGAAGTCGACCTTCGAGTCCATCTCCAGTTCGTGCCACTGGATGCCCCACTCCTTCGAGTCGTCCATGAACACTTTCAGCCCGCCGTGCCATTTGGCCAGATCGTCGTCCGCCCCTGCCGACAGACTCAGCCACAGACACGCAACCGCCAGCACCGCCGCCATCGCAAACCGCTTCATGACATGCTCCCTTCGGATTCAACAAGCTCTCTGCCGCTATCATATCGTCCATACATCGGCCTTGCCACGAGGCATCGCAGCCGGGAAGCTTCCCCCCGCCCCAAACGCATCGCCGGGCCATCACGGATTGACCTGCGCCGCCTGCTGCGATAGGGTCTCCCCGAAGCGACACTCAACCCCACCGGGAGCCTGTTCATGAGCATTGACGTCCATACCCACGCCTTCCCCGACAAGATCGCCTCCCGCGCCATCAAGAAGCTCTCCGAAATGGGCGACTGGTCGGCCGTCGGAAAGGGAACCGTCAAGGACCTGATCAAATCCATGGACCGCGCGGACATCGACGTGTCGGTGGTCTGCCCGATCGCCACCAGGCCCGAGCAGGCCGAGGGCATTCTCACCTGGTGCAGGGAGATCCGCTCGGAACGCATCGAGCCGTTCCCGTCGGTGCACCCGGACACGCCCGACGCCGGCGGCTGGGTAAGACGCGTCGCCGCGGAGGGCTTCGCGGGCATCAAGCTCCATCCGATGTACCAGCAGTTCGCCGCCGACGAAGAGCGGATGGACCCCATCTACGCCGCTGCCGTCGAGACCGGGTTGGCCGTCACGCTGCACTGCGGGCGGGACATCGCCTTCGACCCCGAGGACGACCGGGCGGGCATCCGGCGGCTGCGACGCATCATCGACCGCCACGTGGGCATCCGCATGATCTGCACGCACATGGGCGGTTGGAAGGCGTGGGACGAGGTCCGCGAATTGCTCATCGGGCAGGACGTGTGGCTGGAGACGTCCTTCAGCCTGCGATTCCTCGAACCGGCCGACGCGAAGGAGATGATCCTCGCACACGGCGTCGGCCGCGTTATGATGGGATCAGACTGGCCATGGAACGACCAACGCGAAGAGATCGACGCGATCAAAGCTCTCGGC
>CAZYIH010000152.1:1635-7162 GCA_964646915.1 uncultured Planctomycetaceae bacterium | reverse complement strand
CAGGACGGAAGGCCGACGATGCCCGAGCCGACACACCAGCAGCAGATGCGGGATACGATTCTCGATGCAGCCATGCGCGCGTTCAACGAGCACGGCTACGCCCGGGCGACGATGGATGCGGTCGCCCAGCAGGCCGGCGTCTCCAAGGGGACGCTGTACAACTACTTCAAGTCGAAGCGCGACCTGTTCATCTGCATCCTCGATCGCATCAGTCAGCAGGACGAGCAGGGGCTGCAGGAGATGCTGGTCCGGTCGGGCTCGGCGGCCGACAAGCTGGAAGCTCTTCTGTCACAATGGTCGCGTCGGCTGCCGGACTACGAAGATGTCGGCAGGCTGTTCCTGGAGTTCTGGGCGGTCGCGGCCCGGGACGAGCGTGAAGGGCCGATCAAGCAGCATCTCGAGCGGCTTCGCGAGCGGTGGGTAAGCACGTTGGCGGGGCTGATTCGCGAGGGTGTGCGGGATGGAAGCTTCCTGCCGAGTCTGGATCCGGACGTGGCGGCCCAGTTGATTCTGGCTACCTATGACGGACTGAACCTGCAACATGTCGTGCGGTTGATTGACGCGAACCTGCCCCAGTTGGCCGAGTCGCTGAAGAATGCCATCATTCGCTCGCTGGGATGTCGGCCTTATCGCCAGCCCGAGCAGACGCCTGCAATCGAGGATGCCCCGAATGAGTAAGACTCGCCCCCACAAATCGCGTTGGAAGAAGCTTCGGGTCCGCGGGAAGGACTTCCTCCTGCGTCGCGGCGGGCCGATGCTGCTGGTCGTTGTGGCCTTGGTGGCGGTGATCGGCGTGCAGAAGTTCCTGCCGCCGCGGTCGCGGGAATCCGACTCGGGCGAGACGCGGCCGGAGGAAGTCGCCGTCCGTATCATCACGCCCCGGACGGTCCTGCACACCATCGAGCTTGACGCCAGGGCCGAGCCCAACGACGTGGTCACTGTCTCGGCGGAGGTGCCCGGGCAGATCCTCCACTACGGCCCGCCGCGAGACGGCAATGCGCCGTCGAAGAAGGGGGGCGTTGTGAAGGAGGGAGACTTCGTCCGCAAGGGTCAGCCGTTGATGCGGATCGAGCCGGACGATTACATTGCCCGTCGTGAACAGGCCGAGGCGAAACTCGCCTACGACCGGGCCGAGCTGGCCCGCCTGGAGAAACTCGCCGGGAAGGGCCTGGCCGGTCAAAGCGAGTTGGACGCCGCCCGCAGCGCGCTGCGCAACAGCAAGGCGACGTATGGGCTGGCGATTCAGAACCTCAAGCGGACGGTGATTCGCGCCAAGGCCACCGGGATACTGGACCGCTTTCTGGTGGAGGTCGGCGAGTACGTCGGGCGGGGCATGCCGGTGGCGACGATCGTGGACACGCGCGAGATGAAGATCTCCGTGAACGTGCCCGAGAAGTACATTCGCTATCTTGAAGAAGGCGGCCGAGAGCATACGATCGTCCGGTCGTCGGCTGGGCCGATGCACGTCAAAGGTCGGATCACGTACAAGTCCGTGCAGACGGACCCGGCGACGCTGACGACGCCGATCGAGATCAAGGTGCCCAATCGCGGCCGGTTTCACAGCGGCCAGAGCGTCATTGTGCGTCTGGTGCTTCGGGAGTTGGCCGAGACGATCATGGTTCCGCTGGACGCGGTGGTGCACCTGGAAAACGGTTACGCGGTGTTTGTCAGCGATGGAGGCCGGGCGCGGCGGGTTCGCGTGTCGATCGATCTGGATCTGCTCAAGGGCAAGGAAGTTCGCGCGCTGCCGCACGAAGAAAGTGGCGACGCGCTGCAGCCCGGCGATCGGCTGATCGTGCGCGGCCAGCGATTTGTGGCGCCTGGTGAGCCGATCGTGGAAACGCACGTGGACGGCCGGGCCGTGGGACCGACGACGCAGCCGGCCCGCCGGCCGACGACGATGGCAGAGGGGGAGGAGTAGGAGCCGATGATTCTCTCCAATGCCGCCATCAAGAACCGCACGACGGTGTTCGTGCTGATGCTCCTGATCATCATTGCAGGTGTGATCAGCTACCTCACGCTGCCGCGGGAGTCGGCCCCGGAGGTGAAGCTGCCCAACGTGATGATTACCACCATTCACGAGGGCGTCGCCCCGGAGGACATCGAAAACGGGATCACCAAGGAGATCGAGAAAGAGCTGGCCGGGCTCAACGGTCTCAAGGAGATCCAGTCGACCTCGGCTGAGGGCGTCTCGCAGATCAACGTGCAGTTCTACCCGGACGTCAAGATCGAGGACGCTCTCCAGCGGGTGAAGGACAAGGTGGACCTGGCCAAACCCGAGATCGACCCCGAGGCTGAGGAACCGGTCGTCACCGAGATCAACATCGCCGAGATGCCCATCATAATGGTCGCGCTGGCGGGCACGTCACCGGTGCAGTTGAAGGACATTGCCGACGAGTTGGAAGATGAGATCGAGGCGATTCCCGGCGTGCTGGAAGTGGATGTTCTCGGCGCGCTGGAGCGCGAAATCCGCATCGAGGTCGATCCGGACCGTCTGGCGGCCTACAGCCTCACGTCCGATGAGCTGATGCGTCTGATCCCGGCTGAGAACGTCAACCGGTCGGCCGGCGGGCTGGAGACTCCGGGCACGAAGTTCAACGTTCGCGTGCCGGCTGAGTTCGAGACGCCCGAGGAGTTCTTCTCGCTGCCTCTGACTTCCCGCAACGGCCGACTGATCTACCTGCGGGACGTGGCGACGGTGTCCGATACGTTCAAGGACCGCGTGACCTACTCCCGCCTGGACGGGGAGGACAGCGTCACCCTGGCGATCAAGAAACGCGTCGGGGCGAACATCATTTCCATCGCCGACCGCGTCAAGGCTATCCTCGCCGAGGCCCGCACGCAACTGCCCGCGAAGGTGTCGGTCACGCTCACCGACGATCGCTCCAAAGACATCCGCATGATGGTACTGGACCTGGAAAACAACGTGATGTCGGGGCTGGTGCTGGTGGTGCTGGTCCTGCTGGTGTTCATGGGGTTGCGGTCCAGCCTCATCGTGGGTCTGGCGATTCCGATGAGCATGCTCATCAGCTTCGCAGTGCTCAACGTGATGGGGTACACGCTGAACATGATCGTCCTGTTCAGCCTCATCCTCGCGCTGGGGATGCTGGTGGACAACGCCATCGTGATCGTCGAGAACATTTACCGCCACCGCCAGGCGGGTCGGGGACCCGTGCAGGCTGCGATGTCCGGCACGGGCGAGGTCGCCTGGCCGGTGATTACCTCCACGGCCACCACGATCGCGGCGTTTTTCCCGCTGATCTTCTGGCCGGACGTGATGGGCGACTTTATGAAGTACCTGCCGATCACCGTGATCATCACGCTGACCAGTTCGCTGTTCGTGGCGTTGATCATCAATCCGGTGATCGCCTCAGTGCTCATCCGGAAGGTGCCCGACACGGGCCGAGGCGAGCATTGGTTCGTGAGGGGATATCGGCACGTGCTTCGGTTGGCGTTGTCTCACCGCCTGACGACGGTGATCCTGGCGGTGCTGCTGTTCGTTGCTGTGATGACGGTCTACTCCCGCCGCAATGCCGGGGTGGAGTTGTTCCCCGAGCTGGACCCCAAGCAGGCGTTCGTGAGCATCAAGCTGCCCCAGGGCACGAACATCCGTCGGACCAATGAGGTCACCAAGGAAGTCGAAGCCATCATCGACCGCTTTCGCACCAGTCCCGACGGGATCAAGCAGATCGACAACGTCGTGACGAACGTCGGTGAGGCGGGAGGGTTCTCGTTTTTCGGCTCGGCCAGCGGCCCGCACGTGAGCAACATCAACATCCTGTTCCCGGACTACGAAATCCGGATGGCCAACAACACCCCGTCCATGCCCATTCTCCGGCAGCTGCGCGACGCGATTCGCGGGATTCCCGGTGCGGACATTAAGGTCGAACGCATCAACGAAGGCCCGCCCACCGGCGACCCGGTCAGCGTGAGGCTGATCGGCGAGGACCTCGACGTCCTGGAGAAGTATGGCGAGAAGATCAAGGACAAGATCGAATCGGTCCCCAACCTGGTGAACCTCCGCAGCGACCTGGAACTGGCCCGCCCGGAGCTGAGCTTTCAGGTGAACCGGGCACGGGCGTATCGTCTGGGCGTGAATACGGCGTTGGTGGCGGGGCATCTTCAATCGGCCGTCTTCGGGCGGAAAGTGGGCAGCTTCCGCGACTTCAACGACGAGTACGACATCACGATCCGCCTGCCGGAATCGCAGCGCCGCGACATTCGCGACCTGATCCGCCTGCAGGTCCCGAGCTTCTCGGGCAACCCCGTGCCCATCACGTCGCTGGGTGAGTTCCAATACAGCCCCGGGCTGGGCACGATCAACCGGTTCGACCAGAAGCGCGTGCTGACCGTCTCGGCCTTCAACGAAGGCAGGCTGCCCGAGGAGGTCCTCTCCGACGTCGAGGACCGCCTGGCGACGATCGGCCCCACGAAGCTCTACATTACCGACGTGACGGACTGGACTGCGCTGCTGGCGGCGCTGGACGGTGCAGGCCCCCTGGCCGAGAAGCCCGCGATGAAGCGGCTGGGCGAGATGTTCACCGACCAGCAGACCGAGGCGATCCGAACCGCCCGCCAGGCGAAGACGCTCACCCGGGTTCACAAGACGGCCGTCATCGACGCCCTGAACCGGCGCCTTCGCCGGCGGAGCTTCTGGGAGGGGCTCAGCGGAACCACGCTGTTCCGGCCGCAGGACGTGGAGGGCATGGACCTGCCCTCCCAGGCGACCGACTGGCTCGGCGCGGGGCTGGACACGCTCGACAACAAGCAGCGAAGCCGATTCAACCGCATTGTGCTGGACTCGGCCTTGGCGGGCGTGATCCGCCCGGCCGAGACGCTCGAGCTGCCCCCGAAGTACCGCATCGAGTACGCCGGTGAGAAGGAAGAGCAGCAGAAGGCCCAGGCGTTTCTGGGCAACGCGTTCCTCTTCGCGATTCTGGCGATCGTGTGTATTCTGGTCACGCAGTTCAACACACTTTCAGCCCCGCTGATTATCATGTCCACGGTGGTCCTCTCGCTGATCGGCGTGCTCACCGGTCTGCTGCTGTTCGACATGCCGTTCGGGATCATCATGACCGGCGTGGGCGTGATTTCGCTGGCCGGCGTGGTGGTGAACAACGCCATCGTGCTGCTGGAATACACCCGCCAACTGCAGCGGCGGGGACTGGAACTGATCGAAGCCGCCGTCCAGGCCGGCGCGACGCGACTTCGCCCGGTGCTGCTGACCGCGACGACCACGATTCTCGGGTTGGTTCCGATGGCCACGGGCATCAGCTTCGATTTCCACAAAATGCAGTGGGCCTCCGCGAGCGAATCGTCGCAGTGGTGGGCGTCCATGGCGACGGCGGTGATCTTCGGACTGGCGTTCGCGACGATTCTCACGCTGCTGATGGTCCCCTCGCTGTACGTGATGCTCTACCGCCTGGCGGCCAAAATGGGCCTGGGCGGCCTGCGACGCGCCGGCGACGACAGCGAAGACGATCAGGCCGAACTGGAAGATTATTGAGACGGCAGGCGTTAGTGGTTA
>CAZYIH010000152.1:0-1535 GCA_964646915.1 uncultured Planctomycetaceae bacterium | reverse complement strand
CGTTAGTGGTTAGTCGTTAGTCATTAGTCGTTAGTGGTTGGTCATTGGTCGTTGTCGGATTCCACGCGATTCAACCCGATGACGAGAACCCATCGCAGACATTGCGCTCCCGACAGGCCACTCCAAGCCATTGATAAATAATGACTAACCACTAACGACTAACAACTAACAACCAAAATGCAACGTGTGTATTTCATTCTGGGCTGTACCGCCTGCGGGAAGGGGGCCGTCGGGCGTGAGCTGGCCAGGCAGCTCGGCGCGGAGATTATCAGCGTCGATTCGATGAAGGTCTATCGCGAGATGGACATCGGAACGGCCAAGCCATCGCCCGCGGTGCGTGCGGAGATCCCCCATCACTGCATTGACGTGGCCGACCCTGTCGAGAGCTACTCGGTGGCGCAGTTCGTGGAACACGCCGACGCTGCCGTCGCCGAGATCCGCTCGCGTGGCTGCATCCCGCTGGCGGTGGGGGGAACGTCGTTGTACATCAAGGCGCTGTCCAAGGGGCTCTTCGAGGGTCCGTCGGCGGACGAAGATTTGCGGGCCGAGCTTCGCGGCAGAGCGGGTTGTGAGGGGCTGGGCGCTTTGCACGCCGAGCTGTCGGCCGTCGACCCGGCAGCGGCTGAGCGGATCCACCCCAACGACGAGCGACGCATCATCCGTGCCCTGGAGGTCCATCGCCTGACGGGCACGCCGATTTCCCAACTGCAGACGCAGTGGGAATCGCAAGGCCTGCGATACGATTGTGTCTTCATCGGCCTGCGTCGCGAGAAGGAGCTGCAAAGTCGGCGCATCAACGCACGGGCGAAGAAGATGATGGACATGGGGCTGCCGGATGAAGTGGCCGACCTGCTGGACCGTTACCAGCGACTGAGCCCCCAGGCATCCCAGGCGGTGGGATACGCCGAGATGATCCGTCACCTCCGCGGCGACTGGTCGCTCGAGGAGGCCTTCGAGCGGATCAAGATCAACACCCGCCGGCTGGCCAAGTCGCAGCGGACCTGGCAGAAACGCTGGCGCGACGTGCGATGGTTCGAGTTGGACGAGGACGAAACGCCGGCCGACGTCGCCGCCCGCATCCGCGAGGAGATCGAATTCGCGTGAATCACGAGCCCTACATGCAACTGGCGCTGGAGCAGGCCCGGCGGGCCGAGGAGCTGGGCGACGTGCCGATCGGCGCGGTGATCGTGGCGGGCGATGACATCGTCGCCGCGGAGCATAACCGCCGCATCATCGATGCCGACCCGACCGCCCACGCCGAGATGCTCGCGATTCGCGCCGCCGCCCGCGCCATCGGCGATTGGCGCCTCAATGGGTGTCGTCTCTACGTGACGCTCGAGCCGTGCCCGATGTGCGCCGGGGCAATCGTACTGGCCCGGCTGGACGCGGTGATCTACGGCGCCTCGGACGCCAAGGCCGGCTCGGTCCGGACGCTGTACTCCATCTGCGACGACGATCGTCTGAATCATGTCTGCGAAGTGGTCGGCGGCGTATTGGCCGACGAGTGCGGCCGGGCGTTGACGGAGTTCTTCCGC
>CAZYIH010000151.1:0-7225 GCA_964646915.1 uncultured Planctomycetaceae bacterium | reverse complement strand
CGGTGCTACCGTCGCAGCGTCGTCTTTTTGTTCAGGCCGCGTTTCTCCGCCAGGTCGATCGCCAGGTTGATCGCGGCGATCATGCTGCCGGCGTCGGCGCGGTTCTTCCCGGCGATGTCGAAGGCGGTTCCGTGGTCCGGCGAGGTGCGGATAATCGGCAGCCCCAGCGTGAGGTTGACCGCCTCCCGCCACGCCAGCAGCTTGATGGGAATAAGCCCCTGGTCGTGGTACATCGCCACGACCGCGTCGTACTTGTTCTGCAGGGCCCGCAGGAAAACGGTGTCGGCCGGGAACGGACCCTCCACACGAATGCCCGCCTCGCCGGCCATCAGAATCGCCGGGGAGATCACGCGGGATTCCTCGTCGCCGAACTTGCCTTCCTCGCCGGCGTGGGGGTTCAGTCCGCACACTGCCAGGCGGGGTTTCTCAATGCCGAACCACTCGCGCAACGCCGTGTTGGCCAGGTCGATCGGGTTGAAGACCGCCCCGATGGTAAAACGGTTGCGGATCTCCTGCAGCGCCAGGTGGATCGTCGCCAGCACCACCTTCAACTGCGGAGCCACGAACATCATCGCCACCTGCCGCACCTTGCAGCGGTCGGCGAGCAGCTCGGTATGGCCGGGGTACTTGGTGAACTTCGCCAGCGTCCAGGACTGCTTGGAGATCGGGGCGGTCACGATCGCGTCGATCTGTCCGTCGATGGCGGCTGAGATGGCATCCTGCACGAAGGCCATGCTCGCAGCCCCACCGAGCTTGCTGGGACCGCGGGGCAGGGCGACGGGAAAACTGAACTCGTCATAGTCCAGCACGACCAGGTCGTGGGGGAAGCGGCGGATGTCCTCGTGATGATCGCGACGGAAGGGCAGCTGCATCTCCAGCGCGTCGGCGGTGTACGCCAACTGCTCGGAGAAGCCGAAAATCATGAACCGCGCCCGCCGCCGGAGGTCCGGGTCGCACAGCGCCTTGACGATGATCTCCGCACCCACGCCGCACGGGTCGCCCATGGTCAGGCCGATGATCGGTTTGTCCCGCGGGCCTGGCATTACAGGAAGCCCGCGTCGCGCAGCGTTTCGATGGACACGCCCCCCTCGGCTTTGTTGCTGTGCCGGCCGCCCAGCATCGCCCGAACCTGCCGCTGGACGTATTTGCCGAGCACGTCCAGTTCGATGTTCACCGGGTCGCCCGCGCGGAGGTCCGCCAGCGTCGTGTCCGCCAACGTCGTGGGAATCAGCGAAACGGTGAACCCGTCGGCCGGCACGTCCACGATGGTCAGCGAAACGCCATCGATGGCGACCGAGCCCTTGGGCACCATCTGCTCCGCCATTTCGGGCGGTATGGCGAATCGACCCACCCACTTGCCGGGCGCCTCGTCGATCGAGCGGACCGTCGCGACGCAGTCGACGTGTCCCTGCACGAGGTGGCCGTCGAGCCCGTCGCCCAGGCGCAGTGCGCGTTCGAGGTTCACCTTCGCCCCGTCCCTGAGCGTGCCGAGCTTCGTAGCCCGCAGCGTCTCGGCCATCACGTCGAAGTCCGCTTCGCTGCCACGGATGGCCGACGCCGTCAGGCAGGCCCCGCAGACCGCTACGCTCTCGCCGGGTTCGAGCCCGTCGGAGACCGGCCCCAGCTCGATGGTCAGGCGCGACCCGCCCGGGGCGGGCGCCGCACGACGCAGCGTTCCGACATGTTGGATGATTCCCGTGAACATGCCCCCATCATAGCCTCCGGCAGCAGAAGGGGCAACGTGGGTATCGATAGCTCCCACGAAGCATTGCCCCGCCGGCGGCCCTTGCGTATGATGCATCTCTGAGCACACGAAAGGAACCACCCCCATGCGCGTTGCGCTGATCGGCCCGCCACTGTCGGGCAAAAGTACGCTGTTTACCGCCGTCGCCGCTGCCGGCGGGTCGAACGTGGACCTCTCGCGCCCGGATCAGCCGCATTTGGCGGTCGTGAAGGTGCCCGACGAGCGACTCGTCTGGCTGACGGACCTCTACAAGCCCAAGAAGACCACGCCGGCCGAGCTGGAGTTCCTGGACCTGCCCGGGTTCGACCTCACCGACGAAGCCGGTCGACAGCGGGCCAAGCAGCACTGGGCCGCCATGCGGCAGAGCGACATGATCGTGCTGGTGCTGCGCGCCTTCGACGACCCGACCGTCCCTGCCTATCGCGACCGCGTGGACCCCGCCGCCGACGTCGAGGAGTTCCTCTCGGAGCTGATGTTCGCGGACATGGAGCAGGTCACCAGCCGCGTGGAAAAGCTCCAGCAACAGGTCAAGAAGCCCACGCGCGACCGCGACGAGCACCTGCGCGAGCTGGACCTGATGCAGCGCATCCTCGATACGCTGGAGAACGAGCAGCCCGTTTCCGACGCCGTCCAGAGCGAAACCGAAGACAAGCTCATCCGCAGTTTCGCGTTCCTCTCGCAGAAGCCCATTCTCGCGGTCCGCAACGTCGGCGAGGACGACCTGGGCGGTGAGACGCCCGATCAGCTCGGCGGGGTCGACTGCCTGACCCTCTCAGCCCGTATCGAGGAGGAAATCGCCCAACTGCCTCCCGAAGACCGCGAGGAATTCATGACCGAGATGGGCATCGAGGTCTCCGCGCGGGACCGTCTCATCCGCGCCTGCTACGGCAAGTTGAACCTCATCAGCTTTCTCACCGTCGGCGAGGACGAATGCCGTGCCTGGACCATTCGCGCCGGCACGCCGGCCGCCGAGGCCGCCGGTGAGATCCACTCGGACATCCAGCGCGGGTTCATCCGCGCCGAGACCGTGTCCTACGAACACATCCGAGCCGCCGGCGACATGAAAGGCGCCAAGGCCGACGGCAACGCCCGTCTCGAAGGCAAGGCGTATACCGTCCAGGACGGGGATATCATCAACTTCCGATTCAACGTGTAAGGCCCGGCCGGGCCGATTCCGGGGAGATGCGGTTGAAGCGACGATTGGCCAGAGCGTGGCGTCGGCGTCGGTGGTGGCAGCACGCGATTCGCTTTCTCGCGTGGGGCCTGCTGGTCGGCGCGGGGCTGTACGTGACGCTTCCCTGGTGGGCCCCGACCGATCTGATCCGCTCTCACGTCGAGCAGACCCTCTCGCGGCAGGCCGGCGTGGACGTGACCATCCAGGACCTCTCGCTGAGCTGGGATGAAATCCGCGTCGAGGGGCTCTCCATCGCCTCGCACCCCGGCGACAACGCCCCGCCGGTGGCCGTCGCTGAATACATTCGGCTGCCGATGGAACCGCTGAACATCCTGCTGGGACGCGACGTGGAATGGATGGAAATCGACGGGCTCACGCTCTCGGCCCGCGTGCAGCCGGGCGGATCGCACAACCTCGGGCCGCTGACGAATCTCAATCTGGCCTCGCAGCCGCGACGGGTGTCCGTGCGCGACGCGATGATCAACGTCCGCCTGCCCCGGCGGAACAAACCCCTGCAACTGAACGTGACGGACCTGCAATTCGTCGCCGGCCACCAGCGGCGACTGGGCGAACTCACGCTCTCGGCCCGCCTGGTGCAGGAGGGTCAGCCCGATGCGCCGATCTCCTTTCGCCTGACCCGCGGAGCCGGCGACCCGAGTACCATCGCCGCGGCGACCTTCCTGTTCGACGACGTGGACCTCGGCGATCTGGCACTTGTCGACATGCTGCAACTGCCCCTGACCCGCCTGGAAGGGCACATGCAGGGACGCCTGGAGTTCCGCATGAATCCCCAGGCCGTCGTGGACCGCGCCGCGATGGAGCTGTCCATCCGCCGGCTCGACGCCCAGCCCGCCGGTGGCCCGCAGCTGGAAGTGATCGACCAGGCCGGCGTGGAGATCGACGCCTCGTGGGACCCTCTCGGCGAGCGGATCCGCCTGCGGACCATCACCCTGGAACTGCCCGGAAGCATCCGCGTCAACGGAAGAGCCGAGCTGACCACCGCCCACCCCGAGCCCTGGGAGGCCGTCGAGTTGCTCGAGCTGACCGGTATGGTGAACCCATCGCGGCTGGCGGCGTTGCTCACCGGCGAGCCGCAGCTGCTCGACGGCTACCGCGCCGACGGCCCCATCGAGTGGCGCCTTCGCGTGAAACACCGTAACCGGATCATGCTCGTCGAGGAGTTCGCCTTCGACGCCCGCCCGGTGCGACTGACCCACCGCCAGAGGGTGCTCAAACGCGCCGGAGAACCGCTGGCGTTCACCACGTCGGCCGCCCTGGACGACCGGACCTGGCGGGCGACACTCACCGACCTGCGGGGCCGATGGAGCGGAGTCGCCCTCGAGGGCAGCGCCGCCTGGAACGACGTGCGAACGCTGAGAACACTCCCCGACGCCCATACGCTGCCGGCGATGGCGCATCACCTGCTCGCCCACCTCACCTGCGATGCGACCGTCCGGGTGGATCACCTCGACGGCCTGGCGTCGCTCGGGCCTGCTGCCCGCGACCTGGTAGCCGCCGGCACCCTCACCGGGTCACTCACCGGCAGGGCGAAGCTGGACGGCGGGGACTCGCCGAATCTGCGAGTCTCTCTGCAGGCGGACGAGTCGACCGATCTGGCGGTGCGAGGCTGCTTCCGCAAACCCCTCGGCGCGAAGCTCACCGCCTCGCTGGAGGCGAACATCTCAGCCGACCCGAACACCGGCACTCTCGCCCTGGGCGACCTGGCTGCCTCGCTCGGGGTGGGCGATGGCGCAGCCACGATTCGCGCGGGGTCGCTGCTCTGGCCCGCCATCAGCGGACGGGCGACGCTGCGGGCCGTCGGAGTCCAGACGCTGCTGACCTGTCGGCCGGGCGAGCGGAAAGCGGACCCCGTGCTCACCGGCGCGCTGAGCGGGGAAGTGACCTTCGCGAATCTGCTCGATCCCGACAGCCGATCCGCCCGCCTGGACGCGACGCTTACCGACACCGCCATCCGCGCCCAGCCATGGTTCACCAAGCCCGCCGACGAACGACTCACGCTGCGGGCAGAGCTCGACGCAGCGACCGCGCAGCTCTGGCTGACGGGGGAGGCCTTCACCGCCAACGCCTGGACCACCGCGTCGCCGGCCGATCCGCTGGCCGACCCGAACGCCGCGTTCGGCGGTGAACTCACCGTCATCGACGCCAACGCCCTGATCGCCCGCTCGCCGTTGCTGAGCGATCGGCTGGTCGGCTGGTCGGTCCGCGGACCTCTGGAACTGTCGGGCACACTGCGACGCAGCGACGGCAGGACGCAACTGGAGCTGGCCGGCGACGCCACGGGGGCGCAGCTTCGCCAGGGCCGCCCCCCCGGCCGGGCCAAGCAGGCCGACGTCCCGCTTCGGTTGAGTCTGGCGCTGGAGGATCGCCCGACCGGGCCGACCCGACGCGAGTTGGTGATTTCCCGGCTGTCGGCTGCGGCGGGGGGGCTGACGCTGCTGGCCTCGGGCGAGGCGACCTACGATCCGCGCGCGACCCAACCCGCCGGCGTCCGTTGGCCCATCGCCGCCCTGGAGAAGATGGACGCCAACGTCATGCTCGCCGGCAGGCCGACCGGTCTGGCGGAGCTGCTGCCGGAACTCTCGTCCGCCCTGAGCGAGGTCGCCATGACCGACGATGCCAGCCTCGCCGGCCGGGTTTCGCTCGGGCCCGATGGTGCGAGCCTCCGCGGTACGCTGGATGCCGGCGACGGACGGGTCCGCATCGGTCCGCTGGTCAAGCCCGCCTCGCTGCGAGCCCGGGCGTCGCTGGAGGTACGGGGCAGCGCCACCCTCTCCGAGTGGACCCTCAGCGAGCTGCTGATCGACGTGCTCGACCCGAACGGTCCCGGTGAGGAGGTCATTCTCGCCCGGCTGCTGGCGGACGCCGCCGTCCAGGGGCAACTGCGGCGCGACGGCCTGCCCGAGCCCGAGAGCTTCCGCCCGGTCTCCTGGCACGCGTGGCTGGCGAGCGACCACCTCGGCCGAGTGACGGACGTCTATCCGGAGGTGACCGGTCGCCTCCTCGATGGCTCCATCCGGCTGGAGGCTGAGAATCGCAGCGGCCGATGGGGACGCATCGACGTGGCGACGCTGTGGGGCGAGGACATCCGGGCGATTCATCGCGGCAGGGAGGTAACCTTCTCCGGCGAGCTGACCGCATCGCGGCTGGGCTGGTCGCCCCGGGGTGGCTGGTCGGTCGCCTCGCTCACAGCCACCGACCTCGAAGCCCGCGCGGGCGAGAATCACGCCTGGGTGATCGCGGAGCTCACCGATTTGCCTCACCGACCGGCCGGTCGCGTGAGGCTGTTGGCCGACACGCTGGACGACGCGGACCTGGCCGACTGGCTGGGCATGCCCGGACCACGCGACCCCAACGCCATCGAACTGTCGGCCGACGAAGTCAAACGATTGCGTACCGCGGCTGAGAAGCTGATCAAACGCCTTCGCGGGCCTTTGCGGCAGATGAACGTCGCGCTGTCAGCCGACGTCGAAACGCTGCGCACCACCGACGTTTCGGTGAACCAGACCTACGACATGATGCAGCTTCGCGCCGACGTCAGGGCCGAGGGCGGGGAGCTGACTGCGAAAATCGCCGCGATTCTCAACGGTGGCAGCTATCGCGTATCGGTGGATGCCGACGCCAACGACCCCTCCCAGCCGGTGGCGATGACGTTCGATCTGCTGAAGGTCATCGGCACGCCGGAGATTCAGCCCCAGCTGGCGAAGTACTTCCCGGGCAACACGGTCGGGGGGCTCTTCACCCGCAGCGAGAAACTGCAGGAATCGCTGTCGGACTCGATCGCCTACTTCCTGGACCATCGCTACCCCTGGACGCCCGTGGGGTCCGCCAAGACCATCGCCACCGACGGCTACATCGTCGGCAGGGCTGTGCCCGAATGGATGGCGGGAATCTTCCCGCAGCTGAACCTCCAGCGATACGAGTACGACACGATGACGGGGTTCGCCACGTTCTTCGCCGACGGCGTCGCCCAGAACGACATGATCTTCTCCGGGGCGCAGTACGACGTGTATATGGAGGGCACGACCGACGCCGAAAACCGGGCCGAGTACACCGTCGGACTGCTCGTGGTCGGCGGGAGCGCCGAATGGAACCACGCCTGGAAAACCGGTCGGCTGCCGCTGCTGAAAGTCCGCGGGACCATCTACGGCGGCGAGCTGCTCGACCGCGAGGTCTCCTTCCTCTGGCCCAACGAGACCATCATGGCCGTCGCCGTGCGAAACAACCCCGTCGTGCGAGCCTTCATCAACCGCCAGAAAGACAAACGCCCCAACCAACCCTGACGCGAC
>CAZYIH010000150.1:0-7355 GCA_964646915.1 uncultured Planctomycetaceae bacterium | reverse complement strand
CGATGGAACGTCTCTGCCGCCTCGGCGTGGAAGCCGCCGGCCATCTGCGCTCGTCCGAGCATTTCGCGGTAGCCCGGGGTGTCGGGCGCGAGGTCGCAGGCGCTGCGGAAGTGGCGCACCGCCCGGTCGTCCTGGCCTCGCATGGTGGCGATCCGGCCGGCCAGTTCATACAGCGACGCGTCATCCTGCACGGTTCGCGCCAGGAACGTATCGACGTGTTCCTGGGCCCGTTCGATCTGTCCCAGCTGCACGAGGACTTCGCCGGCTGCCGCCACGGGATGAAAGCTTTCGGGGTCCAGCTTCTGGGCCTGCAGGTACGACTCCAGCGCCTCATCCAGCAGGCCATGACGTTCCCGGGCCACGCCCAGCAGGTAGGAGCAACTCGGCCGCTCGGGGTCCTGCTTCCGGCAGAGCTCCAGTTGCGAAATCGCGTACGAGTAGTGGCCCTGCTCGATGAGGATCTTGCCCATCAACAGGCGGGCATCCACGAAATCCTCGCTCAGCTGCAGCGCCTCACCGGCCGTCTTGCGGGCCTTGTCGAGCTCGCCGACGGAAAGCTGCTTCTCGCCCAAAGAGACCAGCACCTTTGCGCGGGTGAGGTTCCACCGCTTGTAGGCGTCGACCTTCGCCTCGCTGACGGGTTTCTCGCCACAGCCGCCAGCCAGCAGTGCAGCCAACATGGCCAGGGATATCCAGCGTTTCATTCCATTGCTCCCGGTTCATCTCGGGGCGCCTCGGGGGCACCCGGTATTCGGCGTCTTGCCGTTGCTGCTCAGCCCTGCGGGGCGGCCGGCTCGTCGCTCCGGCGACGCGCCTCGGCCTCGATCTGGGCTTCGTCCTCGATGAGTTCGTCATGGCTGGACTGTTCGTCGTCTTCCTTGATGGCCTTCTCGTCGCGGCGCGGTTCGATGGCCTTCTCGTCGGACTCCAGCGTACCCCGCCACGGATCCACCAAGCTCTTGGTCACGCCGAAACGCTCGCGGACCTTGTCGTCCATCTTGTCCACGTCGCCCTCGCGATGAGGCGGAACGATGCGCGAGGCGGGCTTGCCCATGTCTTCCATGATCATCCGCTGGAGGAGGTAGCGGGCCGAGCCGACGTGCACCTTCGAGTTCCAGTACTCCTGCTCGGTGAGGCGTTCCTTCATCCGGATCGCATCCATCAGGCGGGGGGCGTAGGACAGCGCAATGTCCACGTGCCACAGGGCCCGGTCTTTCCGGCCCAGGCGGATTTCCTTGCGGGCCCAGCGGACGTGGGTCATCGCGAGCTTCTCTCGACCGAACCAGCTGAGCCCCTTGCGGGCACCGATGCACATCTTCTCCACTTCGCCACGGACCTGTTCGCCAACGCCTTCGGCAGCGTCCTGATCGACGATGTGGGGAGTGATGAGGATGATGACTTCCTCACGCTTGATCGTGTCGGAGGTGCTGCGGAATAACGAACCGACGTAGGGCAGGTTGCCCACACCGGGCACCTGCGATCGACCTGTCGTAGTCGACTCGCGGAACAGACCACCAATGACAATGGTGTGCCCGTCGCGGACCAGGACGTTGGAGGTGACCTCGGTCTGGGTCTCGGTGGGCAGCGCGCTGTTGCCGATCAGGGAGACCGAACCGGAGGAATCCTCCGGATGGATCTCCATGCGAATGAACCCGTCTCGGCCGATGAACGGCCGAACCACCAGCATGGTGCCCGTTTCCAGGAAATCCACCGTCTGGGTGGCGACGGTGTCGGTCACGGTCGTGGTGAGGTAGCCGTCACGCTTGACGATGCCCACCTGCCCGCGATGCTTGTTGAGCACGATGAGTTTCGGATTGGCCAGAACGGTGGTGTCCGTGACGCCCTCGAGGGCACGGAGGAACATCCCGATCTCGTTGTTGACGTACCCGAACTGCAGGCCGCCGGTGCTGACATTGCTGGAGAAACCGGTACTCAGGCCGATCATCTGATTGTCCAGCATATCTCCGCTGGCGGCGTCGGTGGTCACACCGGAGAAGTCCGTGCTCCCGTTGAGCTGCCGGAAGTCCACCCCGCTCAGCGCGGTGAAGTCGATCCCCAGCCCGTTGTTCTCATCGAGCTTGGCCTGCAGGATGGTGGCTTCGATGACCACCTGCTGCGGGCGGACGTCGAGCTCTTTGAGCAGGGAGTCGACCCTTTCGAGGTTCTCCGGGAAGTCGTTGATGATCAGCAGATCCTGCGAGGCGTAGCTGTTTCCGCCCGCTTCGGTCGTACTGGTCGAAATGCCCGTCGCGGCGGCAGGACTCAGCGAAATCGAGCCCCGCTCCGACAGCGCCGGGGTGATCAGCGCCCGGGCGTCCTCGGCGGTGATGTACGCAAGGCGGAAGAGCTTCACTTCGCGCTCGCGGCTGGCTTCCTTGATGGAGGCGTACTCCTCGGGCGTGTAGATGTAGATGAACCCGTCCTTCTCCACCTTGGTATACCCGGTGGCATCGAGGACCGCCTTCAGGGCCCGATCAAAGGTCACGCCGTACAGGTCGATGGTGACATCGCCGCTGACACCGCGCGACGCGATGATATTCTTGCGTCCCTGGGTGGCCAGCAGTTGCAGCACACCGCGCAGATCGGCGTCCTTCACATGGACGTCGAAGGTGTCCGGACGCACCATCTCCACGCTTGTGTTACCGACCGGGGCGTCCTGTGAGGTGGAAGCGGGCTGGGCCGCCTCGGAGAAGTCAACGGCCGGGTCGGCCGCCGCTTCGGGGTCGGTTTCCTGGGGTATGGCCCCGGCGGCGAAGACAAGCAGTGCCGCCGCGGCGATCGTAATTCCGAATCCGTGAGTCTTCATTCTGCGCGAACGTTTCATCACGCAACTCCTTACTGACATCACGCCGCTTCCGTGAGCGACTGGTTTCCTTGTGCCGCCTCGCCTCGTGTGGCCAGGCCTTTGATTACATCGTGTTGGAGCTACTCCATCTTGAGTACGACGGAGACATCATCTTTGCGTACGGTGCACGAGCGGGGTTGGACGCCGGTCACTTCAAAGCCGCCGACCCAGTCGCCCTTGCGCAAAACGTGCCCGTTAATCACCGCCGTGGGGACCGATCCGACGATGGTGCTCTGGAGCGTAAGTGCTTTGGCCTGCATGCGAATCGCGTTGCGACGCTCCTGCTCGACCAATTCGGGGGACTCCCCGACGGGCTCTTTTGCGTCGACCTCCTGCCGGGGCGAGAAATACCGGGAATCCGGCAAGAACAAATCTCGTTCAATCCGGCGGTCCATGCCCTGGAGGTATTCATTGCGTCGCCGGGCGGCATCGGTAAGAGCCCGCGAGCGGGCCCCGCCGGTAAGCGCCTCATCCGACGAGGCGGCCGAGCTGGACGCCGACGGCTGAACCGGCGTGACCGACGCGCTGGTCTCGGCGGGGCTGGCCCCGGCGAGTTGCTGAAGGATCAGCACCCCGGCGACAATCGCCAGCACGCCAAGAAGCACAGCCTTTTTCTTGTCGTGCCTGAGTTCGGCGATCAGCCGTTCCTGCCACGTCCACTGTTTTTGGGTTGGTCCGGGCATGGGTCAGCTTTCCTTGAAGTAGATGTTCATCTGCAGATCGATGTCGAGCTTGCCCTTCTCGTCGCGGGTAATGCTCAACTGGCGCACCTGGGCCAAGCGCCTGGTCTTCGCCATGCGGTCCAGGAAGGTGCACAGGGGCAGATACTCGCCCGAAAACTGCATGGTAATGGGCAGTCGCTGGAAGCGTCCCTCCGCGGAGGGCTGACCGGTCTGAATCATCTTGTTGGCCAGGTCCTGCTCGGCGAGCGAGGCGTTGATCTGACGCAGGAAGTCGCCCAGCTCCTTTCGCTTGGGCAACTTGCGGTCGAAGTCCTTGTATTCCAGCCTCATCGCTTCGACCCGCCGGGCCATTGTCGGCACGACGGAGATCTGGTGTTCGGTCTGCTCGATCTTCACCTGATCGGCGTGAATCGCCCGTTCATATTCGGCGGCCTGGGAGGCCTGGGGCATATACACGCCGAAAACCGCCACCGCGACCAGCAACGCGAGGATGCCCAGTACGACCAGGTTGTCTCGACTCAGATGGTTCATGCTTGGCGTCTCCTCCGGTCAACGGGCGGTAAAACAGGTCGCCTTGAACTGCCGGGCCGTTCGACCCTGGTACTGGATCTCGCGGGTGTAGCCCATGTTCACGTCCTCGAACAGCGGGCTGGACGCGAGTTGCCCGACGAAGTTGGCGATGTCCACGTCGCTTGGGGCCAGCCCCGTAATCACCAGACGAATCCGCGTGATCCGCTGCCGTGCCGTCGCCGGCGGGGCAACCGCGGTGGCCCGACCCGACGAGCTCGTCAGCACGCTGGCGGACTTGGCCGGGTCCAGCAGGACGCTGTCGGCCTCCAGGCTGAGGTCGGTCAACGCCATGCTCTCCGGCAGGCGGTGTCCCAGCTCAGCCAGAACGTCCCGGGCGGTCAGTCGCGTGTCGAACTGCTCGGAGATCTGCTGTTTGCGGACCAGTTCGTTCCATTCCTTCTCGAGCTCCTCGCGCAGAGACAGCTGCGAGTGCACCTGGCGGACCTGACGATCCAGTTGCTGCCACTCGGCCCGGGCTTCGGCGACGCCCTGCTGGCGGAGGAACCCCACGGCAATGAGGATCAGCACGCACGCGCACAGCACGCCCATCTGGCGAACGCGCCGCCGGCGCTTGCGTCGCTGGTGTTTGATGCGTCTAGGCAGAAAGTCGATGTTGTGCATGCCCGTGCTCCCTCGGTGTCTCAAAGAGTTCCAGCCCCCGAACCGCCAACCCGGTGCAGACGCTCCACTCGCTCAACGAACCGCGCCGCTCGGCCTGCAGTTCGCTGGAGGATACGTCGATCCCCTGCAGAGGCCGACCCACTTCGCATCGCCCTCCCACATGTTCGGTGAACACTTCCACCAACGCCTCGTCGTGGGCCTGACCGCCGGCGAGGGTGATATCGTCCATCCGCAACCCACGGAACGTCACCGAGCAATACCGCAGACAGAGCGAAATCTCGCGGGCCAGGCTGATGGCCTTCTCCCGCATGCCGTCGTACACCGCCCAGTATGTCTGGGAGGCTTCGTCCTTCTCGCCGTTGAGGTCGATCGTGCGTCGCTGAGGGCGAGGCTGATCGCCCTTGCTCATCAGCTGGTGGCGCAGCTCGTGGGCTTCGTCCACCGTCAGGTTCAGCTGCTGGGAGACCGCTTCGTCCAGGTCCGCCCCGCCGATGTCGATGCGTTTGAGGAACAGGATGTGGCGTCCCTTGGCGACCACCAGGCGCGTCGAACTCTCGCCGACGTCGATGGTGACCGTCACCGTTTCGGCGTCGCTGCGACGTCGGAGCCGGCGCTCGTAGGCGCGGAACAGCGCGGTCGGCTCGGTCTCGATGCACTCCGGAACCAACCTGGCGGCCCGGAGAATGGCGAGATGTTCTTCCACGACGTCGGCCGGCGTGGCGATCATGACGATCTCGTCGCGAACTTCCGTGCCATCCTTGACCGCGCCGGCGTTGATGTACCGCAACTGATCAGGACCGATCGCGAACGAAAACCGCTCGGCCGCCTCGGCGAGGACCGCTTCGTCCATCGCGGCGGGATCCTGCCTGGCCAGACGAATGTTTTTAATGTGAATCCCGTGGGAAGGCAGGGCGCTGAGTACCGATCGTCCGCGGAAGGGGGCGTCTTTCAGGAGCGAGGAGATCTTGGCTGCCAGTGCTTCCCGGCGCTGTTTGGGGTCCTCGGGCAACGGGCCATCCAATCGTCCCTCGGCCGAGGCCGTCACGCGCAGATCGTCTCCGTCGCGCATGATCTGCATCAGCCGAACGGCTGTGGACCCGAGATCCAGCGCGATCGGGGAGACCTTTCTTTTTGTCAGAAAGTCGAGCATTGACCAGCCTTTCCCGGGAACTAATTGGACGTCACGAGCACCCGACCGGTGACCGGGACAACCGTGATCCTGTATGTATCGCTGCCACTGCTGAGCGTCACCGTGCCGTCGGAGGCATTGCTCGGCGCGCCGAGGGCGTCGAACGTCACGTTCGAGTTGCCGTCGAAGTTGACCGAATCGATCGAGACGCCGCTCATACCGTCAATGGACGAGAAGACGATTACGTAGTCCGTCTTATTGATCGGATGAGTAAGGGTGCCACTTGTGTTACTCACGACATAAGAATTGGCGTTGGGGTCGTCCTTGTCGCGGAATGAGATCGTCACGGAGTCGCCCGTGGCGATTGCGTAGTTCTGGGCGTACTCCAGATCGCCCGCGATTCGACGGGCGCCCGAGAGCACCTGGATGTCGGCGGCGCTGCCCAGGTTGGGCACCACCACCGCCGCCGCGATCGCCAGGATGACGATCACCACGAGGATCTCGACCAGCGTAAATGCCGGCGCCCGCTCAGCGATCGGTCTTTCGGATGATGATCTTGCCATCATTCCCTCCCGTATCCTTCTTTGGCCTGCCGACGGGAACAACATCGGCGTCCTTGTCGTCTTTGACCTGAACCTTCAGTTGGCCGCTCTTGAGGTATTTCAGCAGCGCGTCAAGCTTCTGGTTGGTCTGCTTCTGCTCCTCGATGAGGCTGGCCCGCTGCTTGGTGGGCCCGTAAATCTGCGGCTCTGCCGCCCGGGCCGAGTCCGGCGCGGGGGTATGCGTCGCCCACAGCCCCAACACCACCACCGTCAGCAACACCGCCAGGACGGTCAGGCAGAGGCGGGTGTAGGTGTCGACCTTCACGTGGATTGTCTTCTCGTCGGACTTCATGTCCCTGCTCCTTGGGCTAGTCCAGCCAGGACAGTACCTTCACGTCCGGCCAGCGGGCCTTGTAAATGGTGCGAACCTGTTCCTTCGTCAGTGCTTTCTCGAATACGGCGATCTCGTCCAGCTTGCCCGGCCAGGGGCGCACCGTCTGGTCGTCCGGGTTGCCGCCGATCCACACGCTCCTGGTACTGGTGGCAATCGTCCCGCTCTGGGAGGTCTCGGCGACCAGTTCACCGTTCTGGTAGAGCTTCATCGAACCACCGTCATAGACAGCCGCCACGAACTGCCACGTGTTGGCTTCCAGTCTCGCGGTGGCCGGTCGAAGCTCGCGCAGGCTCCCGCCGGCGGTGAGACGGAATCGCAGGCGGTACTTCGACCCCACGTCCTCGTAGCTGATCATCCAGTCGTGCCGGTTGGGAGAGGTCCCGTCGGCCTTGGAGATGATCCTGCCGTCGGTGGAGCTGAAATCACCCGGATCGATCCAGGCGATGATCGTCATTTTGTCACCCGAGAGGTTCTGCTCGCCCAGATCAATGCAGTCATCCACACCGTCGAACTGGGCGGCCCCGTCGGAATCGGCGATGATCGCACCGGCCACCTCGCCCGGAGTCGACCC
>CAZYIH010000149.1:0-7441 GCA_964646915.1 uncultured Planctomycetaceae bacterium | reverse complement strand
TGCCCGGGAATCGACAGCACGGACAACGGCTTGGATTACGCGATCAACTCCTACAACTGGAATGCCGTCCAGGAGAACGTCAAGAACGGAATGTCGCTGCAGGACAAAAACACTTACAAGGGCGCAAGCGACGGGCCGACCAACATCACCAAGATCAAGTCCTCTCCGTCATCCATCTGCTATGCACCCGAGAGCAGCCGGCGGTTCTCCCTGAGCTTCCACGACATGCACAGCCCCAACCATGCCACCTTCAACCATCTCGGCGAGCCCAAGGGTGCCCGCATGATCAAACCCGACGACATGCGCCACGAGGGCTGGGCGAATTTCGCCTGCTTCGACGGCCATGCCGAAACCCGCGAGATGACGCCCGAGAACTTCCCCATCGAGCTGTACCTCGACCTGCCCTGAAGGCCCCTGCCGCAGCAGCGACGGTGCAGCCCCACGCCACCAGGCCGCCCACACCCACACAATGCCCGGTCTGGTTCGATCGGGCAGCGCCTAAGACGAACGTTCGGACTCCTCCGTCTGTTGTACCACCCCGGTGGGGACAGGTGCATCGCCGGTCGGCTCGTGGGGCGGGAACAGCCATCGCTTCAGGGCGGCAGCCTCGCGCGTGATATCCTCGATGGACATGTACAGCGTCGGAACGAGAATCAGCGTGATCGCGGTGGCAAACAGAATGCCGAACCCCAGCGACAGGGCCATCGGAATCAGGAACCGCGCTTGGCGTGAGGTCTCGAAGATCATCGGGGCCAGCCCGCCGAACGTGGTCAGCGTGGTGAGCACCACCGGGCGAAACCGCTGAATGCCCGCCGCTGTGATCGAATCGTGGTAGTTCATCCCGTCCTCTCGACGGCGACGATTGGCAAAGTCCACCAGCACGAGCGAGTCGTTCACCACCACGCCCGCCAGGGCCACAATTCCGAACATGCTGGGAATCGCCAGACTGTAGCCCATGATGAGGTGCCCCACGAACGCCCCGACGATGCCGAACGGTATGCTCACCATCACGATCAACGGCTGGGCGTAGCTGCGGAACGGAATCGCGAGCATCGCGTAGATCGCCAGAAGCGCCACCGCGAACATCACCTTCAGCGAGCCCATGCTCTCGGCGATGTCGGCCTGGGCGCCCTCGAAGCTGTACGTCAGACCGGGATATTTCGTCGTCAGATCTTTCAGCTCGGTGGACTGCAGATCGCCAAGGACCTCGCCGGCCCGGGCGCGGGGTGTCACGTCGGCCGAGACCGTCACCACTCGCCGACCGTTACGCCGGTCGATGGTGGTGTACGCCCTGCCTCGCTCCATGGTGGCCACCTCCCGCAGCGGCACGTAGGTTCCCGCGGGCGTGGCGATCATCAGGTCCCGGGCGGTCTGCTCGGTCGAGCGATCCTCTTGCGGCAGACGGACCATCACCTTGATCTCGCTTCGGCCTCGCTGCTGACGGAGCGCCTCAGCCCCGTACAGCGCCGCCCGCGCCTGGCGGGCCACCTCGGCGGCCGTTAATCCAAGCGCCTTGCCCGCGGGCGTCAGCTGAAAATCCAACTGCCGCTTGCCGGGCTGAAAACCGTCGTCCACGTCCTTGACGCGCGGGTAGGTCTCGACCTCCGAAGCCAGCTCCTGACTGGCGTCGCGGAGCACGTCGATGTCACGGTGAGACAGCTGCACCTCCACCGGACGACCCCGGCTGCCCGGCCCGCCCGAGTCGGCGGCGAACTTCATGAACTCGACCCCCTCGATCTCGCCGACGGCCTGTCGCCAGCGACGGGTGAACTCCGAGGTGCTCATGATCTCGCTGCGGAGGTCCGCCTCCGCCAGCTCCACGCGCACCCGTCCGGTGTGGCTGCCGCCGCGACCGACGTCTGTGGTGATGGACTGTACCAGTTCCGGCCGACCGCTTTCCGCGAGAACTTCCTTCGCGCCGGCTTCGATACGATCGAGGACCGCCTGGGTCTTCTCCACCGGTGCGCCGTACGGCAGCACCACCGTCGCCTCGGACCGGTCGGACTCCACCACCGGGAACAGCTGGAAGCCCATCCGTCCGCTGGCGGCGTAGGCGATGCTCGCAAGCAGCAGCGCTACGGCGATGCTCACCGTCACCAGGCGATGATGCAGGCAGAACTCCAGGAACGGGCCGTAGCGATTTTTCACCCAGTTGGTGAACGCCCGGCTGAACCGCTGCTGGGCGTTGTGGAACTTCGCAGCCAACCCGTACCGACGCCGGTCTTTCTGATGAGCCAGGTGCGCCGGCAGAACGAACAGGCTCTCCACCAGCGAGATCACAAACACCGTGATGACCACGGCCGGGATCATCATGAAGATTTTGCCCGTCACGCCGGGAATGAACAGCATCGGCATGAAGGCCACGACGTTGGTGAGGATGGAGAACGTCACGGGCATCGCCACTTCGCGGGCGCCCCTGACGGCGGCCTGGTGGAAGGGCATGCCCTCCTGGTGGTAGTGATAGATGTTCTCGCCGACGACGATCGCGTCGTCCACCACGATCCCCAGCGCCACGATGTAGGCGAACAGGGAGATCATGTTGACCGTCACACCCGTACTCGGAAGAATCAGGAACGAACCGAGGAACGAGATCGGGATGCCCATCATCACCCAGAACGCCAGGCGGGCCTCCAGGAACAGCCCCAACACGACCAGCACCAGCGCCAGCCCGATGGCTCCGTTCTTCAGCAGCAGCTCGACGCGCTGTCGGTAGTAGGTCGAACGGTCCCTCTGGATCTCAACAATCACGCCGGGCGGGAGCGTCTGGTGGATCTCGTCCATATGCTCATGCACCGCCGCCGAGACGTCCAGCGGGGTCTGATCGCCCACACGGTAGACCTCCAGCTCGACGGCAGGCTTACCATTCAACAGCGTGTAGCGGTCGGTATCCTCGAAGCCATCGTCGATCGTCGCGATTTCGCCCAGTCGCACGACGGCGCCCTGGGCGGTGGTGATAATCGGAATCCGCGCGAACTCTCTGCCGTAGTCCCGCCGCTCCTTGACACGCACGAGAATCTCGCCCGAAGCGGTGTCCAGCCCGCCGGCGGGCAGATCGATCGACGCCGACCGGATTCGGGCGGCCACCTCCCGCAGCGTGAGCCCGTATCGGCGGAGCTGCTGCTCGGAGATTTCCACGGCGATTTCAAGGTCCGGTACGCCGGTGAGATCAACCTGTGTGATGCTCGGGTCCTGCAGGAGTATGTCGCGGGCCTGCTCGCCGAGTGCACGCAACACGGTGGGTTGGACTTCCCCCGCCAGGAGCAGGCTCAGCACAGGCCGCCGCCGCGTGGCGATGCGAACCTCCGGCTCTTCCGCTTCGTCGGGGAACGTCGTGATCCGATCCACCTCGTTCTGAACGTCCTGGGAGAGCTTCTGCAGGTCGGCCCCCAGCAGCGCCTCCACGTTCACCGTGCCGCTGCCCTCGCGGGCCACCGAGGTCACCTCGTCCACGCCATCCAGCGAGCGGACCGCCTCCTCGATGCTCGTCAGGACCCCCTCTTCCACCTCTTCGGGACTCGCCCCGGGGTAAGGAACGGTCACCGTGACAATGTCCGGCTGGATGTCCGGGAAGACTTCCTGCTTGACGTTCAACAACGCCAGAAAGCCCCCCACCAGGCACATGAGCATCACCAGGTTGGACGCCACCGAGTTGCCGGCCATCCAGGCGATCGGGCCGCGCTGTCGGGGCTGGAGGTCGTTACTCATCGCGGCCGCTCCCGCCCGGACGGGTCGTTCCTCTGGTCTTCGTCAGGCGAAGGGGCATGCCCTCCACGGGCGTGGCGATGTCCGAGGTCACCAGCCGATCGCCGTCGGCCAGGCCGTCGGTCACGTAGACATACTCGTCGCCGCCCAGCACGATGGTAACCTCGCGGATGGCGAGGGTGTTCGCGTCGGTCATCACCCAGACCCTGTCGCCCTCGCGCAGGGACGTTCGTTCGACGCGCACTGCCGGCGGCGTTTCTCGCCCGATGAGCTCCACCCGCACGTACGAATTCAAAAGCAACGCCCGCCTCTGCCCGGGCGTCCGCTCCAGGTGCAGCGGATCGGGGACCGCCACCAGCAGCTGCGCCATGCGTCCTTGGGGCTCGAGCGATCCCCGCAGCCGGTCGGCCAGGGCGTCGCGATGGGCCCCCTTTCCCCAGGCCGCGTCGTAGTACACCTTCGCGGGCGAAGCGCGCTGGCTGTTGAAGCCCGGCACGTCCAGCCACGCCAGTTGATCCACCGGAATGGAGACCTCGACCCACCATTTGTCCGTACCGGCGACGGTGGCCACCGCCCCGTCGCCAACCGCCCTGCTGCCGAGGTTCACGTGACGCTCGATGACCATCGCGTTGAACGGGGCGCGGACGCTGGTCCGCCGGAGGTTCAGCAGCGCCTGGTCCAAGCCGATCCGCGCGGCGTCACGGTTGGACTTCGCCGCCTTCAGCATCGCCAGCGCCGATTCCTTCGCCGCCCGGGCGACCGCGACGGCCGCCTCCGCCGCCTCGCGCTGGGGCATCCGCAACACCAATCGTTCGTCGTTGGGGTCCAGTTCCTCGCCCAGCAACTCGTACTCCCGCAGCGCGACCTGCCCCTGGGCCTTCTCCAGCGCCAATTGCGTCCGCGCCTGGGTAATACCCGCCTCGCGCTGCTTGACCAGGCTGTCGGCTTCGACCACCTTCGCCTCCATCTGCGCGAGCGTCGCGCGGGCCTGTTTCACCGCCAGTTGATAGTCCGTCGGGTCGATCTCCACCAGCAGGTCGTTGGCATCGCACCGTCCGCCGGGAACGAACCCCTCGCGGACGTCCACCACCTCGCCGGAAACCAAGGCCGGTACCCGCGTCCGGCGCGAGGCCATCACCGTTCCCAGCGCGGAGATCGTCACCTTGTGCGGTTCCTTCGCGACGGCCCGCACGGATACCAGCGTCGTCTGCTTGGTTCTGGCCCGACGGTCCGGCTTGGGGCGGTTCATCAGCCAATACGCCGAGACGCCCACAGCCGCCGCCAGCGCGATCAGCGCCACCAGCAGCCCGGGCAGCCTCCGACGGAAGGAAGGCCGACGGGGTGTCTCTTCCGCCGCTTGCCCGGCGGGGGTCGATTTATTCCGGTTCGTGGACTCAGTCATTCTCGTTCGCCTCGTCGCCCTCGTCGGGCGTTGTCTTGTGGGGGGGCTTGCCCGTCACGTCCTCGATGGTCGCCTCCACCGGCGCGGGCAGCTCCCAGCCGCCAGCCAAGGCCCGGTACAGGTCGATCCGGAACAACAGCCAATCGCGCCGCGCCGCCAAGTGCGTCCGCTGGAGCTCCTGGTAGCTGCGTAGAGTCGTGAGATACCGCGTAAAGTCCGTCGTGCCCTTGCGGTAGCTGTCCAGAACCCTCGCGGTGGCGCGTCGGGCAAAGTCCAACTGACGGGCCAAGCTCCGGACGTACTCCCGCTGCCGGTTCTCCTGCACGAGGGCGTTTTCCACCTCGGCCATCGCCGCCAGGTAGGTCTGCCCGAAGGCGTTGATCCGCTCGGAGAGTACCGCGCGGGTGCGTTGCACCTCAGCCACCCGCCGCCCGCCGTCGATCAGCGGTGCGGTGAGGTTCGCCGCCATCGTCGCCAGCCAGTTGTCAAACAGGTCGCGCACCTGCTCGGCACTGGTGGACGCGTTGAGCGTCACCCCCAGACGGGGCAGTCGGTCGGCCCGGGCAGCCCAAACACGCCGGTCGGCGGACTGGATGCGCCTGACCGCGGCCCGCAGGTCCGGCCGACGCGTCAGCCAGGTCGCCGGGACCCCCGCCCTCGGCAGCGGTGGAACACCGGGCAGCGACCCGCTCCCAGCGGCTGGCAGCTCCCCCGGCGTTCGCCCCAGCAGGACCGCCAGTTGATTCTCCAGCACGGCGATGGTGCTCTCGACCTGCACAATTCGGCCGGCCGACGACTCGACCAGCTGACGCTGCTGCAACACGTCGGAAGAGCCCACCTTGCCCCGGCGGAACTGCAGCGTGATGATCTCCAGGACCTGCTCGTTGGTCTGTCGCTGCTCGATGAGCAACGTCCGCTGACGCCGCTGCTCGACCAGGCGGAACCACGTCCGCGCCACGTCCGCCCCCAGCGTGATGGCAGCGGCCTGGACGTCCTCGGCCGAGGCGTCCACGTCCAGCAGCGCCGCGTCGGCTGACGCGCGAACCCGGCCCCACAGGTCCACCTCGTAACGGACGGCCAATCCCAGCGAGAGATCGGTCGTGTACGTCCTGCCGGCCGACGGTCCGGTGTCGGTCCGGCGAACGGTTCGCCCCGCGCCGCCGGTTCCGTCCAGTGTCGGCCAAAGCGGCGCCCCGCTGCGTGCGGCGATCGCCCGTGCCTGCCGCAGGCGATCCCAGGCGACGCGAAGCGAGAAATTCTCCTCCATCGCCTCGGCCACCAGGGCGTTGAGCTGTTTGTCGTCGAAGGCGGTCCACCACCGTTTCAATAGCGGTGCGTTTCCGTCGGCCGAGAATGCCGACGGCAGCGGCGCGGGCGCGCCCACCTCGGCGCGGCCGGACAGACACCCGCCGACAAAGATCATGGCCGTTGTCGCCAGCAGGAGAATCCACGCTCCCCTGCCATGGCAGAGCAGTTTCAATGGTCGGTCACGATCTGTCATTCGCCCGGGCCTTTCCGTTTGATCCGGCGCGTCGGCGGGTCTCGGCGATTCCGGCGAGGCTGAATCGCACGATGTGGTCGGCCACCACGTGGTTGGGCAACTCCAGCGGGGGTGGGCCCACGTGTCGGCTGTGGGGGCGGGTGAGCATCATCATGTGCAGACACTGGGCGATCGTGCTGCGTTGGCAGAGCTGCACATCCTCGGGCGTGGCGGCCGACCCGAGCAGGTCCTGAACGATCTCCCGCAGGTACAGCCGCAGCGGCTCGATGCTCTCCCGCATGATCTCCTGCAGCAGGCCGGTCGGGCTCCCGTGCTCGTGACGGACGATGTCGAACTCACAGCTGCGGGGGTCGGCGACGCGGGCGACCATGGCGTGGACCATCGCTTCGAGACGCTGACGGGGCGTGGAATCCGCCGGCAGACCGCCATCGACCGGATGCGCTGCCAGGGACCGCTGGAACGCCCGACGCCACGCCTCGCGGTAGAGATTCTCTTTCGAGCGGAAGTAGTAGTTGGCGGCGGCACCGTTGGCGTCGGCCCGCCGGCAGATCTCCGCAAGGGTCGCCTCGTGATAGCCCTTCTCGGCAAACACCGCGATCGCCGATTCGAGCAGCCGCTCGCGCGTGCCTGCCAACTCGTCCGGCTGCGGAGTTGCCGGGGTGTCGCCGGCGTTGTTGTGGTCTGAAGAATGCATTTCGAAGAATCCTAGGTCGGCCTTACCGTAATTTCAAACGCTTATTTGAAATTCGTGTTTCCCCGCTATCCGTCTCAAACGTTCGTGCCCCGGCAGGAGTTCCCTGCGAGCCTGAGACCCATTCCGCGTTTCGCCCAGTCGG
>CAZYIH010000148.1:2800-7491 GCA_964646915.1 uncultured Planctomycetaceae bacterium | reverse complement strand
CCTTTGTACGACCGGCGCCTCTGACCTGCAAAGATGCCCCAGCCCCCCTCGCTCACATCAGGCCATGCTTTTTCATCTTCTTGTAGAGCGTCACGCGGTTGATGCCCAGCTCGTCGGCGGTGGTCTGACGTTGGCCTCGGTTGCGCTCCAGCGTGGCGACGATGACGGCCCGTTCGGACTCGGCAACCACCTCATCGAGCGTCTGGCCGGAGAGATCGGCCGAGACGGCGACACGGTGATCGGGCATTTCGCCGTCGCCCCGGGGCGCGTCGACGGTCTCCAGCAGTTCGGGCGGCAGGTCGTCCGGGCCGATCAGCGACTGTCGGCAGAGCACGACGGCCCGCTCGACGCAGTTCTCCAGCTCGCGCACGTTCCCCGGCCAGGGGTAACGTTGCAGGAGGTTCACAGCGTCGGCTGAGAAGCCCGCGATGTCCTTGCCGTTCTCGCGAACGAAGGCCTCCAGGAAATGTTCAGCCAGCAGCGGAATGTCGCCCACCCGCAGCCGTAAGGGCGGCAGCTCGACGGTGACCACGTTGACGCGATAGAACAGGTCCTCGCGAAAACGGCCCGCCTCCACTTCCTCGCGCAGGTCCGAGTTGGTCGCCAGCACGACGCGGCAGTCGACGTTGCGCGTCTCGTTGGAGCCGACCGGCTCGAACTGCTGCTCCTGGAGCAGTCGCAGGAGCTTGATCTGCAGCGACGGCGAGGCGGTTCCGATCTCGTCCAGGAAGATCGTCCCCCCGTCGGCGGCGGCGAACTTGCCTTCCTTGGCGTGCTTGGCATCGGTAAACGCACCCTTGACGTGGCCGAACAGTTCGCTTTCCAGGATGGTCTCGGGCAGGGCGCCGCAGGCGACCTCCACAAAGGGCCCGTCGCGTCGGGGCGAGTGGGCGTGAACCGCCCGGGCGATGAGGCTTTTGCCCGTGCCGGACTCGCCGGTGATCAGGACCGTCGCGGCGCTCTCGGCAGCGGCGTGGAGCACGTCGAAGACCTTCGTCATCGCGTGGTCGCGCCCCAGGACACTCTCGAAGCTGTAGCGCTGGTGGAGCTGCTGTTTGAGCTGGCGGTTCTCGGCGATCAGCTCCTGCTGGGAGAGTGCCCGGCGAACGGCGATGCGGACGTCGTCGTCGATGATCGGCTTGGTGAGATACTCAAAGGCCCCCTGCTTCATGGCCTCGACGGCGGACTCGATGCTGCCGTACCCCGTGATGACGATGACCACCAGGTCCGGCTGCGTGGCGCGGACGTAGCGGAGCAGCTCCATCCCGTCTTCCTCCGGGATGTGCACGTCGGTAATCACCAGCCGATAGTGGTTGCGGTCGATCTCCCGGCGGGCCTCTTCCACCGTGGAGACGCAATCGATCTGGTAGCCTTCCATCTCGAGGAAGCACCCGAGCGACTCGCAGATGATCGGGTCGTCGTCGACCAGAAGAATGCGCACGCCTTCGAAGGACCAATGGTTGATTCCGGATCGGTCGTTCATGAGATGGTTCCTCCGGCCAATACGTCCATATCGGAAGAGACGGGAATGGTGACGGTAAACCGCATGCCCCCCTCAGCCGGGATGGACGGGCGAATCTCCCCGCCCAGGCGTTTGGCGATGTCCCGGCAGATGGCCAACCCCAGACCCGTACCCTTGCCCGGGGGCTTGGTGGTGTAGAACGGCAGGAAGATGTCGTCAAGATCCTCACCGGACACGCCCCAGCCGCTGTCGGTGACCGAGAATTCGATCGATCCGAGCTCCTCGGAAACCTCCAGCCGCAATTTGCCGCCATCGGGCATGGCGTCCAGGGCGTTGCGGATGAGATTGCAGGCGATCTGGAAGATAGCTGCGTCCACGGGCGTTTGGCCGTCGGTCGATGAAACGTTCAACGCAATGTCCACGCCCTGCCTGTCCGCGAGGGGCTGGTTCACGCGGACGGCCTCACCGAGCAGTTGGGCGATCGGTTCGCTGGGAGCGCCTCCACGCCGGCCGGGTTGCGGTGCGTTGCGGCGGAGGATGTCCGCCATTCGCAACAGGCCGTCACGGGCACTCTGGAGACGTTGCTGGGTATCGTCGTCGGCCGACCGCATCGCCAGCCCGACCAGGCGGAGCACGCCGTCGAGGGGATTGCTCAGTTCGTGGGCCAGGCGGGCGGTGGCGTCGCCGGCAGTGGTAAGTCGCTCAGCCGCTTCGAGACGACGCTCCATCGCGACGTGATCGGTGACGTCCTCAAGCACGAACACCAGACAGGACTCGGCATCGTCGGGCGGTTCGAACGGCCGATAGACCGCCACGTCGGCCAGGACGCTTCCACCCCCGAGAGTCTGCAGCGCGAGACGACGGATGAGAGACCATTGGCCGGGCGGCGGCGGGTCGCTCCAGACCCCATCCAGAGACGCGTTGCCCGCGCGGGCGTCGTGGGGGATGGGGCGAAGGACCTCGCTGGGATGCCGCCCCGGGGGGAGCATCGCGTCGGCAGTCGTGTTGCGATAGAGGATCTCGCCGCGGCGGGATACCACCAACACCGCCCGCGGCAGCACGTTCGCCACCATCGCAGCCAGCTGAAGGGGGTTCGGGTGCATGGTACCTGTATCGGCACTTTACCGCTGAATGTTGCCGAAAATCAACATGCGTTTCCGAATCTCAACACACCACAGAAGGACCGGCCACCGAGGGCACAGAGACTGCTGAGCGATCTGGACTGGACAGCAGACATTCTCAGTCGGCATCGCCGGGACAAGGCTGCTTGCCCCCTGCCTGCCTGAAATGCTCCTCGAACAGCTCTTCGCACCGCTTCAGGCCCTCGGGCGTAAGTCCCACGGACCTGGCTTTGCTCCTAGGATTCGAGATGTACCCTTTCCCGTGCAAGTGGTCCATCACGTCCCAGTCGTATCCTTTCCAGGTCCGGGCAAATCGCTCGCCCTCGATCTTGGTCTCATCACAGATGGCCAGCGCCATCAGGGCCAGTGTGTACTCGGCGGCCTTGTCCATGTCGAAGTTGTCGCGCATGAAATGCTCCTTGCCTGCCGGTTTCCAGGCTTCCATGAACAGCCGAACCGTCTGTCTCGGCGGAGCGGTTTACCAGCGTTGTCCCAGCGGCGCCCCGTCCAGCAGATCGGGGATCCTGACGGGTTTGCTCTGGTCGATGCTGTGATACCCGGCGATGCCCACGAGGATGCTCATGGCTCCGTCGTACTGGTTGGCCTTGCGGTGCAGCGGGTCGGCCGGCGGGTTCTCGGCAAAGATGTCCGCCAGCAGCACCGGGTCGCCGCCGCCGTGACCCCCCTCAGACTTGCGGATCTCCACGGACTCGAACTCCCCGGCGTCCTTGAAGTGGGGCATGATCGTGGTGTACTGCCCTTCCCGCTTGACCTGTCCCGGGGCCATGCTTTCCTGCTCGCCGGAGATATACGAGAACTGCGTGCTGCCGTGCTCGATCCGCCCCTGCGAACCGTTGAAGGCGATCTGATAGCCTTCCCACGGGCTGAAGGTATGCAGGAAGTAGTTCATCAGGGCACCGTTGGCGTACTTCACGCTGACGGACATATTGTCCCAGATGTCGATCGCCTCGCCGAACACGCAGCGGTCGCGGAAGTAGCCGTCCTCCTCCTCATTGTCCAGGTACATCTCCTTGAGATTGTCGCTCTCTTCGAGCTTGAGAACGAAGGGGCAGTCCCCCTCGCGGTGGGGACAGGTGGTGCAGCGTTCGGTCCGTTCGGTCAGGCCCAGCCGATCGGCGGTGGCGGGCACGTAGAACTTTCGGCTGCCGTGGCAGAACACTTCCTCCGGTTCGTCGGCGATCCACCAGTTGACCAGATCGAAGTGGTGGGTGGCCTTGTGCACCAGGAGGCTTCCGGAGTTGTCACGATTGCGGTGCCAGCGGCGGAAGTAGTCGGCCCCGTGGCGGGTGTCCAGCGGCCAGGTGAAATCCACGCTCAATATCTCGCCGATCCGCCCGGAGTCCAGAATCTCTTTGACCTGGCTGCGGTGCGGAGCGTAGCGGTAATTGAAGGTGACCTGGCAGTTGCGCCCGGTCTTATCGACGGTGCGGAGGATCTGCCGGCACTTCTTCTCGTCGGTGGTCATGGGCTTTTCGGTGATGACGTCGCAGCCCAGTTCCATCCCGCGGATGAGGTACTCATGATGCGTGGCGTCCACCGTCGTGACGATGATGTAGTCGGGCTTGGTCTCGGCGACCATTCTGTCGAAGTCGGCTGCGTCGTACATCGGGACGGGCTGCTGACCCATCTCGGCAATATCGCGGTTTTTCAGCTCCATGCGCCCCTTGTTGGTGTCGCACATCGCGACGATCTCGCAGGTCTCGGAGTACTCTTCGCAGATCGCCTTGGTGTACATCTTGCTCCTGCCGCCAACACCGACCTGGGCGTAACGTTTCCTGGCCATGGGGTTGCTCATCCTCTCAGTGTACAATTTACCGATTTTTTGCAGGCCCGTGATGGGCACGAGACAAGAATGTTAGCACCCCCGCAGCCGGTAACAAGTCAAAACGCAATTTCACGCCTGGTGGGACGTAATTCCGGATCGATCGAGGAATGTTCCCTCCGCCTCGGCGGGCTTTTGACCCGTCGAGCCCGAGCGGGTAGAATCCCGGCATGCACACCAGACCAACACCAAGCGGGATGTTCCACCGGATGGCTGCCCTGGCGGCCGGGCTCATGGTGGCGGTGCTGACGACCTCAGCCCGCGG
>CAZYIH010000148.1:0-2700 GCA_964646915.1 uncultured Planctomycetaceae bacterium | reverse complement strand
ATCCAGCGGACGGTGCTTGCCGCCACCCGCGACGGCGATAGCTATCTGTTCCACAACGCGATGTACGTCCTGCTGGACAAGGCCCAGGAGCTCTCCCCGTTCTCGGCCGACGAGCTGGCGGCGTTGGAAAGCCCCAGCTACGCCAAGATGCGGCGCCATCCGAAGCAATATCGTGGCCAACCGATCCGCCTGGACGTGTACGTGATGACCCGCCACAAGCTGGTGGCCGGCGACGATCTGCCCATCAAGCCCGGGATGACCAAAGGCGACACGGTCTGGCAGCTTGGTTGTTTCATCGTCGGCAAGGACATGGGCGTCTCCCGGGCCATGCCGCTGACGGTCTTCAGCGTGGTGGATCCCAACGAGTTTCTCGGCACGCCGATCGAGTCGGACACCGGCCAGACGCAGGGCCATTACCGTCAGGCGCGAATCGCCGGGCTGTTTTACAAGGTCTACAAGGGTACCGACCGCGATGGCGAACCCCGCCTGTACCCGGCGGTGGTGGCGTGGCAGTTCGTGGACCGCGGCACGGTCGAGCCGGGCTGGTCTCCCTACCAGGTATTCGCGGTGGCGGTGGCCGGGCTGATCGGCCTGGCGCTGCTGTTCCGCATGGTAAAACGTTACCGCAACTACGCCCGGCAGTCGGGCAGGGACCGCGCCAAATACGTCCCGCTCCGCGAGGAACTGGACCAGGACGGGGATGACGAGGAAGATCAGGAGCCTGTCGACGGGTCGGTCGATCCGGACCTGGCGTCGGCAGCGGAGGAGCACATTCGCAAGGTTCGCACCGAGGATACCGATGACCAAGACGATTCGCGTTGACCTCGGCAAACGGTCCTACGACGTACACGTAGGCTCGGGCCTGCTGGAGCTGGTCGGTCCGTCGGCCTCCCAGACCGACCGCGTCAGCTCGGCGGTGGTGATCACCGACAGCAACGTCGGCCCGCTCTACGCAGACGCCGTCATGCGTTCGCTGAAGGCCGCCGGTGTACGGGCCGCTTTGATCGACTTTCCCGCCGGCGAGCAACACAAGACCCTCGACACGCTCGGCGCGATTCTGGACGAGCTGTTCGCCATCCTCCCCGCCGTCGACCGCCGCACGCTGGTGATTCCGCTGGGCGGGGGCGTCGCGGGCGACATGGGGGGGTTCGCCGCTGCCGTCGCACTGCGGGGGATGCGCTTCCTGCAGGTTCCCACGTCCCTGTTGGCCGACGTGGACGCCAGCGTAGGCGGCAAGACGGCCGTCGACCACGCAGCGGGCAAGAACCTCATCGGCGCGTTCCATCAACCCTCCGGCGTGCTGATCGACGTGGACGTCCTGGGCACGCTGCCGGCCGAGGAACTGCGAAGCGGACTGGCCGAGTGCGTCAAGCACGCCTTCATCCGGGACGCGTCGCTGCTGGAGTACATCGAACAGAATGCCCAGGCGATCTCCTCCTGCCAAGGCGAGGTCATGACCGAACTGATCGCCCGGAACGTCGCCATCAAGGCGGCCGTGGTGGTCGAAGACGAGCGGGAAAGCGGCGTGCGGGCCCACCTGAACTTCGGGCACACCGTCGGCCACGCCATCGAGACGGCCGAGGGGTATGGCGGCATGACGCACGGACAAGGCGTGGCACTGGGTATGATCGCCTGCTGCGAAATGGCCAGGCTGCGGGGAACCATCGACGAATCGCTCGTGGACCGGCTCACCCACGTGTTGCGCTCGCTGGGGCTGGCGACGACCTGGCCGAATCTGGACCCTGAGCGATTGTGGGAGTTGATGCAGCACGACAAGAAAACGATGGGGGGCAAGGTACGCATGATCCTGCCGACGCAACTGGGCGCGGTGGAGATCGTCGAAGACACCGACGCCCGGCAAGTCGCCGACGCGATCGCACGAATCCAGGGCAAGGACGCCTCATGAGCACCGAATTCACATCGCCATCGCTGGCCGTCGACATCGCCGGGGTGCAGTTGGACAACCCCCTGATGACCGCCAGCGGAACCTGCGGCTACGCCGACGAATACGCCGACTTCGTGGACCTCCACACGCTCGGGGCGTTCGTGACCAAGTCCATCAGTCGCGAGCAGCGCCTGGGCAATGAATATCCGCGAATCGTTGAGACGCGGGCGGGCATGCTCAACGCGATCGGCCTGGCGAACGTCGGACTCACGCGGTTTCTCGATGAAAAGGTTCCCCAGTTGGAATCGCTGGGCTTGCCGGTGTTCGTGAACGTCGCCGGAACCACCGTGGAAGACTACGCCACTGTCGCCGAGGCGCTGCAGGAGGTGGACATCGTCCGCGGGCTGGAGCTGAACATCTCCTGCCCGAACGTCAAGGAAGGCGGCATCCAGTTCGGTGTGGACCCCTCCGCCGTCGAGGAAATCACCGCCGCGATCAAAGGCGTCAGCGGCAAGAACATCCTGATCGTGAAGCTCTCGCCCAACGTGACGGACATCACGACCACCGCGGCGGCGGCCGTCCGTGGCGGAGCCGACGCCCTGAGCCTCATCAACACATTCACCGCGATGGCGATCGATATCGAGAAACGCAAGCCCATCCTCGCCAACGCCACCGGCGGGCTGAGCGGCCCGGCGGTCCGTCCCATCGCCGTTCGCATGGTGCACCAGGTCTACACCCAGGTCGCCCGCGACGCCGGCGTGCCGATCATCGGGATGGGCGGGATCCAGTATGCCCGCGACGCGATCGAGTTCCTG
>CAZYIH010000147.1:0-7538 GCA_964646915.1 uncultured Planctomycetaceae bacterium | reverse complement strand
AACTAGTCCCCCTTCTTGTACGTCGCCTTGATGACGTTCTGCGAGACGTCGGTGATTTCCACCCAGTCCATCGCGTCCATGATCCGCTCTGCGAGCACCTCGGCTTTGCAGTCGGCTTCGATGGAGAACATCGCCGTCTTGGCGTGGAATTTACCGCTGACTTCCTTGACGCCCTTGACGTCCGGCAGGGCCTTCTTCGCTTTACGGAAGACCACGAAGTTCCCGCCGGAGATCTCGAACTGCACCTCGCCTTTGCCCTCCAGCACGTCCTGCCAGAACTTCAGGATGTCGTACTGAATGGCCGGGCCGATCTTCTCGCCGGTTTGCGAGAGAGCCTTTTTCGCGGAGTTGAGGGGCATGCGATCCGAGCCGGACCCCGAGGCGCTCTGGGAGGAGAGCATCTGGGCGGTGTCGGTGCGGAAACAGCGAAGCTCGGTGGTCGCTCCGTAGAGATGAAGCTTCACGCCGTAGACCGTTTTGGTCTGCCCGAGGCGGGCATTGGCGGCCCCGGTAATGAACAGCTGCGCGCCGTATCGGCGGGCGATCGCCTGGACCTTCTGAGGCTTGTTCTCCAGCAGGGCGGCCTCCATGGCCTTTTCGTCGATGGCCTTGATCTGCTTCTTGTCCACCAGCAGGAAGCCATTTTTCAGCAGGAGTTTCTCGACCTGCGTCTGCACGCGCGAGGAGTCCTGCTTTTCCTTGTCGATCTTCTCGGCGACGTAGACCATCACTTTCGGGCGACCCATTTCCGAGAGCAGGTTCTTGACCACGCCCCACGCGTCGGCGATGCCCTTGACCGAGACGACCACCTTGGCCTTGACCGTGACGATCCCGTCCTCCTGATCGGTATTGAGGATGGTGAACTTCTGGACGAAGCCGTTGGAGCGGGTGAGGATTGTGTCCTTGATGAGGACGAAGTCCTTGACCTTGGACTGGGAGTAGATGAACGTCCCGGCGCCCTTTTCGCAGGCTTTGCGCTTGGCGTCGCGGACGGCTTCTTCCTTGTCGGTGCCCGAGCCGGTCACCACGACGGTGACGACGTCTTCAACCTTGGGGGTGTCCTGGGCGACGGCCGGGGCGGCGGGAAGACCGATCGCGGCGAGCGTCAGTCCCAGCAAAATCCACACAATCACGTTGGTCCGCATGGTGTCTCCTTGTCGGCCGTCGCGGGTGGACGGCGGTTCTGCAAGAGTCAGGGCGCTAGTCGACAACGGGCGTCGGTTCGGTCAACGGAACGTTCTCGACGGTAGTCTTTCTCTCGATCTTGACTTCGTCCTGGGCGCAGCCGGCCAGCAGGGCGGGCCCCACGGTCAACACAACCACAGCAAGCAGCGTGAGAATCCGTTTTAGCATGATGGGGGTTCCTTTCAAACGGAATGTAAGCCGAAACAGCGGGCGGGCGATGCGCCGTGGCGCACCACCCACCCGCCGGTCGGGAACGCGGAGGAGCTATTTCAGCTTGATCTTCAGCTTGCTGCGGTAGTGGATGATCATGTTCCACAGCGGTTTGGCGTCTACCTCGACGCGGACCGTGGCGATTCCGTCTTCGATGCTCTTGGAGCTTTCGACGACCCTGATTCCCTGCTGGTAGGTCAGCATCGCCGTTTCGATCTGGTCGTTTTCGGTGACGAAGTCCCGGACGGTGGTGCTCGACGTGATCGCCAGGCCGTTGATGCGCTCGGCCAGTTTGCGGCGGGCGTCCAGCTCCGCGGCCCGGTAGGCCATCAGCTTCGCCTGGGCGGCGCTGTCGGCGTTGTCGCCCACGGCACCCTGTCCGGTGGCGCTGAGCGTGGTGGTCGCCCATGCGGGCACGTTGGAGGCCACGCTGATGGTCTCCTGTTCGACGACGGTGACAGCCTTATTGAGGTACCTCTGCGGCGGGCAGCCGAACCCGGTTTCGGTGATGACCCGATCTTTGACGGTGAGCATCTTCTGCTCAATCGCCTTGACCTTCATCATGTCGCCCTTCAGGTGCGTCTGAGTGAGGCTCTTGAGCTGGGCGAGCACGGTTCGCAGTTTGACGGCCATCTCGATCTCGACGATCAACTCATCGTCGTGGTACCGCATGCCCACTTCCTTCGCTCCGCGGAGGAAGGTTTGCATGCCCATGCGGATCTCGTCGCTCTCGGTGACGAAGTCCCGCACGGTGGTCTTCGAGGAGATGTGCACGCCCTTGACGCGTTCAGCCAATCGGCGCATCGCCACCATGCGGGCGGCTCGCTCGGCCATCAACCGACCTCGGGCGCTGCAGCGGGCCATCCAGAACGCCCGGGCATCGGAGGAAAGCTTGGACAGCTTCATGTTTCCGCCGTTGACTTCCACCAGGGGCTCTTCGACGAACTCCTCGCGCGGCGCGCCGGATCCGGTCTCCTTGATGATGGTGATCTTGTTGTGGACGGTGAGCTCTTCGAGATGCTTGATTTTGATCTTATCGCCCTTGTACAGCTCCTTGTGGAACTGCTTGAGCGTGCCCACCAACTGGGAGAGCTTCACTTCCATGGCGACGGTGCAGGTCCCGTCGAGGTCCCATTCCTTGTCGGTTTCCTTCATGCCGCTGAGGAAAGACCTCATCGCAGTCTGAATCGTGTCGCTTTCGGTGACGAAATCCTTGACGGTGGTGTTGGAGGAAATCGCCAGGCCGTTGATTCGCTCCGCCAGCTTGCGGATGGCGTCGGCCCGGGCGGCGCGGTACGCCAGGAGCTTGTTCTGGGCCTTCTTCTGGTCCGAGACGGCGTCGCCGTCGGCCGGTACGATGACGGCCAGGAGGACCGCCGAGCAGAGCACGATCGCTGCCCATTTTGTCGCTGCACGCATGATTCGCTTCCTTTCTTGTGTCTGTTGAGTTGCACCCAGCACACCGCCGGGGGCGGTCAAATTCTCTGATGTCGCGAGCGTTCAGGAAACCGCTGCGCTGCCTCCTGCCGTTCAGACTCCTGATAGAGCGTGAGGTTAGTATCCGATACAACCGGACAGGCAGGCAAACGCAGGTCTTGGTTCCTGCAGTGTTTCTACGCATCCTGTCGGCGATTCCGGGGCGCCGAAAACAATCCTTTCACGAAAACGAGCGGGCAGATGCTTTGCTTAGCTCTTGCTGGGACATGGTTTACGCAAGAGCTCATCGTCTCCGGCAAAAAAACACACCCGACTCCTGTCGTGTGTCTATGCCCGCCGGGGGCCGAGATCGCAGGGGCGAGCGATCTGATTTCTACAGCCTACTCCAGCCCGCCGGCGATTCAAGCGAAATCTCCCCCTCCCGAGAGCCTCCAAAGCCTCCCCCTCATCCGACCAGTCGGAAGCAAGGGGAGGAATCGGCCAGGACGGGGTTGACCGGATGGCCGTTTTGCTTATGATCACCCGTGGCGCGAGGTCCCCGGGAGCCAATCACCTCTGCAGTCAGGGGGGTATCCCTCTGGTGGGGTGGCCGGCTTTTTTGTCTCCCGACCTTTGTTGAAAAAGACTTGACAGGTCCGACGAACCTGTCATAATGCGCGACTCTTTACGAAGAATTCAAAGGCGCAAAGACAGGAACCGGTTCGATGAAAACCTACATGGCTAAACAGGGCGAGATCGAGGCAAAGTGGCACGTCGTGGACGTGACCGACAAAATCCTCGGCCGCGTCGCCACGAAGATCGCACGGGTGCTCATGGGCAAGCATCGCCCCGAGTACACCCCCAACGTGGACACGGGCGACTTCGTGGTGGTGACCAACGCCGCGAAAATCCGTGTCACCGGCCTGAACAAGCCCGACCAGCGGCAGTTCAAGTCCTACAGCGGCTACCCCGGCGGCCTGCATGAGACGTCCCTGCGGGTGATGCTCCAGAAGGACCCCGAGCGCGTCATCCGCGAAGCCGTCCGGCGAATGCTGCCCAAAAGCCGCCTGGGAGCCAAGATGCTCCTGAAGCTGAAGGTATACCCCGGCGCCGAACATCCCCACCAGGCACAGCAGCCCGAGACGATCGAGCTTTAACCACAGGCAGGAAACCCACTCATGGCCGAAGAGCAGAAAGACCAGACAACCCCCGAGGCGACCAGCGACGAGCAGGCTCCCCAGACGGAGACCGCCGTCGCCGAAGCGCCCGCCGAAGAAACTCCCGAGACGCAGACCCGTCCGATCAAGCTTCCGACCCCGCCGGCCGACAGGCATTGGTTCTGGGGGACGGGGCGTCGCAAGAAATCCATCGCCCGCGTGCGGATTCGCCCCGGCGACGGGAAGTTCCTCGTGAACAATCGTCAGATGGACGAATTCTTCACCGAAGAACGCGACCGCAACGACGTGGTCGCCCCGCTGCAGGTCACCAAGATGACCGGCAGCTGGGACGTGCACTGCAACGTCCGCGGCGGAGGGTCCACCGGCCAGGCCGGCGCCATCCTGCTGGGTCTTGCCCGGGCGCTGATCGAAGCGGTCCCCGATATCGAGCATGACCTGCGAGTCCATGGACTGATGACCCGAGACGCCCGCATGAAGGAACGGAAAAAGCCCGGCCAGCCCGGCGCCCGACGTCGTTTCCAGTTCTCCAAGCGGTAACCGCCGAGACATCGCAACACCCACACACACACCAAGCCCCGGCCGGTTCGCCCGCGTCGGGGCTTTTTAACAGCCGGCAGCCTGCACCCCGTTGCTCATCGCTGTCCAAGGAAGCCACATGACCCCTACAAACACCACACCCATCAAGATCGTTCTCGTCGGCGGCAGCGGCTATGCGGGCTTCGAGGTCCTGCGTTGGCTGGCCCGTCACCCCAACGCCGAAGTCGTCGGCGTCTTCGGGCCCGAGAGCGAGCTGGGCCCGATGGAAGAGTTCTACCCTCACCTCAGCAAGCAGGTGACCCTGGACCAAGAACTGTTCACCGTCGATGCCGTCAAGGCGCTGGATGCCGACCTGGCCATGCTCTGCGTGCCCCACAAGGTGGCCATGAGCTATGTGCCCGCCCTGCGCGACGCGGGACTGCGCGTGATCGACTGGTCGGCCGACTATCGCATCAAGAGCCAGGCCGTCTACGAGCAGTGGTACTGCCCCCACACCGATGCCGACCGCCTCGCCGAGGCAGCCTACGGCCTTCCGGAATGGTTCGCCGATGAGGTCCGCTCGGCCGACCTGGTCGCCAACCCGGGCTGCTACCCGACGTGCGCCGCGATGGCGCTCGCGCCGGCCATCAAGAACGGACTGATCGAGCCGGGCGGCATCGTCGTCAACGCCATCAGCGGCGTCAGCGGCGCCGGGCGCAAGCCGGGCCTGAAGTTCCATTTCCCCGAACGGAACGAGAACTTCGAAGCCTACGCCCCCGGCGTGCACCGCCACATGCCCGAAATGGAGCAGACGCTCTCGACGATCGCGGGCAAAGACGTGGATCTGTTGTTCGTCCCGCACCTTTCGCCGATGGACCGCGGGATGCTCTGCTCCATCTACGCCACGCCGACGCCCGACGGGTCGGCCGATGCGATCAACCGGGCCCTCCACGACGCCTACGACGACGCCCCCTTCGTCCGCGTGCGCGACGAGGTCCTCCCCGCCACCAAGTACGTGGTGGACACGAATTTCTGTGACGTCGGCGTGCGGGTGGAGAAGGGCCGGGTCATCCTCATGAGTGCGTTGGACAACCTGCTCAAGGGCGCCTCCACCCAGGCGATCCAGAACATGAACCTCATGTTCGACCTGCCCGAGACGACCGGCCTGTATTGATCGGCTGGGCAGGGAGTTTCGTACACATTCTCCGAAAAGACATTGCGCCCGAGGCCATCTCTCGCCGAGAGAGGTTCACGGAGGATATACTGAACCAATGATTCCCTCGGACCTCAACGTACATTTTCCCGGCCGATCTCTTTCGCCGGGCATTCCGGGCGAGCAGTACGTCGGCAGCGACGTGCCCGCCGCCCGGGTGGACGCCTTCTTCGACGCCGGCGCGCGCCACGTCTCGCAGTTGTGGGACCTTCTCTCCCGGCGCGTCGGCGAGATCCCCCAGCCGGGACGCGTGCTGGATTTCGGCTGCGGGGTGGGACGGTTCACCCTCGCCCTCGCCCGACGCTGCAGAGAGGCGGTCGGGGCCGACACCTCCGTGGACATCCTGCGACTCGCCCGCGCGCACGCCGAGCAGCGAAACGTGACCAACGCCACCTTCCTGCATGCCGACCACGACCTGGACGCCATTGAGGGGCCCTTCGACGTGGTGCACTCCTACACGGTCTTTCAGCACATCCGGCCGGCCGAGGGCCTGTTGCTGTTGGACCGCCTCGTCGAACGTCTCACGCCCGGCGGGTTGGCGGCGATTCATTTCACGCACAGCCGACACAGCCAGGCACTGCGAATCGGCGGGGGCATCCCCAGGGTCGCGCCGGGTGGGTCGAGCACCCAACCGAGGGTTTGGCCGATGTTCCATTACCGCGTCGACGACGTACTGGCCGTGTTCGACCGCCGCGGCTGCGACGTGCTCACCAAAGACCCAACCGACCACGCCGGCCACCTGGGCTCGATGCTGATCGCCCGACGCCGCGGGACATCCCGCCCCGTCGATGCCGGTGTCTACCTGTCTTCCAAACCATGATCGACGCAACCGTAGCCATCGTCGGAGCCGGACCCATCGGTGTGGAGCTCGCCGTCTGCCTTCAGCAGCAGGGGATCTCGACGATCCACTTTGAGGCCGGCCGACTCGGCGAGACCATCGCATCCTGGCCGCCGGAGACACGCTTCCTTTCCGAACCCGAATGGATCCAGATCCCGGGCCTGCCGATCGACTCGGCCCACCAGGAACGCCCCCTCGGGGAGGAATACCTCGGCTATCTGCGCCACGTGGTGAAACGACACAAACTCGACGTGCGCCTCTTTGAGCCGGTCATCGCCCTCGAACCCCGCGACGACGGCTGGACCGTTCGAAGTCGACGCAGCGGGCAGGAGAAATCCTCTGTCGTCCGCTACGTCGTGCTGACGATCGGCGACATGGCCGCCCCCAGACGCCTCGGCGTGAGCGGCGAAGACCTCCCGCACGTGCATCACCGCCTCAAGCAACCCCACGCGTACTTCCGCCGGCGAGTGCTGGTGGTGGGCGGGGCGAACTCGGCCGTCGAGGCAGTGCTGCGCATCCATCGCATCGGCGGCAGCGTTGCCCTCACCTGCGCCGAAGAACACCTGCCCCTGGAGCTGATCAGCCCGAAGCTCCAGCCCGGCATTTCCGAATTGATCGACTCCAACGCCATCGACTTCCTGCCCTCCCGCGCCGTGACCGAATTCACCCCCGCCGGCGCGATCGTCGCCAATTCCCATGGCCGACTGACCGCCGACCCGGACGCGCCGCGCGAGGAGATCCCTGCCGACGTCGTGCTCGTGCAGATCGGCTACGAGGGCGACTTTACGCTGTTCGAGGACGCCGGCGGCAGCTTCACCACACCGCACGGCCCGCCGTCGCACAACCCCAATACGATGGAAACGAACCTCAACGGGGTCTACGTGGCCGGAACCGCCGTGGGCGGCAAACAGCCCGGCCACGAGGAATTCATCCAGACCTCCCACGTCCATGTCTCGCGCATCGTCGCCGACATCCGCCGGCG
>CAZYIH010000146.1:0-7635 GCA_964646915.1 uncultured Planctomycetaceae bacterium | reverse complement strand
TTCTCGTCATCGCCCTGTCTGTCGTTTCGGGAGGCGGGATCGCCGCAGCGGCGTCTGAACCGAACACCCCCATCGCCTCGGCAACGCTCGAAGGCGGAGCCGTCAAGCTCACCGATCTGCCCTCGCTTCCGGTCGCGTTGCACGGGGCCTTTATCGGCAAGGTGGACGGCGTGCTCATTGCCGCCGGCGGCGTCATCGGCGGCGACGCGAACCGCCCGCTTGCCCAACAGACCTTCTCGCGGAAGATCTACGTCCTCCCACCGAAACTCGAAGGCAAGCCCCTCCGCTGGCGGCAGGCGTCGGTCACACTGCCCCGGGGCGTCGCCTTCGGTGCCGCTGCCGTCGGCCCGGGCGAGCTGATCTGCATCGGCGGGGTCACGCCGGACGGTGCGACCTCGGACGTCATTCGCCTGGCGTGGGTCGGCCAGGCTCCCACCGAGCCGGGCTGGTTCTACGTGGATCCGCTGACGGGGCAATGGCACCCGGTGTCCGACGGACAATACGAAGTGGATGGCGAGACGCGCCCGCTCCCCGACGACGCCCGACCCGTCGACCGGGCCGAGAACAAGAGCATCCCCGCCCACCTGGAGATCAGACGCGGCGTCCGCAAAGAGGACGGCCAGTACGTCGGCCTGCCGGACCTGCCCCGCCCGCTTGCGATGGGCCAGGCTGCGGTGATCGGCAGTACCCTGTATGTGATCGGTGGGCGGACGGCCCCGTTGTCGCCGGATGCAAACGCCACCACGACCGATCCGATGGGCAAGGGCATGCTCACCATCGCCCTGCCCGAGCGTCCCACGCCCACGCCCGGGCCGTTGGGTTGGCTGGAAGACATGGTCCGCGATGCCCGCCGAGCCGAGAGTGTTCCGCCGGTGTGGTCGCCCGGCGACCTGACCGGCCCGGACGCCCCGGGCGACCTCCACCTGCTGATGCCCGCCCTGGGCGTGCGGCGCGACGAGATCGCCGAGCGCAAAGCGCTGTGGGTCATGGGAGGCTGGCGGCGAAGAACCGACGGCACGCTCACGCCGGTCCGCGATATCTGGCGATTTCTGCCCTCTCCCGGTGCCCGTGCGGGCTGGAAGCGCATCTCGGACATCCCGGCCGGGCTGGTTCCCGTCTCGTCGACCCCCATCGGACACGCGCACTTGCTGGTGTTGGCCGGCCAGGAAACACCCCCGGCCGGCAGCGTCGCTCAGTTTGCCCTGACCGACGTGCCGGGGGGGCTGCTGGCGTACCACACCTACACCGACACGTGGGTTCGCCTGGGCGAGGCGAACCAGTTCACCGGCGGGCGAATCACTGCCATCGACGGCGACGCGTTCGTGTGGCTGGGCGCCGACGATGTCGTCGCCGGCGATGTGGACGCCAACGCCCCTGCCCCGCGCACAGCCGTTCGCCAAGGCGAGTTGACCTACGACACCCGCTATTTCGGCTGGCTGGACTTCGGCGTGATCGCCCTGTACATCGCCGGGATGATGGGCGTGGGCTGGTACTTCGCCCGGCGCGAGAAGAACACCGACGATTACTTCCTCGGCGGCAGAAAGATTCCCTGGTGGGCGGCCGGGCTGAGTATGTACGCCACCGGGATCAGCGCGATCAGCTTCATGGCGATCCCGGCCAAGACGTTCCACACCGACTGGGCGTACATCGCCCAGGGCGTGTTCCCGCCGATCGCCATGGTCATCGTCGCCTACGCGTTCATCCCGCTGCTGCGACGATTGCGCATTACCACGGTGATGGAATACTACGAAATGCGTTTCGGACGGAGCATCCGCGTGCTCGGCTCGCTGCAGGTGATTCTCTCCCAGTTGCTGGCGCGGATGAGCGTGGTCGTGCTCCTGCCGTCGATCGCGCTGTCGGCTGTCACGGGTTGGCCGGTGTGGGGCTGCATCGTGATGATGGGCGTGCTGGCGACGATCTACACGGTGCTGGGTGGTATCAGCGCGGTGATCTGGACGGACGTGGTGCAAGTGGTCGTCATCTTCGGCGGGGCGATCCTGAGCATCGCCATTCTGTGCATGAACGTCCCGGGCGGGTTGTCCGGCGTGGTGGACATCGGCTCACGATTCGAAAAGTTCACCTCCGCCTACTGGGACTTCGACCTGACCATCGCCAGCATCTGGGTGTTCTCGATCTGGGCGATCAACGACATGTTCCTGCGCCTCGGTCAGGAAAACCTTCAGCGGGCGTTCGCCACGAAGGACGCCGTCAGCGCCCGCCGGGCGATGATCACGATGGCCGTCGTGAGTGTTCCGGGCACGCTGATTTTCTACTTCCTCGGCTCGGCGCTGTTCGCCTACTACCACCAGCACCCCGCCCAGATCGACCCGACGCTGGGACACGACAGCATCTTCCCGTTGTTCATCGCCCAGAAGCTCCCTGCCGGGGTGGCCGGGCTGGTCATCGCCGGGCTCTTCGCAGCCGCGATGTCCACGCTGGACTCGGGGATGAACGTGGTGGCCACCATCATCACGCGCGACTTCTTCGCCTTCTTCGGGCGCGGGGTCGACGAGCGCCGACGCCTGCGGGCCGCCAAGTGGATCACCATCGTCACGGGCATCGTGGCCACCGCGATGGCGCTGTACCTCAGCTCTTTCCAGCGCGGCTCGCTGTGGGACACGTTCATCGAAATCACAGCCGTCGTCGGCGGAGGCTTCAGCGGGGTGATCGTCCTGGCGATGCTCACGCGGCGGATCGGGTCGGCCGCCATGTTCACCGGACTGATCTGCGGCTACCTCTTCGCGATCGCCCTGAAAGTGCAGGCCATCCCCTACCCCTTCAAGCCGTTCGTGTACGGAACATTCTCGCTGGTGGTCACCTGCCTGGTGGCCTTCCTCGTGAGCCTCGCCCTGCCAAACCGCAAGGACCTCACCGGCCTGACCGTCTGGACGGCCGACAGAACCGGCGCAGAGGAGAAGTAAGCACCACAAAGCTCCCCGCGAGAGCGGCGGGAGGTACCAAAACCCGCGGGATCACCGTTCCCCGAGCCCCGCCCGGAGCGCAGCGAGGGGGGAGCACACCAACGCCGCCCTATTCCACGACCATCAACGAATGCACCGGGCATTCGAGCTTGTCTCGGCCGTTGAGGAAACCCAGTTCGATCACGAACCCCGAAGAGACGATCTCGCCTCCGATCTTCTTGACCAGTTCGCAGGCGGCCGACATCGTCCCGCCGGTGGCGAGCAGATCGTCCAGCATGAGCACCTTCTGGCCGGGCGCGATCGCGTCGGAATGAATCTCGACGGTGTCGGTCCCGTACTCCAGCTCGTAGCTCTCCGCGATGGTGTCGGCCGGGAGTTTGCCCGGCTTGCGGATGGGCACGAACCCCGCCCCGAGACGGATGGCGGCCGCGGCGGCGAAGATGAACCCGCGAGACTCCACCCCCGTGACGATTTCGATGCCCTCATTCTCGAACGGGGCGATGAGCTGTTCGACCGTGTCCTTCAGGGCGGCAGGGTCGCCCAGCAGCGGCGTGATGTCCTTGAAGATGATACCGGGTTTGGGGAAGTCAGGGATGTCGCGGATAAAGGGTGCCAGTTCCATCGATCGGGTGCTCCTGCTGCAGGTGTCCGTTCGTCCCGAGGGACGACGGCTATGGCAGTCGCGTCCCGGCGGGCCCAAAGCTCGCCGCAACCGGCATCGGCGGGCGAGAATACGCCTGCTCACTGTACAGGTACAACGCCATCCGGTACAGGGAGAGCATTTCATTTCGCAGCTTGAGGTTGCGTCCCATCGGCATCTGCAGTGCCCCTACCGGTTCCAGCGAAGGTCCATCGGTCTGGTAGTACAGCCCGCGTCCGTCCGGCCGATGTACAATCGCCCATCGCCCCCGCACGTACGCCAGGCGGTCGCCCTCGTGCAGCAGTGCAAATCCCTCGCCTTCGGGCACGCCGAGAACGTCCCGACCCATGAAGCAATGGTCGAACGATCCGCCCAGCATGGTCAGCAGCGTCACCGACAGGTCGGTCTGGCTGCAGACCGTCGAGACCTTCCGCGGATAGACCGGCTCGACCAGGGCGGGCCCGTAGAACACGCACGGCACGCGGTAACGCGGGAAATCCATCGCCAATGTCTGATCGAACGATCGGCCATGGTCGGCCACCATCACGAACAGCGTGTTCTGGAAGTACGGAGCCCCCTCGGCCTGGCGTAAGAACTCGCCCAGCGCCCAATCGGCGTATCGATAGGCGTTGAGCTTCCGTGCCTGCTCGTCGTCGCCCCCGAGGCGGCCGGGGAAGCGCTCGGGCACCTGGTAGGGCTCGTGGTTCGAGACGGTCAGGATCGTCGCGAAGAACGGCTTGTCACCGGCAGCCAGGAACCGCTCATGCGCCTTGCGAAAGATGACCTCGTCGGGCACGCCCCAGATGCTCGCCTCGGCGCCCATCTCGTCCTGGTCGATGATCTCCTCGATGCCCCCGCGCACCGCGTAGGGTCCACCTTCGCCGGCGGTGAAGAACCCTTCCATGTTGTCGAAGCTGCTCTTGCCACCGTAGATGAACATCGTGCGGTAGCCTCGCTGCTGGAAGATCGCCGGAAGCGTGAGGAACCGCCCCTGGGCCTTGTCACGCGAGAGAATGCTCGGCCCGCCGAGGTCCGGATACCCGCACAGTGTGCCGACCATTCCACGCGACGTGCGGGCCCCGCAGGCGTACATCCGGTCGAAGAACAGTCCGTCGGCAGCGATGGCGTCGAAGTTGGGGGTGTGCGTCGGGCGATGGCCCAGCGAACCGACCGGGTCGGCCGACATGCCTTCCATCACGATCAGCACCACGTTCGGGCGGCGCATGGGCAGGCCCGTTTCGGTCCGTCGCCACAGCGGATTGATCCCCGCGCCGGTAGGTATGTCCGCGGGACCCACGAGCATCTCGGTGGTCACCTCGCAGGCCCGGTCCACCGACGGCAGGCGGTGTTTGCGGATCTCCTGATCGTAATCATCCAGTATGTCGCCCACGATGGTGCGGGCCGCGTCGGTGGCCGTCACGAAATTGTTCAGCGTCAGTTGGCTGGCCAACTGGTTGCCCGTAAAGTACGACTCGTCGCGGCTGAGAGGGTCCCAGACGATCCCGCCGTGGCAGGCGACGATGCACAGACTAATCAACGCAAACGCCTGGCGAAAACGCCCCCACGGGCCCGCCTGGTCGGCGCGGAACGCCCCGCCCAGCAGCCATTTGAACCCCACGTACAGGCCCAGCCCGACCCCGATGACCGCCACAATCGACAGCCACCATCCCGGGTATACCGTGCGGATGTGCTGGCGGATCTCGGGCGTCTGTCCGTAGGCGATCGCCATCCAGTTGAGGCGTTGGCCGTAATGCAGGAAAAACGGCGTGCCGATCATCTCCACGAGAATTACCGTCAGCGTCGCCAGCGTCATGTACAGGACCACCGCACAGGCGAACGCCCGGCGTTTGAGCACGCCGGCGGGGACAATCGTCATCGCCAAAGCCACCGGCAGCGTGATGCACCCGGCGGGCATGAGGTCGTATCGCATGCCGATCAGCACACATCGCGCCCACTCGCCCCAGCCGCCGTGGAATTGGTCCATCCGCAGACTCAGCAGCAACACGCGGCAGGCGGTGAACAGGACCATGACCACCCCTGCCGTCGCCCAGACAGGCCAAGCCCGCCGACCGGTGAACGTGCTGCGCAACCAACCCGTCCGGGATGGCTGAACGTGCGGTGATTCGTCGGCTGCGATGGTCGTCCTTTCGGCCATGGTCCTTTCCCTGACGGTCCTGCCCGCCGTCCGTGGCGGTGGTGTCGAGCGTTGGCGCCCCTGCCGCCCATACAGACGCACGAATGGCCATCTGTATTCCCTTAACATGATAGAAACATCCCCGACCCGCGACAAGAGGATATCCGCCCGCGACCGGAAGCGGTCGGCTGCGCCGGACGGTGAATTTTTCCGCCCTTGGGCGTTGACTTGGCGTCGTTCCGTGCTAGGATATCGGGTTCGATGGTGAGAGAACTCTGCGCCACGCCAACTGGGCGGGCGCACGGACCGCGAAATACGGAGCAGGACAATGGCACATAAGAAGGGACAGGGCTCGACCCGCAACGGTCGCGACAGCAATCCGCAGTTCCGCGGACTCAAAGCTTACGGCGGCCAGACCGTCAAGCCCGGCAGCATTATCGTTCGTCAGTGTGGCACGAAGTTCAAGCCCGGTGAGAACGTCAAGCTCGGCAAGGACTACACGATTTTCTCGGTCGCCGACGGGACGGTGCAGTTCCGAGGCCGAACCATCGACGTCGTCTGACGCCTCAGCGCCGGGGCACGCTCCCCGACACCGAACCTTTAAGGAGGATGGCCCCAGCGGAACGGCGCCATCCTCTTTTTCTATCCCGATCCGCTCGATCAATCCGCCGACATGGGCTCGACCGACCATCTCAACAAAGGCATGTTCGTCGACGAGGTAGACCTCGTCGTTTCTGCCGGTGATGGGGGCAATGGCTGCCTCGCCTTTCGACGGGAGAAGTACATCCCCAAGGGCGGACCGTCGGGCGGAAACGGCGGCGACGGCGGCGATGTGAAGTTCCTCGCCGACGACTCGTTCAACACCCTCCAGCACCTCGCCGGGCACCATCACTGGCAGGCCGATCGCGGCGGGCACGGCGAGGGCAAGAACAAGCACGGGCGAAACGGCGAAGACTGCGTCATCCGCGTCCCGCCGGGGACGCTCATCTTCGACGCCGACAAGGGCGTGCTGCTCAAGGACCTCACCGAACCCGACCAGTCCGTCACCGTCGCAAAGGGAGGTCGGGGCGGCCGGGGGAACACCGCCTTCAAGAGCCCCACCAACCAGGCGCCGCGACAGCACGAGGAAGGCGAAGAAGGTCAGCAGCGACGCATCCACCTGGAACTCAAGCTCATCGCCGACGCCGGACTTCTCGGCCTGCCCAACGCGGGCAAGAGCACGTTGATTTCGCGCATCTCGGCAGCCCGGCCGAAAGTGGCCGCCTACCCGTTCACCACGCTGTACCCATCGCTGGGTATCGTCGAGCTGACGCGCTTCCGGCGGTTCGTGATGGCCGACATCCCCGGGCTGATCGAGGGCGCCCACCAGGGCGCGGGGCTGGGCGATGAGTTCCTCCGACACATCGAGCGAACCCGGCTGCTGGTGCACATGCTGGACTGCTGCCCCATGGACGGCCGGGACCCCGCCGAGGACTACCGCGCGATCCGGCGCGAGCTGGCGGAGTACTCCCAGCTGCTCGCCGAGAAACCCGAGATCATCGTCGCCAACAAGGCCGACCTCACCGACAGCGACCAGGCCGTCGCCCATCTGCGCGAGTCGCTCGGAAAGGACGTGCTGGCGATCTCCGCGGTCACCGGCAAGGGGCTCGAAGCATTGGGCGAGCGAATCTGGAGCGAACTGCACCCCGAGCAGGACTAGGAGACACGATGGAAGGCATTCCGAGCGTACTGGCGTGCGACGTGGGCAACTCGACCGTGCAATTCGCGCACGTGGAGGGCGACACCGTCGGCGAGCTGAAATCCCACCGCCTTGGCGACCTGGCCGACCTCGGACGCGAGCTGGCGATTCTCTGGGAAACCATGCCCGACCCCAAACGCGTGGTGGCAGCCAGTGTGAATCCCGCCGGCCTGCGAGCGCTGGAAGCCGCCGTCCACGAAGC
>CAZYIH010000145.1:0-7694 GCA_964646915.1 uncultured Planctomycetaceae bacterium | reverse complement strand
GGCGTCTCCGCACGCCTGTGCCCGATGCACGGCTTATGGACGACAGGCGAGGGTTACTTTCGTCGCAGCAGGGCCATTGCACCGACGGCCAACAGCGTCAGCGTTGCCGGTTCGGGAACCGGCGTCGGTGGGGCCGGTGGTGGGTCGTTGGGTTTATCGGGCGCGGGAGCCGGGATATCCGAATCGTCGTCGCCGTGACGGCCGTGCGACCCATCCAACCCGGTGTGGCGGACGACCCAGTCGGACCATTTCCGGGACGAGCCCGGGTTCTTCCAATCGTCCCGCCAGCCGAAGCCCCCCAACTGCCGCGAGGCGGTCAGCTCATTGTTGCCCAGGGCGTAGCGGATTTCCTCTTCCGTGATTTCCTGCTGCTGGGACACCTGGAAGTCTCGCAGATCCGGCGCGAGCGCATGCAGATCGGCTTGGGGAGACAGACCGGCCAGGAGAATCAGCATACGCAAGAGCATGGCGGTGTCCTCTTGTGGAAGCACGTCGGGCAGCGGGAACCGTCCGGAAACACGCCGGCTGGGCCCGCCAGACCGGCGGGACGCTCCGCTACAGAGGAACCCTACGATTCGCCGCGTGGCGGGGCAAATCGTCCCGTCGGTTCCACATCGCTGGTGGGCGGTGTGGATCGCAGCGCCACCACCGCCCCCGAGAGAACCAGCATCGCCGCCGCGTAGAACCCCGCCTCGGGCACCTCGCTCAACAGGAAGTACGCCAGCGTACCGGCGAAGATGAATTGCGAAAGATTCGCGATGCTCACGGTCTGGCCGCCGAAATGCTTCATCGAGTAGTTCAGCGTGGAATGGCCGACGACCGTGGGAACGAGCCCCAGCCCCACCGCCAGGAGCCAATCGACGTTTCGCGGAACCGCCAGCGGATGGACCTCGCCGATACGCAGGGCGGCAAGCAGCTCCCGCCCGCCGGGAATCGTCCAGACCCACGCCAACACCCCCGCAGCGGCCAGGCACGCCAGACCCCCCACCACGTACAGCGGAACCAGGTAGATCCAGATCGACGGAAAGTCGCGATTGCGCCGCCCCAACGCGAGGTAGCAGGCGAACAGCAGCATCGACCCGAAGCAGACCATATCGCCCAGGAACAGTTCGGGCGAGAGGTGATAATCGCCCACCGCCAGGATCCCCACGCCCACGATCGCCAGGGCCGTCCCCGCCCATTCGCCGCGCGTGAGCTTCTCGCGGATCATCCAGTGCAGCAGGAATGGCATGGCGATGGGGACCATGTTCACGATGAGGCTGGCGTTGGCAGCGAGCGTCAACCTGGCCCCGAGAATCCACGTGATGAAGTGCGCCCCGAGCATGAGACCGGGAAGCAGCGTCCGCCGCAGCAGCGACCAGTCCAGCCGTACGTTCAGCCGGCGCAGGTCGCGCATCATCAGGGGCGTCAACGCGGCCGAGGCGATCAGAAGTCTCTGGGCCGCCAGCAGCACCGGGTGCGTCTGGGCCTGTTTGACCATAATGACGGCCGTCGAGCAGGCCAGTACGCCCACTCCCAGCATGAGGGCTCGCAGGAGCATCCCGCCAGTGTATCCCGCGCACCAGGCGTGTCCAGCGATTCCCCGACGCAGACCCCGCCGTGATTCAGTGGCAGCCGGGCGATGAGCGGTCTACAATACCACCCATGGATGAAATACCCCGTCACGAGCACTGGATGCGTATCGCCCTCGATGAAGCCCGCAAAGGCGTCGGACGGGTGGAGCCCAACCCGCCGGTGGGCGCTGTTCTCGTGCGCGACGAAGAAGAACTCGCCCGCGGACATCATCACAAGTTCGGAGGCCCGCACGCCGAACGCGAGGCGCTGACCACGGCAACCGAGCGTGGGATGGACACCGCCGGGGCGACGATGTACGTCACGCTCGAGCCCTGCAGCCACTACGGCCAGACGCCGCCGTGCGTGGAAGCGATCCTCAAACACGACATCGCGCGGGTGGTCGCCTCCATCGAAGATCCCGACTCGCGGGTGGCGGGCGAGGGTTTCCGTCAGCTTCGCGACGCCGGCGTGGAAGTCGTCTGCGGACCCTGCCGCGAGGAGGCCCACGAGCTGCTGAAGGCGTACATCAAGCTGCGCACCACGCGTCGACCCTGGGTGATCGGCAAGTGGGCCCAGACCGGCGACGGCGCCTTGGCCTTGCCCGACGACGTCGGCCAGTGGATCAGCAACGACAGCTCACGGCGCGATGTGCATCGCATCCGGAGTCTGTGTGACGGCATCCTCGTCGGCTCGGGAACCGCCCTGGCCGACGACCCCCTGCTGACCAACCGCTCGGGCGAGGGCAAGCAACCCACACGACTGGTGCTGGACTGCCGGCTTCGCACGCCGACGGACAGTCGGCTGGCACTGTCGGCCCATCAGGCACCGGTGCTGATCGCCACCGAGGAAACCGCGTCGGCCACTCGACTCGCACACGCCGATGCCCTCCAGCGCAGCGGGGCCGAGCTGCTTGCCCTGCCCTGCAACGACGACGGAATCGACCTCAACGCCTTGCTGGACGAGCTCGGCCGACGCCAGTGGACTCGCCTGCTGGTGGAGGGTGGCCAAGAGGTGCATCGCAGCTTCATCGAGGCGGGGCTCTATGACGAGTTGATCGTCTACGTCAGCCCGCACGACGCCCCGGCCCCCGCTGACGATGAGCAGCCAAGGCTGCACTATCGTGATGTCGCTGAACGTCTCAGCCTCGGCGAGCCGGAAGAGATCGACCTCGACGGCGACCGTCGCCTGCGCTGGGTTCTGCGGAGCTGATTGCGATCAGTGCTGCTCGATCAGCCATTCGGCGATCGCGCGAGCGGCGTGGGGTTTGGCGCAGCTCTCGGCAGCGAGCTTCATCTCGCCCAGGCGGTCGGCGTTCTCAAGAACGGGCAGCAGGTGTTCGCGCAGGGCGGCGGCATTGACGGCCGGCTCGACGGCGTCGTCGAGAACAATCGCCGCCCCCGCCGATTCGAGTTCGGCGGCGTTGAGCTTCTGATGCTGATCGCGGTGATGCGGATACGGAAAGATCACCGCCGGCGTGGCCGTGATGGCCAATTCGGCGGCTGTCCCCGCCCCGCAACGGGTGATGGCCAAATCGGCGGCTTCGTACGCCAGGTCCATCCGCTCGCAGTAAGGTTGCGTCACGCACGGAACGCCGACGGCCTCCATCGCCCCACGCAGCGGTCCGGCGAGTTCGTCCCGCGTCAGCGCCAGGACCTGCCAGCGATCCGCCGGCGATTCCAGCGACCCGGCCAGCTCGATCGTCGCCCGGACGATGGACTCCGCCAGCAGGCTCCCGCCGAACACCAGCAATGTGCGCCGATCCGGATCCAAGGCGAAATGCGTCATCGCCTGATCCCGATCCGCCATTCCGAACCCGTGACGGACCGGGCAGCCGACGCACCGGATCTTCCCGCGATGCCGCGGGGCGAAGCGGTCAGCCGTGGCGTCGAACTGCGTGAAGATCCGCTCCACGCGACCGGCCAGGAACCGGTTGGCAATACCGGGAACCGCGTCATGGTTGATCAGCGCCGCGGGGATGCCATCTCGGCCGACCTGCTTCACGATCGGCCCGGCGGCGAATCCGCCCAGCCCCAGCACCGCCCGTGGCTGGAGGTCGCGCAGCAGGTCGCGCGCCAACCGGCGCGAGGCCCGCCACGCGCGGAGGAACCTGCCCCACCCCCGCAACGACCGCGGGACCGGCAGCACCGGTTGAGGGACGATGGCGTGCGGGGTCGTATCGAGTATGCGACGGTCGATCTGGCGGTTCGAGCAGGCCATCACGACGCGTGCGTTGCGGTGCAGCCGCTGCAGCTCGTCGGCGACGGCCAATCCGGGGTAGAGATGGCCACCCGTTCCGCCGCCGGCGAAGATGTAGATCGCGTCGTGCATTCGCTACTCAGCGGGCAGGGAGTATTCGAAGAAGCCGATCCGCTCCAGGTCCGACCGAAGCGCCCGGGCCCGGTCGGCAGTGAGCGTCTCAAGCGGTTTGCGTGGCGGGCCCACGTCCACGCCCAGCATTTTCATCATCTCCTTACCGGCGGGGATCCCCCCGTGCTCGCGGTAGACGGCGATCATCTCGGCGGCCTTCCACTGGGCGGAACGGGCCGCGTCGAAGTCGCCGGCAAGGAATCGATCGATCACCGTTCGGTACAGCTCCGGCGCGAAGTTGTAAGTCGTGCCCACAGCCCCCTGGGCACCCAGCGCCACGCCGGCCAGGAGGAACTCGTCGCGCCCGAACAGCAGGTTGTATCGACCCTGCTCCAGTTGGATCGCGCGGATGAAATCCATGAGGTCCTCGTGGGTGAACTTCGCCCCGGCGAGGGTCGGGATCCGCTCGCCCCCCTGCCGGAAGAACTCCACCAGCGGAAGCGTCACGCCGGTCATCGAGGGGATGTGGTAGTAGTAAAACGGCGTCCGGTCGGCGGCTGAGGCGACCTCGCGGCAGAAGTCCACCAATTGCTCGACGCGCCGAGGTCGGAAGAAGCTCGGCCCCATCGCCGAGATTGCCGTGGCGCCCTTCTCCTGGGCGGTTGCGGCGAGGCGCTGGGCGTCCGGCAGCGACGGACTTCCCACGTGCACGAGGATGGTGAAATCGCTCGGGGCGGTGTCGATCCAGGCGGCCGCCAATGCTTCGCGTTCGTCGATGGTCAGCGAGAGCGACTCGCCTGTGGTTCCCCCGACGAAAGCGCCGGTGAGCCCATGTTCCACCAGCAGCGATGCGTATCGCGGGATCACGTCGAGGTTCAGCCGGCCGTCCGCGGTCAGGGGCGTGTACGGGGCGGCGATGAGTCCGGTGAGGTGTTGCATGACGTCACTCGCGGGTTGGGTCTCAGGCAGTGGCCGGTCCGGCATCGGGGGCGGTTTCGAGCGTCGCCGGCGAGCGGGCGGTGACCGACACCATCAGCGCCACGGCCCCGCTCATCAACACCAGCAGCGTACCACCGGCCGATACGAATGGGAACTGGATTCCGGTCGGCGGCAGCGCCACCTGCACCACGGCGATGTGGAGGATCGCCTGCAGAGCGATGGTCACCCCCAGGGCCCCGGCCAGCACCTGCCCGAACCGGTTGCCCCCGCGCAGGGCCGCCAGGCGGGCGCAGAAGATCCACGTCAACAGCAGGCCGATCAGCAAGGCGGCCCCCACGAAGCCCCACTCCTCGCAGAACACCGCGAAGATGAAGTCCGTGCTGTCCTCGGGCAGAAAGCCCAGCTTCCGCGTGCCGCGCCCCAACCCGCAACCCAGCCAGCCGCCCTTCAGCAACGCCATCAGCGATTGCCCCGCCTGGTAGCTCGATCGGTTGTCGGTTGCCCATGGGTCGATCATCGCGCGGATCCGCTGCAGCCGAAACGGGTTCTGGAGGATCAGCACATAGAATCCCGCAGCCGCTGGGGGCACCAGCGAAAGCAGGTAGAGAATCGGCACGCCCGCCAGCCACATCGTGACGGCCGCCGCGATGGCGATGATCAGCCCGGTCCCGAAGTCTTCGATCACGACCAGCCCCACCCCCGCGCCGACCAACAGGACCGCCGGCAGGAAGGTCCGCAGGAAGCTCTTGACGTCGGTCTTCTCGCGGGTCAGCCACGCCGCCAGGAAGATCACCAGCGCGACCTTGAGCATCTCGGAAGGCTGAAAGCCGATCGAATAGCTGCTCGGGCCGATGCGGATCCAGCGGCGGGCGCCGTTGCGCACATGCCCGATGCCCGGCACGTACACCAGCGCGCAGCAGACGATGGCAATTCCCAGCAGCGCCCCGGCCAGCCAGGGAAACCGCTTACCCCGTGCCAGGACGCGATAGTCGATCCGCCAGGCCAGCAAGACGGTGAACACCCCGACGACGGCGAAGACGGTGTGGCGGTAGTCCACCCGTTGATACCATGCAGCCGGGTGGCGGGCGACCGATGCGAGGGCACTGTGGACCATGACCACGCCCAGCGCGATCAGCGCCAGCGTCGCCAGGATCAGCCCCTGCCCCACGCCATTGCGTCCCAGTGGCAGGCAGGTCGGGTTGGAGGGCTTCCGTGCCATCGTTGCGGGTCCTTCGCGGCGAGCGTCCCTGCCCGCCGGGCCTGTTATACCATCGGCCGATCGAATCGCAAAACTGCAGTCTCCGCGAACCGAAGATCTGTGCGTCCCCGTCGCGGAACTCGGGCGGACACGTCACCGGCATCCATGCGCCCGATCTCCCATGAACAGGCGCCGCGGCAGCATGCGTCGCTGTCATTTCCGGGGCGTACTCACGCGCCGGGATAGTCCGGATTGGGCTGGGGGATCTGGGCCCCGGAACGTTCCAGCCACGCGTGGAGCTTATCGCGGAGATCGTCGACCGTGTGATGTCGATGAGCGGAAAGATCATGCTCCTCGCCGACGTCTTCGCGCACGTTGAACAGTTCCACGTGGCCATCCTCGAAGTACTCGATGAGCTTCCAGTCGCCCTGGCGGATCGCGCAGGCGGGCGTGCAACCCTGGTTGCTGTAATGCGGGTAATGCCAGAACATCGCCGGCCGAGAGAACTCCTCGCCGCGCAGCAGCGGCGCGAAACTCACTCCGTCGCTGTGCTGGGCGGGCATTTCCGGCAGCGAGGCCATCTCCAGTATCGTCGGGTAGAAGTCCGTCGAGGTCACCGGTTCGTTGCAGAGCGTGTCTGGCTTGGTGACGCCGGGCCAATGGACGATCAGCGGCTCGCGGATGCCGCCTTCTTCCATCCATCCCTTGCCCTCCCGCAACGGGGCGTTGCAGGTCGGCGAGTCCTCCGCCGTCGAAAGTCCGCCGTTGTCCGAGGTGAAGATGACCACGGTTTCCTCAGCGATGCCCTGCTCGTCGAGCGTATCCAACAGCCGACCGACGCTTTCGTCCAGCGACTGGACCATCGCCGCGTAGCCGGGGTCCGACTGGAACCGTCTCCGCGTGACGTGTTCGCCGGCCTTGTGCAGACAGGGAAACTCCTCGCCCCTCTCGAAGGGGTCCTGGCGGTCCAGGCCCATCGCAGCGGCCTTGGCGCGATACTTCTGCTCCAGTTCGGGCTTGGGCTGAATGGGCGTGTGGACGGTGTAATACCACATGTTCAGGTAGAACGGTTTGTCCGGGTCGCGATCGCGGATCAGGGCGGCCGCCTCGTCGGTGAGACGATCGGTGAGGTACTCGCCGTCCGGGCCGTCCTCCAGGCGCGGGTTGTTGTAGGGGCTGAAGTAGCTGCGCGGGTGGCCGGCCGACCAGCCGCCGACGTTGACGTCGAACCCCCGATTCTCCGGCCAATACTTTTCCCACTTCTCGCGGTGGTCGTCCCGTTGGCCGTTATCGTCCATCTCCAGCGCATGCCACTTCTCCCCGCCGAGATGCCATTTCCCCACGTGCCACGTGCTGTAGCCGCTGTCGCGCAGGGTGTCGGCCAGTGTGGTCTCCTCCAGGCGGAGGTAGTGCAGGTACGGGGCCGAGAGCAGCTTGCCGCTGCCTTCTCCGGCGATGAAGTTGGTCAGTTGGAGCGTGGCGGGATACTTGCCGGTGAGGATGCTCGCGCGGGTCGGCGAGCAGACCGGACAGGACGCGTAGGCGTCTGTGAATCGTACGCCGTGCTGGGCGAGCCGGTCGAGATTCGGGGTCTCGTGGAAGCTGCTGCCGTAGCAGGACAGGTCCGCCCATCCCAGGTCGTCTACCAGGAAGAATACGAAATTCGGCTTGTTCATCGGGGTCTCCAAAGAGGGGT
>CAZYIH010000144.1:0-7744 GCA_964646915.1 uncultured Planctomycetaceae bacterium | reverse complement strand
CTTCGGGCAGTCGCCCACGGGAATATCCTCACGGGCATGGACACCTACCGGGCCGCGATGGCCGACAAGGGACCGACCACCGCCGACGTGCAGTTCGCCCTGGCACCGAACGCCACCCAGACCCCGGCGGCCGAGAACCCCCCCGGGTTCTTCGTGTACATTCTGATGGCGATTCACGCGGTGGCGTGGCTGTGGGACACCCACATGGTCTTCGCGATCCTCTACCTCCTGATCGCCCTGGCGACCTGCTCGCTGTTCGGCGGTGCGATTCACCGCATCTGCGCGGTGCACTTCGCCCGCGAGGAGAAAATCTCCGCCGGGCAGGCGCTGAAGTTCTCGATTTCCAAGTTCCCCAACTTCGTGACGGCCCCGCTGATTCCCCTGGCGGTGATCTTCGGGCTCGGCGCGCTGATCCTGCTGGGCGGGTTCCTGCTGGGCTCGTGGGGGGGCGGCATTCTCATGGGCATCCTGCTGCCGGTGGCGCTGATTCTGGGCATGTTCATCGCATTCATGGCCATCGGGCTGATCGCCGGTGGCCCGTTGATGTTCCCGACGATTGCGGTGGAAGGCTCGGACAGTTTCGACGCGATCTCGCGGAGCTTCTCGTACGTGTTCGCCAAGCCCTGGCGATCGGCGTTGTACGGGCTGGCTGCACTGGTCTACGGCGTGGTGACGTACCTGTTCGTCCGCGTGTTCGTGTACATCACTCTGTGCGGGACGCAGTGGTTCGCCCGCGGTGGCGTGGGTTGGGGTGGCGATGCCCTCGGCCCCGACGCCGACAAGATCGACGTGATCTGGGCGGCCCCGCAGTTCGACGCCCTCTGGGGCCAGTTCAACTGGTACGCGATGGGACCGATGGAAACCATCGGCGCGGTGCTGATCGGCTTCTGGACGTTCCTGCTGGCGGCGATGGTGGCAGCCTACCTGCTCAGTTACGTCGCCTCGTCGACCACGGCGATTTACTACCTGCTGCGGCGTGATGTAGACTCCACGGACCTCGACGACGTCTACGTCGAAGAGGCCGACGAGCAGGAGTTCCCTGCCCCCCAGGCGATTCCCGCCGAGGCACCCGAGTCGACCGAGACGCCCGCCGAGGACGAAGGCGGCAGCGAGGACGCTTCCGAGCAGACCGAAGAGACCTCCGAACAGAGCGACGACGAGGAAGGCTCCGACGAGAAGAAAGACGAGGGTGGCGAAGGCTGACCGCCTCCCGCCGCACCGCTTCCAAGCAGATTCACCCGCCCCCGGCCGACGTGGCTGGGGGCGATTTGTATGCACGTTCGTTATTTGCATCGAGGGACAATGCCCCTCGGTAAGGACCAGACCCATGCAGACCGATGCACTGCCCACCGTGGAACACGAAGTGGACTTCTGCGTAGTCGGAGGCGGGATGGCCGGCCTGTGCGCCGCCGTCTCGGCTGCCCGGCACGGCGCGACCGTCGCGCTCATGCAGGACCGCCCCGTCCTGGGGGGCAACGCCTCCGGCGAGTGTCGCGTCCACATCTGCGGCGCCGACCGTCACAACCACCTGCCCAACCGCCGCGAGACCGGCATCCTCGAGGAGCTTCGCCTCAAGAACCTCCACGTCAATCCGCAGCGGTCGTTCTCCGTCTGGGACACGCTGACCTATGAGTTGGCCCGCTACCAGGACGGCCTCACGCTGCTTCTGAACTGCTCAGCCGTCGACGCGACGCTGCGCGATGGCTGCATCGAGACGGTCACGGGTCTCTCGCTCACCGAGCAGCGAACCCACCGCGTGCGGGCGCGTATCTTCGCCGATTGCAGCGGTGATGGCATCCTCGCACCGCTTACCGGCCATCCCTTCCGCATGGGCACCGAAGCCCGCGACGAATACGACGAGCCCTCCGCACCCGAGCAGGCCAACGACCTGACGATGGGCATGAGCCTGCTGTTCCAGACGCGGCCTTACGCTTCGCCCCAGCCGTTCACCCCGCCCGACTGGGCGTACACCTTCAACGACTGCCACGAGCTGCCTTACGGGCCCAATGCTCACGGCTTCTGGAACATGGGTTACTGGTGGGTCGAGCTGGGCGGCGAGCAGCACGCCATCCACGACACCGAAGCCATCCGCGACGAGCTGTTGAAGATTGCCTACGGCGTGTGGGACCACATCAAGAACCACTGCCCCCACCATCACCAGAACGCCGCCAACTGGGCCCTGGAGTGGATGCAGTTCCTGCCCGGCAAGCGGGAGTCCCGCCGATACATCGGGGCCCACGTGCTCACGCAGAACGATGTCCTCGCCGAGGGGCGCTTCGACGACCTCGTCGCCTACGGCGGCTGGACCATGGACGACCATCCCCCGCAGGGCTTCTGGGGCGCCAAACGCGGCAGCGACCTGCCGTCGGCTGTCCACCACAAAACGCCGAGCCCGTACGGGATCCCGTATCGGTCGCTCTACTCCGAGACGATTCCCAACCTCATGTTCGCCGGACGCTGCCACTCGGCCACCCACCTGGCGATGAGTTCCACGCGGGTGATGGGCACCGGCTGCAGCATGGGCCAGGCCATCGGAACCGCCGCCGCGATGGCCGTCGGTCGAGATGCCCTCCCAGCCGGGATCGGCGAGCACATCGACGAGCTCCAGCAGCGCCTGCTGAAGGACGATTGCTACCTGCCCTGGACGCCGCAGCAGTTCGGGCCGATGACGATGGGCGCCACGATCGAGACCTCCAACGACCGAAGCGGCGAGGTGGTGCGAGACGGCGTGAACCGCCCGGTCGGGGACGACCCGCACCGCTGGCAGTGCGCCCCGGGCGAGTGGATCTCGCTGACGCTCGCCGAGCCGGCGAAGATCGACGATGTCACGCTCGTGCTGGACAGCGCCCTGCACAAGGACCCGCAGATGAGCTACCACCGCCCCGCTGAGGCGCACCTGACGACCCTGCCGGCCGAGCTGCCCAAGGCCTTCCAGGTGCATGTCCGCGAAAACGGCCGATGGGGCCTGCAATGGGAGACGCGCGAGAACCACTTGCGGCAGATCCGCTTCCGCGTCGGACGGGCCGTCGAGGCGGTGCGTTTCACCCTCGAGAGTACCTGGGGCGCGGAGGTCACCGGCCTGCACGCCTTCTACGTGGACTGACCGCTCAGCCCCGCCTGCCGAACTCGCGGCAGGCGTCCACGAAGGCCTCGATATTCTCGATGGGCACCTCGGGTTCGAGGATGTGCGTGGGCGAGAGGATCAATCCGCCGTCCTGCCCGAAACACTCGATGCACTCGCGAACGCGATTGCGCACGTCCTGCGGCGAGCCGAAGGGCATGGTGCTCTGGGTGCCCATGCACCCGTCGAAGCTGAGCCGATCGCCGAACCGCTCGTGGATGGCGGCTGCGTCGAGGCATTCCGGCTGCACCGGGTTCAGCACGGTCAGGCCGGCCTCGACGAGGTCGGGGACGATGTCGATGACGTTCCCGTCGCTGTGATAGTGAATCACGATATCGGGGTTGATCTCCCGGGCGGCGGCCCACACCTTGCTCCAGCGCGAGAGCATGAAGCGCCTCCAGAGCTCTGGTGAGAACATCATCGCGTTCTGGTTGGCGACGTCGTCGCCGCAGTAGATGGCGTCCACGCCGGCCCTGGCAGCCGACACCGCAAGGAAGCGGTTGTTCTCGAACAGACGATCCAGCAGGCTCTCAGCCCAGGCAGGTCGGTCGATCAGGTCCATGAGGAACTGCTCGTAGCCGCGAATCTGCCAGGCCTTCTCGTACATGTGCCCCGCCCAGGCGGCAGCCACTCGACCTTCCCGATGGGCCTGGGCGATGCTCTCGGGGTAGTGCGAAACGTCCCACGTGGAAACGTCCTCGATGGGGAACCGTTCGATCTCGTCGAGACTCTCGGCGTTCCGCAGGGGCGAGACGTAGCCGGTGAAGTGGTAGAACCCGCTGGGCACGACGGCGACGCCGACGCCATTGATCTCCGTGCCCTCGGGGAGGTCCTCGCCCTCCCACCATGGTGAGAAGTCTAGCTTCGGGGAGTTTTCGGGACGTCTTGGGCCGACGCTCCAGGAATTGGACAGCCCGTAATGACCGCAAATGTCCTCGCTGCCGATGTGTTCCTGGAGGCGACGCTTCAGGTCCGGCGTGCAGCCGAAATGGTAGAGCACCCGCTCGGGCGAGCGGTGGTGAACGGTGTCCAGAAATACGCTGCGATCGTCGGCCATCAGGCTCTCCTTGGTGTGGTCCGCATTCTGCAGAGGCACATTACCGGATTGCCCGATCGTCTGGCAAGCGCGTGGGTCAGCTTCCGGCCGATTCGACGCGATGCTCGCGCCAGGTGGCGGGGTTGCGGAACGCCAGGGACTCCGCCTGGCCGGCCTTGGGCAGCGTGAGGGTCAGGCTGAAGGTGCTGCCGGCGCCCTCCTGGGAGGTCACGTCGACCTTTCCGCCCATCATCCGGGCGAGTTCCTGGGAAATGCTCAGCCCCAGCCCCGTTCCGCCATGGTTGCGCGTGTACGACCCGTCGGCCTGCTGGAAAGGCTCGAAGACGCTCGCGATTTTCTCCGGGGCGATGCCCTCCCCCGAGTCGGTCACGACAAAGCGGATGGTCGTGTCGTTTCCGTTCGTGCCGATCGGTTCGACCTGGGTAAACACCGACCCACTCTCGGTGAACTTCACGGCGTTGCTGACGATGTTGTTGAGGATCTGCCGCAGCCGCGACGGGTCGCCCACCAGGGCGTCGGGAATCTCCGGCGAGATGTGGCAGTGGAACTCCAGCCCCTTGCGCCGTGCGGCCCGCTGGTGGGGCGTTACCGCGCCGGCCACCGTCTCGGACAGGCTGAAGGGGCGGTGGTCCAGCACGATTTTCCCGCTGTCCAGCTGCGAGAAATCCAGGATGTTCTCGACCACGGACATCAGCGAATTGGCCGACTCGCGAATCATGCCCAGCATGTCGCGCTGTTCGCCGCTCATCTCGGTGTTCATCGCCAGCTCGGTGACGCCGAGAATACCGTTCATCGGCGTTCGCAGCTCGTGACTGACGTTGCTGAGCAGTTGCTGCTTGGCTTCGCGGGCGATTTTCGCCTCTTTCGACGCCTTGGCCAGACGTGAGGTCACCTCGTAAAGCTGGCAGGCCATCACGTCGCGCGAGGAGATCATCCCCACCACCACGCCCTCGGCGAGCACGGGCAGGTGACGGATGCCATGCACCGTCATGATCCGGTGCACTTCCTCGATTTCGGTGGACATGGTGACGGTCACCACGTCGGTCGTCATGAAGTCGGCCACCGTCAACTGCGTGGGGTCCAGCTGCCGCGAGACCACGCGCGAGACGATGTCGCGCTCCGAGACGATGCCCACCAGGCGATGCCCCTCGTTGACCACCAGGCACCCCACGTCCTGCTCGGCCATCCGGTGGGCGGCATCGGCGGCGGTGTCCGTGGGCTTGACGTCGATGACGGTCCCCACCCGACGGAAAATTCGTTCTGCGTGACCTACGGTGCTGACCTGTGACATACGACCCTCGCTTCCGGCGACTTTGGCGCAGGGGAACCCGTCCTGCCTGCAGCATTGTCGACCGATTCCGACCCGACCTTTAGACCCGACCAACCGGGAGAGACCGAATCAGATCCGCTGCGCCCCCCGGCCGCGAGTCGGTGACGATACACCGGGGGCCCGAAGGGTTCTCAATGCCCCTCCGGGCCCGGGATGAAGCTTTCCCGCCGATCATCGCGGTGACGATGACGCTGGGCGGGGCGATGTCGCCGGCTCGTCTACGACGTCCACAGGCCATGCTTGTTGCAGAACTCCCTGGCCGTGGGGTTTTCGCCCTCGACCTTGAACGTCGCCTCGGGCGCGCCGCCGGGATGAAGGAACTCGTAGTAGACCTTGTCGCCGAGGGTGAGTTCGACGAACTGGATCCAGTGGTCGTCCTCCATCGGATGGGGCACGTCGCCGACCTTGACCTTGTATCCGCCGTCGATTTTCTCGATGACGGGGACATGCTTCTCCGAGCCTTTGTCCTCGGTCTTGGCCGAGAGCGCCTCGACGGGGTTTCCGTTGCAGGTGACGTCGCAGGACGCGCCGCACTTCAGCAGGCTGGTCATGATACCGCCGCAGTCCGAGCACTTGAACATCGTGATGTCTTGACTCATGTGTGTCTCCTCTTGGATGGGAATCGTTCGTTGCTCCCGCCCGGCCCGACACGGGCCTCTCAGCGGGAATGCATCGACTCGCGCAAGCGAGCGTGTCATTATAGACACCCCGATGGCGGATCCACCATTGCCCGCCGGGCGCGGGCGATTCGCATCCGGGGGTGGCGATGTGGCCGACGGACGTTATAATCGCCGCTTTCGCTCCCGGTCTGTCGGCTGGGGCGGCCTTCGCGAACCGCATTTGGAAAGGCACAACCGGCGATGAGTTCCACCGAAGCCCTTCAGGATAAATTCCAGCGCAACGTCGCATTCCGCATCCGCACCTGTCTCGATGACGCCGCCGACCCCCTTGCAGCGGTGCTGCAGGCCGTCCGGGACGGTGGGGCACGCACCGGCGAGGTGGTGCTTTCCGAGCACACCGCCGGCGAGGCGACCTACGAGATCGACCTGTTCGCCTCCAACGACAAGCAGGTGGTGGACATCGTCGCCGCCATCGACAGGATGAACGGCGTGAAGGTGCTGGCGTCGCTGGATCTGGCGATGGAATCGCACCGGGGCGGCTCGTGCGAGATGCGTTCGCGATCGCCCATCCGTTCCAACACCGACCTGCGAGTGGTGTACACGCCCGGGGTGGCTCGCGTGTGCAAAGCCATCGAAGCCGACCTCTCCAAGGCCCGCGAGTTCACGGGCATCGCCAACAAGGTCGCCATCTGCACCAACGGGACAGCCATTCTCGGGCTGGGCGACATCGGAACGATTCCCGGGCTGCCGGTGATGGAAGGAAAGGCCTCGATCTTCTGGGAGTTCGCGGGCATCTCGGCAGAACCCGTGCTGATCAACACCCACGACCCCGACGAGTTCATCCACGTGATGGAGGCCATCGCCGGCGGATTCGGCGCGGTCCAGGTCGAAGACGTCAAGGCCCCGGAGTGTTTCAGGATCACCCGCGAGCTGGACCAGCGCCTCTGCATCCCCGTCATGCACGACGACCAGCACGGGACGGCTGCGGTGGTGATGGCCGCGTTGTTCAGCGCCCTGAAGAAGACCGGTAAACGCATCGAAGACCTCACCGTGTCCATGGTGGGCGCCGGAGCGGCGGGGACGGCGATCGCCGATCTGCTCATGCACGAAGGCGTCGCCGATGTGATTCTCTGCGACTCGCGGGGGGCGCTCTACCGCGGGCGGGAAGAAAACATGAACCCCGAGAAAACCGCCCTGGCCGAGCGAACCAACAAGGACAACCGCCAGGGCAGCCTCGCCGACGTGATGGCCGGGACCGACCTGTTCGTGGGCGTCTCCCAGCCGAACATTGTGACCCCCGAGATGGTGCGATCCATGAACTCCGAGGCGATCGTCTTCGCCCTGGCCAACCCGGTCAGCGAGATCTCGCGGGACGACGCCCTCAAGGCCGGGGCAGCCGTCTACGCCGACGGACGGATGATCAACAACGCCGTGTGCTACCCGGGTATTTTCCGCGGCGCGCTGGACGCAGCCGCCGAGATGATCACCATGGAGATGGTGACAGCCGCCGCCCGGGCGGCAGCAACGTTGGCGGGCGAGAACGAGATCATGCCCGAGATGATGGACCCAGCCACCCACCGGGCCGTCGCCGAGGCCACCCGCAAGGCAGCCGGCCA
>CAZYIH010000143.1:0-7813 GCA_964646915.1 uncultured Planctomycetaceae bacterium | reverse complement strand
GTTTTTCGGCTTCGGCCTGGAAGCGGCGCTTGTCGGCTTCGGCCTGGTCGGCCTGCAGCTTGGCACCGACGTTCTCGCCGATGTCCACGTCGGCGATGTCGATCGAGAGAATGGTGAACGCCGTCCCGGCGTCCAGGCCCTTCTCCAGCACCTTCTTGGAGATCAGGTCCGGGTTTTCCAGCACCTTCTTGTAGGATTCCGACGAACCGATCGTGGTGACGATGCCCTCACCGACGCGGGCGATGATCGTCTCCTCGGTCGCACCACCGATGAGGCGGTCGATATTGGCGCGGACGGTGACGCGGGCTTTGGCCTTCACCTGGATGCCGTCCTTGGCCACGGCGTCCACGGTGCTCTTGCCCGTGTTGGGGTTGGGGCAGTCAATGACCTTCGGGTTCACCGAGGTCTGCACGGCGTCGAGAATATCGCGGCCGGCGAGGTCGATCGCGGTGGCGGTCTTCCACGACAGCTCGATCTCGGCGCGGTTGGCGGCAATCAGGGCGACCACCACGTTCCGCACGCGCCCGCCGGCGAGATAGTGCGATTCGAGGTCCCGCGTTTCGAGGAACGAGAGGTTCGCCTGCACCGCCTGGATCTTCGAGAGCACCACGACCCGCGGGTCCACCTTCCGCAGACGCATGCCGATGAGCTCACCGAGCCCGACCCGGGCGTGGGCGAACACCGCCTGGATCCACAGCCCCACCACCTGGGCGACCATGAAACCGAGCACCACGAGGATCAGCAGCAGGACGATCACTCCACCGATCAGCAGAATGTCCCCGACGCCGACCCCGTCCTCCTGTGCCAACATCAATGCCTGCAGAAGCATGTGCGCGTCCTTTCCTTTTTTTCCGCGTGATTCGTCCCCGCTGGGGGGATGTGTTCTGTGTTCGTGCGTTATATCCCGCCGTCGACGGGAATACAACCATTGCACCGATCGATCCGATCGATCAAATCGGCCCGGCTATGTTCTCAGACGCAGCCGGCGGGCGAATTGTTCACTCCTCGGCGGCCGACGCTTCGTCCCGCACTTCCCGGACGACCAGGTTCATATCCTCGGCCCGGACCACGTGAACGCGCGACCCGCTGGAAATCAGCCCGCTCTCGGCCACCGCCACGATGCGTTTGCCGTCGATGCGGACCGCCCCCGAAGGGCGAAGCGACGTCACCGCCACGCCGTGAGTGCCGACGTATTTCTCGAAGTCTCGCGATTCGGGCACGCCCGAGCCTTCCCAGTCCTTGGCGTCGCCCGAGGGGGCCAGGAAAATCTTCCCGCCCCAGCGGGTTTTGGGGAGGAACTTGAGCATCCCGAACACATACCCGGGCACGCCGATCACCAAGACGATGATCAGAATGATCGCGGCCATCGTGTTGATCGTCGAAGCCGTCACCCATACCGCGCCGGCCATCGCCAGCAGGGCGGCGACCGATAGCAGTCCGAAGGACGGTGTGAGAAATTCCATCGCCACCAGCACCAGGGCGACCACGATCAGCAGGGCGACGATCAGGATCGATTCAACCATTCTCGCCCACCTCCTCGATAACGATGCAGTTGCCGCTGCGGCGGATCGCCCGGACCTTCACGCCCGATTCGATCATGCCGCCCTCGGTGACGGCGTCGAGCAGGTCGTCGCCGAACAGCACGCGACCCACCGGCCTGCAGGTACCCACGACGGTTCCTTCATCGCCCGGCTGAATCCGCCGGATGGGCGAATCCTCGGTGAAACTGGTGTCCGGCTCGGTCGGGCCGGTTCGGGCCAGCACCAGCCGATTCAACAGCGGCGTGTGCGGGAGATACTTCATCAGCAGCATGATTCCCACGATGCCCAGCGAGATGGAGATCAGCAGGCTGACCATGCCCGCCCGCAGGTACGACCAGTCCAGGGCGGTTCTTGGAACGGGCAATTCCCCGGGGGCGTTGGGCAGGATCATCGCGAACACCGAGATCAGACAGCACAGCAGGCCCCCGATTCCCGCGACGCCGAACCCGGGGATGATGAATATCTCCACCAGAATCAGCCCGATTCCGATAATCAGCAGCGCGATCTCCCAGACCTGCGCCAGGCCGATGATGTAATGGCTGCCGACCAGCAGGCCGGCGGCGACGATCGCCACCACCGCCGAGACGCCCAGCCCGGGAGCCTGCGTCTCGCTGTAGATCGCCATCAGCGCGAGGATCCCCAGGATCGTCTGTACGGGCATGGAGGTCAGGAAGGCGACCAGTTGTTCCACGTACGAATCGCCCAGAACGGTCGCGGAGGTGGCGGCGAACTCGCCGAGGATATTCCCGTGCAAGTCGTCGGGGTCGGCTTCGATGGTCTTGGTGACGAATCCAAATGCCATGGCCCGCTCGGGTCTCATCGTGAGCAACTCGCCCTTGGGAACGGTCGTATTGAGGTACTTCCATTCACGGGCTTCGCCCAGCGGCGGGGCGTCGCCGCCGCCGGACGGGGGGTTCATCAATTTATGCCGCCAGTCCTTTTTCAGCACGTAGCGGAGCTCGCCGGTGGTCTCGTTGCGTACCAGCCAGGCCTCGCGCTTGGTCGATACGAGCGTCTCCGCCAGCGCGACCGGGTAGCCGTTGCGTTTGGCCGATTCGGCGAACTCCTCGCGGAGGACGGTCTCGTATTTCTCGCGTTCGACCCCTTCGAGCTTACCGCCGGGGATGATCGGGGCGCTGTCGCCCAGCTTGCCCACCGGGTTCATGATGATCTCATCGCACGCCAGGGCAATCATGGACCCCGCTGAGACGGCCCGGGTGCGGACATAGCAGACCACGTAGATGTCCGAGAGGTCCGTCTTGAGCATGCGGGTGATGTCCATCGCCGCGAGGGCGTCTCCGCCCCAGGTGTCCATGTCGATGACGACCAAATCCGCACCCTTGCCACGGCAGCGGGCGGCCTTGCGGCGCATCGCCTCGTAGGTCTTGGTGGTGATCGGCTCGCGGACGGGGATGATGTAGGTCAGCTTCGGGTCGGTCGGCCGTTTGGGTTTGCCCTTCCACACCGGGCGGGGGGCGAACCAGCCGCGAGCGGTGACCTCGGCCCCCTCGGGGGCGTGCTTCAGCCACGGGTGATTCGGCCGCAGCGCAGAGGGCTTGGTGGTGGGCTGGGTGGTAGACTCATCGGCAGACTGCCCCCACGCCATCGCCAGCGGCAGCGTCAGCCCCGCCAGTGCCAGTACCATCAATACCCGTTTCGTCTGAGGCATGCGACTCATTCCTTACCTGACCTGGAACCCCTCTGACACAGACGCCCATTCTACGACGTTTGATCGCCAGCTACCACTAAAAGCAGCGACGAGCGATCGGCGAACAGGTCGCGGCGGGGCGCGGTTGCACTTCGCGGACGCCCACGGCCGGGTTGTTCGTCGCTCACTTCACCTGCGAGAGTTTCACGGCCGCCTTTTCTCTGGCGCTGAGCAGGCTGGCTTCCAGGACGCGTTGGGTCTGGTAGGCGTCGTCGAAGTTCGGCATGGGGACGGTGGGCTTCTTGCCCGCGAGAATGCGAAGGATGTCGGCTGCCTGGTTCACGAAGCCGTGCTCGTAGCCGATGATGTGTGCGTCGGGCCACCAGGCCTCCACGTAGGGGTGGTCCGGGGCGTGGGTCGCCATGATCGTCGTCCAGCCCTGGGTCGCGCGGGAGGCCGTCGCGTCGTAGTACTCCAGCTCGTTCATCCGCTCGAAGTTGAAGCTGATCGAGCCCTTCGTGCCGTTGATCTCGAAGCCGTTGCGGTTCTGGTTGCCCGTGCCCATCCGCGTCGCCTCGAACTGGGCCACCGCGCCGCCCTCGAACCGGGCGAGGAACAGCACCGCGTCGTCCACGTCCACTCGGCCGGTGTCTTTTCCCTTCTTCAGCCCGCCCGCGATTCCCCCGCCGGCGCTGCCTTCCATCTTGGGACGCTGCTTGATGAACGTCTCGGCGATGGCGCCGGAAATCTCGGTGATCTCCTGGCCGGTGACGAACCGCGTCATGTCGATCACGTGGGCGTTGAGGTCGCCGTGGGCGCCGCTTCCGGCGAACTTCTTCTTGAATCGCCACGCCAGCGGGACGCTCGGATCGTTGCCCCAGTCCTGCAGATAGAAACCTCGCACGTGGCGGATTTCACCGATCTTGCCGGCCTTGACCAACTCGTGGGCCAGCGCGACGGCCGGGCAGCGGCGGTAGTTGTACCATACGAACGTCTGAACGCCCTTTTTGGCGGCTTTTTGTGCGGCCTTCCGCATCTCGCGGGCGTCATCAAGCGTGCCGGCCAACGGCTTCTCGCAGGCGACGTGCTTGCCCGCTTCCAGGGCGGCGATGGCCATCGGCTTGTGCATGTGGTTGGGCGTGCCGATGTCGACCAGGTCGATCTCGTCGTCGGTGACCATGCTCTTCCAGCGTGTGGTATGGTTCGCCCAGCCCCAGTTCTCGGCGAACTCCGCGAGCGCCTCCTGGTTGCGGGCGGAAATCGTATGCAGGACGCTGGTCCGCGGCAGGTCGAAGAACCTGTTGACCTGCGACCAGGCGTTGGAGTGCGTTCGGCCCATGAAGGCCTGTCCGATGAGCCCGATGTTGACCGTCTTGTCCGCCATGGGTGTCTCCTTCCGCCGTCCTGCGGCGCGATGGGATGTCTCTCGTCTCTCGGGTCGACATCTTAGGACCTCGCGGAGCACCCCGCAACCTTGCCGACGCGCGGGAGGCCTCCTATAATGGCAGCCGACGTTTTGAAAGGATACCCGGATGGCAGGGCAGTGGGGTTACAGCATTCTGTTGGCGAGCGGACCGATCCTCGCGATGACCTGCTGCGTGGTGGCCTTCAGCATTCTGGTCCAGGGGCTCAGCATCAGCACCGTCGTCCGCCGGGTGACGCTCTCCCAACGGCCACCGGACAACGAAACCCAACCGCTGCCGTGAGAGTGCTCCATCAATGGTTCTCAGATTTGGTCATCTTCGGCGGTCCACCGATTGAAGAACGTGGTCACTTCGTCCACAAAAGCGCGGAAGGATGCGTCCTTTTTGCACTGCTCCAAGTCCCATTCGCGCACGATATCCTCGGCATACTCAATGCCGCCGATAAAGGGGATTTGGTCGGCTTGCTGGACCGCTTCCATGAGTTTGTTCTTGTATCGGTCTCTGTCACATTTCTGGTCTGGGGCCTTGCAGCCTTTACCGAGGACGGCCTTGAATGCTCGGGAATCGAGCAAGAGCCATCGCTCAATATGTGGGTCAGGGACAGCAGCTGCAACCAGTTCACCGAAATCGCCGGCAGCTTTAGAGATCTCAGCGCGGCGTTCATTCCAGCCGTGACAGTTTGCATCAATCCCGACAACGAACAGATCTGGAAGGGATATGGCTTTCTGCTGCTCGACTTCAGTCAGGTAACGCCTGAATTCCGAAACAGCCCTCCCCGCTCCGCCGGTCGCATTCCGGATTCTTATGTCCAGAGCAACTCCATATTGTCCCGAAAGGTGGTGTTCAAGGAGCGGGACAAGCACCTTCTGATGGGCATAGTCTTCCACGAAGAGGACAATCCTACGCATCGAAGTCACCCCGTAGAATTCTCACAGAAGCTGGGGAACCTTCGTCTGTGACCTGCAGCCCATCTTCAATGGCTTCATCTCGCCCAAGGGGGCCCCACGTCTTGAAACGGGTAATGCCGGTGCTCGCCTCATCCTTGGAGCAGACGAAGAGTGAATCGTCCGGGATCGAATTCGGCAGAATGGGTGAATGTGTTGTCACGATCAATTGTGTATCTCCCCCGCTTGGAATGGATTTCATTAGCTCAGCAATGAGTCCGATTCTTCTGGGGTGTACTCCATTCTCCGGTTCCTCGAATCCGATCACCGCTGGCGACTTGTCCGCCGCTCGTAAGGAAAGGATCCCGAGTATCCTCAGAGTCCCCTCCGATACCACACTGGCAGGTACCAGGCATTCCCCCTCTTGCAGGCGCAGTTCCACCTCGCCCGACTGATTCACCTGTACGCTGATCCCTTCAATCGAAGGAATCATGCTCTTAAGGGCTCTTTCCACGCCTCGGAATCGCACCGCGTCGGTGTTGTACAAAGTGTTCAGGAAGGGAGCCAATTCTTCCCCCATCAAACCGATGTGGCGTACCTCTTTGACCGGGCTTGGTGCCCTCATTCGCTCCCGAGGCTCAAAATAGCAGAACATCCAACTGGCCATTTCTTTCTGTGCGGCCACGGCGTGTGGGTGATGGGGCGCGTACAGGGGGCGAGAAAGCACAGTGTGGTCCAGCCCTAGCTCGAAGTATCTCGGGTGAGACTGCTTCTCCATGCGGAGGTGTAGTCGGTGGCTGTTCTTCGGTTTTTCGATGAAGGCATTTCGGCTGCCGCTGACTTTGCCTTTTCCCGTCAATGGGGCCAGCAGTTCATTTGTAACCTCAAGTATTCCCGATTGGGGACGGATCTGCACTTCCACCATGTATCTGAGACGGCGCTCACGGACGCGGGGACTCGTACTTGTCCCTTCTTCACCTTGCGCTCGCTTGCCGTGCGGTTTGCGGAGTTCTGAGATTTCCCGATTTACCCGATCGACAAGCTTTTTTGACAGGGTCATGTCAACTTCGATGGAAAACTGCGCTGATTCCCGCTGCAGGAGTTCGCCGATGCCTCCAGGCGGAAAGCTGAATGACTCCAGGGGCTTGCCACGATAGGGGGGTTCAAAGGCGTCCTTGAGGGTCTCGCTTGTTGTGACCATGCGTGACAGCAACTGGAGGGCATCGAGAAAGTTGCTCTTGCCGGCAGCATTAGGCCCGAACAGCACGGTCAGCGGCTCAAGCTCTACCTCAACATCCCGAAGCGACTTGTAGCCTTTGATGTGGATTCGGTCGATCATGGCTGAGCATTATACCGCTGAAGTTCGCCGTAGAGAAGAGATGTGTCTTTGTCGTCGACGAGTGAGCTTCTCTGGCGGGTGGGGGCCGGCAGCGGTAGGATGTCCGCCTGCGAGGAATTCTGAGGCGATGAAGGAGCCCTGTATATGACCACACCCCGACACCAACGGCCCGCCGGGTTGAAGACGTTTCTCTTCGGCGTGCCGTACTATCCCGAGCACTGGAGCGATGCCGACCGCCGGCAGGACGCTCAGCGGATGGCCGACGCCGACGTCAACGTCGTGCGGATGGCGGAGTTCGCCTGGGACCGCATCGAGCCGGCCCGGGGGAAGTTCGACTTCTCCCTGTTCGATGAGACCATCGCCGCCCTCGGCGAGAAGGGCATCGATACGATTCTCTGCACGCCGACGGCGACCCCGCCGCGCTGGTTGACGATGGACCACCCCGAGTGGATGCGCGTTGACGCCGACGGGCGCCCCATGGATCACGGCCAACGGCAACACTGCTGCACCACCAACGAGGCATTCCGGGCTGAGTCCGTCCGCATCACCCGGGCCATGGCGGAGCATTACGCCGACAACCCCCACGTGATCGGCTGGCAGACGGACAACGAGCTGTACTGCCACTTCAGCGAGTGCTTCTGCCCGGCCTGTCGGGGGGCGTTCCCGGCGTTCCTCCGCGAGCGGTACGGGTCCATCGACGCCCTCAACGCCGCGTGGGGGACGGCCTTCTGGGCCCAGACCTACGATTCCTTCGAGCAGGTCCCCCTGGCGTACCCAAGCCAACGGCCGGCGTATCCGAGTCCGTCGCACGAGCTGGATTGGAGGCGGTTCCTCTCGGCGACGGTCACCGAATTCCAGCGGCAGCAGGTGGAGGTGCTGCGGGACGTCGGCGACGAGTGGTTCGTGTTCCACAACGGGCTGTTCCGCGATACGGACTACTGGCGTTTCTCCGATGACCTGGACTTCCTGGGGGTGGA
>CAZYIH010000142.1:0-7851 GCA_964646915.1 uncultured Planctomycetaceae bacterium | reverse complement strand
GATGTGTGAGGTTACACCACGTTCGCCCCGGCCGCAATGACCGGCTCGCCCGCCGCCCGCTCGGAGCGGACCTCACGATCGACCAAAAGACTGCTTGCACGGATTCGACTTCTGATATAGCATAAACGGGACAAGGACGAGGCAAGAATGGCAAAACGGGCGATTGATTTATCAAAACAGGGCGTACCGGCATTTCAGGGCAATCCTTTGCGCTGCCGCATTCTGCTCTGTCACAAGGGCTATGCCTCCCAGGCGCGTCCGGTCCCCGAGCATTCTCACCCCTTCTGGCAGATCGAGATCATCACGCACGGGCCGATCGTCGCCCAGGCCGGTGACATCGACGAGTCGCTGGAGGAGGGGCAGGTCCTGCTGATTTCCCCACACTGCAGCCACCGGTTCGTCTACGAGCGAGGCGGCGAACAGTGGTTTTCGCTGAAGTTCTCCGTTAGCGGCGTGTCGGATGACGCGTCGGTGATGCTGCTGGGCGATGATGAGGACGACACCGAAGAGGTCACGCTCATCCAGACATTGCGAACGCTCCTGCCGCCGAATCCCGAGCCCAGCCGCCGCAAGCGTTGGGTGCTGGAGCACCTTCTCGGTGCCCTGCTGACCCATCGGCTCGGACCGGTCAGTGACGCGCTCGACCAGCCCGATCAGTCGTTGGTCTCGCGGATCGCCTCGCTGGTGGAATCCAGTGGCGGCCGTCGGCTGGCGGTCTCGGATGTGGCGGAGCATCTGGGCTACAGCGTCTCGCACGTTTCTTCGCTCTTCCGCAAGCACTGCGACATGCCGCTGAAATCGTTTCTGGACCTGGAGCGATCGAAAGTGGCCTCCCGTCTTCTGGAGTACTCGGACCTTAACATCACCGAGGTCGCCGAGACGCTCGAGTTCCCCGACGTGTTCAGCTTCTCCCGCTTTTTCCGACGCGTGGTGGGCATCAGCCCCCGGCCCTACCGGCGATCGGTGCGGGCCCGGCACGCCAGAGAGGCCGAGCAGCCAACCGTCTCCGAGGTGCCCGCCGGCTATGTCTCCGACCACCACCGTCAGCGCAGCGAATCCGAGGCAGCATCCTACAGCGCGGAGTGACCTTTCGGCCTCTCGCAACCGTTGCATCACTTCCTGACCAGCGGTATCCTCAGCAGCTGATTGTCCGACGATCCCTCAGGCGGAGCACCGCATGAAGCTTGTGAGCTACACCTACGACGGCAGAACGTCCTTCGGGCTGCTGCGAGACGACCACATTCAGGATATTCGCTCGGCCTGGCCGGACGGGCCGGGGTGCCTGCGCGAGGTCCTCGCCCGTGGCCGCGATGCCTTGGAAGAACTTGCCCGACGGGCCGAGGCGCCGGCGTCGCACCGCCTGACGATGGACGACGTGCAACTGCTGGCACCGATTCCCGATCCGCCCAAACTCATGGGGATCGCGGTGAACTACGTCGAGCACCATCGCGAGTTCGATCGCGGGCGCGACCTGCCCGACGATCCGGCCAACACGACCACCCCCCGACCGTTCCTCATGCCCCCCACCGCGGTGGCAGCCACCGGCGAGGAGATCCCCTGGCCGACGGTGAGCGAGGAGATCGACTACGAGGTCGAGCTGGCGGTGGTCATCGCCGCCGAGGCGAAGGACATCACGCCCGCCGACGCCGACGCGTTCATCGCCGGCTACACCATCGCCAACGATATCTCCGCTCGCAGCATGACCCACGCCGACGGTCGATCGCAGCGGCCCAAAGACCCGTTCTTCGATTGGTTGCACGGCAAGTGGCAGGACAAATTCTGCCCGATGGGCCCGTGTCTCGTGACCGCCGATGAAATCGAGGATCCGCAGGCACTCCGCCTGAGCCTCCGCGTGAACGACGAAACGCGGCAGGACGCTGTCACCGACCAGATGATCTTCCCGGTGCGCGAGCTGGTCGCCTTCTGCAGCCGACTGGTGACACTCACGCCCGGCGACGTCATCGCCACGGGAACTCCCTCGGGGGTCGGCAAAGCAACGGGCAAACTCCTTCAGCCCGGCGACCGGATCGTCGGCGCCATCGAGGGAATCGGCGAGTTGCACAACACGATGGGCCCACGACCGACGAGCTTCTACCGCCCCTGCCAAGGGTAACTCAGGGTGCGCGGGCGGCCTTGCCAAACCCCCGCCACGCCGGTAAGGTGACGACATGAATCAGCCCGACACTCCCAGCCAGACCGAGCAGACCGACGAGGCGGTCGAGACGACCGACCAGACCGTCCAGACGCCCGCCGAACAGGTGGACACCGCCTCCAGCGCCGTTGACACTGCCGAGGACCAAACGCCCGCCGCCCAAGGCGATCCGTCTACCGAGGAGCAGGACCCCGACGACGCCGGCGAGAACCCCCCGCCGCCGGAGGAAGATGCGACGGTGGACCCTGTGGAAGCGGCGGCCGTCGTGGAAGCGATCCTGTTTGCCACCAGCCGGGCGATTTCGATCTCGAAGATTCAGCACGTCGCCGAGCTGCCCAATCGTGGCGTGGTGAAGGACGCGATCCAGACGCTCAATCAGCGGTACGACGAGATGGGCTGCGCGTTCCGCATCGAGAGCATCGCCGGCGGTTTCCAGGTGCTCACGCGGGAGGAATACAACGACGTGGTCTCGCGGCTGTTCAAGGTCAAGAGCGACTCGAAGCTCTCCTCGGCGGCCATGGAAACGCTGTCGATCATCGCCTACCGCCAGCCGATCATGCGGGCGGATATCGAAGCCATCCGCGGCGTCTCCAGCGGCGAGATGGTCCGCAAGCTCATGGAGAAGAACCTCGTGAAAATCGTCGGCCGGGCCGAGGTACTCGGACGCCCGATGCTCTACGGGACCACGACGTTCTTCCTCGAAGCGTTCGGCCTGAGCAGTATCGAGGACCTTCCCCGGGTCGATGAGCTTCGCCCCAGGCCCGAGCCCATCACGAAGGAACAGAACGACGAAGATACCGACGACGGCGAAACGGCCGAGCCGGAGAAGTCAGCCGTTCCCGAGGACAGCAAGAGCCGGTCGGCCGACAACTCGGGCGACACCGAACCTGCCGCCGATAACCATCCCGAAGAAGAACCCCCAGCCGAGCAGGCTGATGATGAGGACTCCCAAGAGCCCTCCGCCCACGACGCCAGCGACGAGCCGACCGAAGAACCAGCCGCTCCCGACGCCGGCGACGAAGAAGAGTAACCCTCCCGCGCACACAACGAGACCGGCCATCGCCAGGACGACCGGTCTCTCTGCGACTATGGTCTCTGCCTCTCAGGCAGCTGCGAATGAATTGACCGTCGCGGCAGCCACGTTTTTGGCCGGCGCCTTGGCCACGAGGCTCACGGAGCGCTGCGGCACGCGGACGAGGCTGTCCAACCCGTACTCGCCGGGTTCCACGCCGAATGCGGCGTAGTCGGTAAACCACTCGCCGTCAGCGCAGTAGCGGAAGCGGTATTCGCCGGCAGGCAGGTCCAGCTCGGCCGACCAGTATCCGTTGCCCACCGACGTCATCGGCGTTCGGGCGGCGTTCCAATCGTTGAAATCCCCCGCGATGAGCACTTCCCGCACCCCCGGTCGATAGAAGCGAAATTCCGTGCACTGTTCCTGAATCGTGACCATTGGTCTCCTCTTTTCCTGGTGCCTGCAGCGTATCGTGGTCCACCCCGAAGGCCTCCGCGATGAGTGGGAGGCAACCTCACTATCGGAATGAGGGGATGTCCCATTGATGGAAAACCCGGCCGGGCGGCAGATTCCGCCCACGTCCCGGCTGCGCTGCATCGGCGCGCATCGGCACCATGAACACTTTGTTTCCGCGTATGTTACCCCTTGCAGGGCCCAGGCGGATTCCGGCGTTCGGATCGTCCTGAGCAATGCAATACGAGAATCGGCTGCGACGGAAAGAATTATATGCGCGTGCGATGGCGACGGCCAAGTCGCCCAAATGAGACCGGATCACAGACGGTTTGATCCTCCTGCGACAAACCCGGCCCGTACCTCGCCTTACCTGCCAAATCCCCAATAATCGTCGAATGCAGATTGAGGGAAAGCGCCCATCGTTTCGGGCGCTATTCATGGGCGATCGGCCCGGCCGACGGAGGAAACCATCGGCCGGGCCCTTTGCCGCGGTGTGTTACTTCGCCAGTTCGGGAACGTCGACCCAGGCGCGTTTGTTCCAGCTCTCCAGGCCCAGCTCGGCCAGTTGAACGCCCTTGGCGCCCTCGCGGAGGTCCCACTCGAAGGGCTCGTCCAGCACGAGGTGCCGCAGGAACAGCTCCCACTGCGCTTTGAAGGCGTTGTCGTAGGCGATCTGGTCGGGCATTTCCTGCCAGCCGTCGTAGAAATCGATGGGCTGATCGATGTCCGGGTTCCAGATTGGTTTGGGCGTAGCCCCGAAGGACTGGATGCGGCAATCGCGCAGGCCCGCCACAGCCGAGCCTTTCGTGCCATCGACCTGCAGCGTGAGCAGATCGTCGCGGCGGACGCGGGTACACCAGGACGAGTTGAAATGCGCGATCACGTCGCCGGCCAACTCGAACGTCGCGTAGGCTGCGTCGTCGGCGGTCGCCTCGTACTTCTGGCCGCTCTCGTCCACGCGCTGCGGGATGTGCGTCGCGCCGAGGCAGCTGACGGCCTGGACCTCGCCGAAGACGTTGTCCAGCACGTACCGCCAGTGGCAGAGCATGTCGGTAATGATGCCGCCGCCGTCTTCCTTGCGATAGTTCCAGCTGGGTCGCTGGGCCGGGACGATATCGCCCTCGAACACCCAATAGCCGAACTCGCCGCGAACGCTGAGAATACGCCCGAAGAACCCGCTGTCGATCAGTGTTTTGAGCTTCATCAGCCCGGGCAACCAGAGCTTGTCCTGCACCACGCCGTGCTTCACGCCGGCGTCGCGGGCCTCGGTGTACAGCCGATAGGCGTCCTCGGTGGTCAGGGCGGTGGGCTTCTCGCAGTAGATGTTCTTGCCTGCCGCGATGGCCTTGGAGACGTTCGGCACCCGCAGCGTCGTCGACAGGGCGTCGAAGTAGAGCGTGTACTTCTCGTCGCTGAGCACTTCGTCCAGGTCGGTGGTCCACTCGGTGATGCCCGTAAGCTCTTCGAGCTTCTTGAGTTTCACCGCATTGCGCCCCACCAGCACGGGCTCGGGCATGATGAACTCGGTCGGGGACACCTTCACCCCGCCCTGCTCGCGGATGGCCATGATGGATCGCAGCAGGTGCTGGTTGGTGCCCATCCGTCCGGTAACGCCATTCATGATGACGCCTACGTTGTGTATCTTCGCGTCCTGCATCTACGTCTTCCTCGTTGGTTCGGGTTTCTGCTCAGCCACCGCCGAGACCACGTCGGTCGGCCGGGGCGGGTTGCACGGGTCTGGGGGCTACTGGGCATCCTTGGGCTTCTCGGTGCACTGCTCCCAGGCACCTTCGGGCAGCGGCGGGACATCCACGCCGGCCTTGGGCAGCGAGCCGGTGAGCTCCTGCTTCCAGTGGTCCACGTCGCCGGCCGGGCCGTAGACGTAGATGAACGTAAGCGGCGTGTCGCCGATGTTCGTCAACTGGTGGAACACGCCGGACGGTATATACACCGCCTGGCCGTCGGTGAGGGTCTGCTTCTCCTGGCCGAGGCACATCTCGCCGGTGCCGCTGAGCACGAAGTAGACCTCTTCCTGCTCCTGGTTATGCCACGGAACCTGTCCGCCGTTGGGTTCGAGCGTGACGTATCCCATGGAGAACGCCGTCGCATCGATGGGGCTCGCGCCGCCCACGACGTTCTGCGTCCGCCGACGGGCCGGGTAGGTCCTGCCTTCAATTTTGCTCAAATCTGCGATATTCATGGTGGGTCCTCTGGCGGCGACGGGCACGGGAGTGCTTCGGCCGATCGCTCCTGAAACATCGGGCCTTATCGAAACACCAGAGGATACCCGCACCGCCTTCATCCGACAAGGGAGATTCGCTCCGGTCCAGGCGGGCCGGCCAGCCCCCCGCGGTGGGGTTTACTGTTTGGTCAGGTCCCAGCAGGAGATCCCGTGAGGCCCACGGATGTAGAGTTTGCCATCGGCGATCACCGGTGAGGCCATGATGATCCCGAGCTTCTCGCCGAAGATGCCCAACTCCTTGCCGGTCGATGCGTCGACGACGACCACGCGCGTGTAGTAGATCGGGTAGCTGAAGGTCTTGCCCTTCTTGTCATACTTTTTGCGGTCGAGCTCGATGAGGCCGAATATCTTGCCGTCGGCCAGGCTCGGCGAGGAGCAAGCACCGCGGATCGTGGCCTTGCTCTGCCAGGTCTTCTGCAGCTTGCCGTCGACGACCTCGTAGCACACGCAGCCGCCCCTGCTACCGGTGATGATCGACCGGCCGTCGGCGATGGGTGCCGTTCCACGGCCACCCTTGTCCTTGGTCTGGGCGACTACGGTCGCGCCGTCGGGGGCCAGACGCAGGACGCTGAGACCCTTATCGCCGGCGACCGCGAGCAGGTCTCCGGAGATGGCCGGGGTGGTGTGCTTCAGGCCGCCCGATACATCGACCGTCCAGACGACCTTGCCGGTGCCCGGGTCGATGCACTGGAACTGGCTGTCCTTCTTTTTACGCAGGACGGTGGCGATGACGTAGGTCTTGCCGTCGTGGACCCAGGCGGCCGGAGAGTGGGTGTTCGTGGCGCCCTCCACTTCCCATCGCGGCTTGCCGTTGGCGGCATCGTAGGCACGGGTGCCCCCGTTGCCGCAGATCACCAGATCATCCACCAGCAGCGGCGAGGACGCCCCCGGCCCGCCGGATTCCTTCTGCCAGACCACGTCGCCGTTCTTGACGTCCAGGCACCAGAGCTGCCCCTTTCCGCCGCCGACGTAGACCCGTCCACCGCCGACGGCCGGGGTGCAGTGGTTGCCGTAGGCGCTCGGCTTGCCGGGGAAGGTCTTCACCCACAGGCTCTTACCGTTGGCGGCATCCAGGCAGTGGACCTGCTCGTGGGCGGCCTTGTCTTTCGGGTCGGTGGCGTAGACGAAGACCTTGCCGTCGGCCACGGTCGGGCTGGCGGCGCCCATCCCCTTGGCTGCGCCGGGGCCGTCACTGGTCCAGAGCGGAGCCAGGTCGGAGGGGTAGTCGGCCCGCAGGTTCGCGCTGTCGTCGGCCACGCCGTTGCGGCCTGGTCCGAGGCGGAAAGTGGCGGAACCGTCCGCGGCAAATGCAGCAAGCGGGAGGACAACAGCCAACAACAGCAGGCAGGCGGTAGTCAGGCACTGTCTCGTGGAGCGGTATCGGGGGATGCGGATCATCGCGTCGGTTTCCTGGTCTGGTGTGCGGCGAGGAATCGGAAATATCATTCCGCTGGTCGGACGGCGCGGGGGCGGCGGGCAGGCTCCCGGAAGGGTCCTTGACGGATCACCTTTCGCGGCCGGATCTCACGCAAAACCGCCCTTCAATGCCCTCACGACAGCGGGCTTTGCGCTCGGGGACCACCCCCGAGCACGATGTGCGCAGTATACCAGAGCTCCCGGCACCGTCAAAACCCGAACAAGCCGGGTGGTGGACTTCCACGCCCTGCGCCACACCTTCATCTCAAACCTTGCCCGCGCCGGTGTCCACCCACGCAACGCCCAGGCCCTTGCCCGCCACAGCACCATTGACCTGACGATGAACGTCTACACCCACGTCGCGATGGACGATCTGGCGACCTGGCCTCGCTCGTCGGCAACTGGGATTCCCTCCCCGACCACGTCCGCGCCGCGATCAGCACGCTGGCCGGGGCGTGAGCGCATAGAATAGGCGGCCGACCGAAAATCGACCGCCTGTGCGTTTCAAGGAGTTGTGACCCGGTGGACTTTAGCCATTTTTGGGCACTGCGACTGATAAAAAAATAGCCGACTTAC
>CAZYIH010000141.1:0-7879 GCA_964646915.1 uncultured Planctomycetaceae bacterium | reverse complement strand
GTCGTCAGGCCGCTTTCTTTTTGTCGCCCTTGGTCTCTTGCTTTTCCGAGGGTTTTTTGGCGGGGGTGTCCTGCTTTTCTTCTTTCTTCTGCTCGACCTTTTTCTTGAGCTTGGGTTTCTGCTCGCCCCGGGGAATTTTCTTCGGGACGGCCTTGAGCGTCACGGGCACAACGCGATACGTATCGTCCTTCCGCAGGGTGAGCTTGAGCGTGTCGCCCACGTCGTGACCGGCGACGATACGCAGCAGCGCGTGGGAGTTGCTTACCCGTCGGCCGTCGACTTTGGTGAGGATCTCGCCCGGCCGAACGCCGGCGTCGTGGGCGCCGCTGTCATGCACGACGCGGACGATGCGCAACCCGTCCACCTGCCCGCGCGTCTGGATGCCGATGTAGCCTTGCTTGGTCCGCAGCCGAAGCGGCGGGTTCTTGCGTTTGCGCACCCAGCGTGTCCAGTCCTTCTCGACGGCGTCGATGTCCTTGTTGAAGACCTTCTCCATCGCCTCGACGCCGCTGGCGTCGTCCTCGTAGCCGGCGACGTAGGCGTCGTACCAGGGTTTGAGGAGGTCCTTCTCCAGCAGGTACATCATGATGTACCGCGCCTGGCCGTAGGCGACGCCGCTTTTGTACTGGAGCTTCATGAAGTCCGTGTGCGAGAGCTTGAAAAAGTCCGGGAACGGGATGTGCTTCTTGCGTTTGACCAGCTTCTTGAGGCGCAACAGGCGGGCGTTGTCTTCCGGGACGATCCGTCCATGCTGCAGCCGGGACGATTCCATCAGAGTGGCGAACCCCTCGGTGATCCAGATGGGGTGTCGCTGCCCGTGGCCGTCCTGGTCGGCGGCATGCAGGGCGTGGGTGAACTCGTGCGTCAGCTCCATGCCGATGGTCTTGGCCACCAGAAGGCGCCGGCTGTGGGAGTAGAACCCGCCGACTCGCCGACTCTTGAGCGTGCCGGATTTGGGGATCACGATGGTCACGTACTGTTCGAAGTGGTGCGTAAAGAGCATGGCCCACTGGGCCTGCGCCACGGCTGTGAGATACCGTTCCATGTCCAGCAGCGTGGGCTTGTCGGTGTTGGTGGCGAACACGAGCTTGTTCTCATCGGAGATGCGATAGAGGTACTCGTCGCCGAACCGCTCGCGCAGCTGCTTGCCGATGCGCTCGGCCCGGGCGCGCTGGATCTCGTCTTTTCGCTGGAGAATCTCCTGGTACTGCTCCGTGCCCCGGATGGCGGCGAGGTCCGGGTCCCGCTGCATGTGGCGGAAGTCGGAGTAGCCCAGCTCGATCGATCGGCCCAGGGCATCCAGCGCCTTGGAGGGTTTCTCCATGCGGCTGTAAGCGCAGGCGAGGTTGTAGTGGGCGATGGTGTTGTTCGGATCGATCTGGAGAATTTCGTCCAGAAGCGCCTTGGCTTTGGCGTACTGAGCCTCCTTGAACAGCGGAATCAGCCGGCGGCTGATCGCGGCGATGCGTCGGGCGTCGGCGAGCTTAGTTTTGTCGGACTCTTTCTTGTCGACCCCGGTCAGTTCACGACTTTGCCTGAGCTGACGGGCGCGGGTGAGCAGGTTACCGAACGCCTCCTCGTGGTTCTCCCGCAGGGGGGCGAGGTCGCCGTCGCGGGCCATCCCGTCGGCGTTGGCGTAGCCGTGTTCGACGGCCTGCGTGAGGGCGTCCAACCCCTCGGTCTGGTGGCCGAGCTTGGTTTCCACGCAGGCGAGGTTGTACCACGCGCGGGCGTCGGTTTTGTCGAGGTCGAGGATCAGCTTCAGCGTCGCGCGGGCTTGTTTGAGGCTGCCCTTGCGATACTGGGCGATGGCCATCTCGTGGAGTCGTTCGATTTTCTCGGCCTTGGCGGCGTCGCTCTCGGGCGAGGCGACCTCGGGCGTGTTGGGGTCGGGGGCGGCCTGGGTGCGGGCGCAGCCGACGAACAGTCCAGCCGAGACGGCCAAGAGCACCGAAAACAGAATATTTCGCATGAATACAGCTCCTTCGTGTGGTCGGGTTTCCAGTGAGATAAACGAATGAGTCCGGAAAAAGTTCCCGCCTCGGGTCAAATGACAGCCCGGGCATGGAGGCCGGGGCGCCATTGCCCACGGGGCGCATGGAAACGCGGCGGGCCGAGAGGTCGACCCGCCGCGTGGAGAAGCGTTTCCTGGTGAGGGGTTTAGCCCTCGGAAGTATCGAACATGCTCTGTGCCTTGGCGACGATGTCCTCGGCGGTGAGGCCGACGAGTTTGAGCGTCGCTTCGGGCGTCTTGGCGGACTTGGGCACGTTGCGGACGTACATCGATTCGACCATCACGCCCAGATCGCTGCAGGCGGCGGCGGCGGCGATTTCATCCGCGATGCCGCCAACGTAGTTGTCCTCGACCACGAGGATCTGCCCGCGGCAGTCGTCGCCGACCTTGAGGATTTCATCGGTCTCCAGGGGCATCGAGTAGGCGTCGATAAGGCTGGCCGAGAGACCGCGGGATTCGAGCATCTCGCAGGCCTGCTTGGCGATGTGCACCATGTAGCCGCTGGAAACGATGACGATGTCCTCGCCGTCGATGAGGTGTTTGAACCCGCCGACGGTGAATTCTTCTTCCTCGTCGTAGATGAACGGGACGTCCGGGCGGTGGGTCCGCATGTAGCACATGCCGTCGACATTGGCCATCAGCTCGGTGAGCTTGAAGGCGGCCACCGCGTCGGCCGGCTGGAATACCCGCATCGCCGGGGCGCCGTCCACGCGCTTCGAGCGGCAGAACGAACGGAAGAAGGCCATGTCCGACAGCGCCATCTGGCTGGGACCGTCGGCCGCCAGCGAGACCCCGGCGTGCGAGCCGGTCATCTTGATGTTCGCGTTGGAGATGACGGCCATCTCGATCTGGTCGTAGGCGCGGGTGAAGAATTTCCCGAACGTCGAGACGAACGGGACCTTGCCCGCCGCCGAGAGCCCCGCTGCCACCGAGATCATGTTCTGCTCGGCGATGCGACACTCGAAGAAGCGGTCCGGGAATTTCTCGGCGAAGGGCAGGGCGAAGGTGGAGTTCTTCACGTCGCCGTCGAGGGCGACGATCTGATCGCTCGCGGTCCCCATCGCCACCAGGGCGGCCCCGTACGAACGGCGGGTGGCCTGCTTTTTCTTCTCCAGGGCCGATTCCATCCCGACGACCTTGAGTGCTTCGCTGAACGAGCCAGCCGAGATCGTGATCTTGCCGGGCACGTCGTCGTAGGAGGGCACCTCGACATCCAGCGCGTCGGAGTCCTGCTCGTCGGCGCCGAGTTCGGTGGCCTTTTTCTCGAGGTCCACCATCGCCTGGTCGAGCTGCTCAGCCGAGAGGGGCTTGCCGTGGTAGTTGCCCGCCTGGAGCTCATCGACGCCCCAGCCCTTGACGGTCTTGGCGATGATGGCGATGGGCTTTTCGCCCGCTTCGGCGGTGAGGGCCTCGAAGACCTCGTCCCAGTTGTGCCCGTCGATGACCTTGACTTCCAGGCCGTACGCTTCGAGCTTGGCGGTGAGCGTCTCGGCCGACTGCTGCGGCGAGACGTAATCGCTCTGTCCCTGCCCGTTGCAGTTGAAGATGGCCCGGACGTTGGTGAGTTTGAAATCGGCGATGTAGTCGACCGCTTCCCAGATCTGTCCCTCGCGCGATTCGCCGTCGCCGATCATGCAGAAGAACTTGCGATCGGTCCCATCGAGCTTCGCGGCGTTGCCCAGCCCGGCGGCCACCGAGAGGCCCTGCCCGAGCGAACCGGTTGCCGCGTCGAAGAGGGGCATACCCTCGGCCGGGTTCGGATGCCCGTCAATGACGCTGTCGGCGTCGCGAAGCGAGAGGGCGTCCTCGAAGCTCAGCGCCTGGGGTTTGGAGGGCGATCCGACCACCCCGCCCAGCTCGCAGTAGGCCGCGTAAACCACCGGAACGGCGTGCCCTTCGGACAGGACGATACGGTCGGCCTTGGGGTTCCAGGGGTCCTTGGGGTCGTAGTTCATCACCCGGTACATCAGGGCGGTGGTCAGGTGCACCAGCGACAGGGCGCTGGACGGATGTCCGCTGCCGGCTTCGGTGCACATGCGGCAGATCTGCTTGCTGAGCTTGATCACCTTGCGATCAAGGTCACTGTATTGTCCCATAGTCATCTCCAACGGGGTTAGGCGTTTCCGGATCGTGGTTCCATACATCCATGCCGCCGCAAACCGGGCGACAAAGACCGGTAGCCTACCCCAACAACGCGGGGTTCGCAATAGGCAATGGCGTGGTTTGCCGCCCAATTATGGGGCGAAATCGCGCGGCAGGCTCTCTTTCGCGGCCTGTGGGTCGGCCAATTCTCTTGGGGCAACCCCGGCGGCTGTGCTATACTCGAAGGTACTGAGGCATCAAAACGGTGGCGGGTCGGCGAATGTCTCCCGCGGCCACACCCCGGCCGATGGCTGGGTTCCTGCGCGAGCAGGTCATTTCTCGGCTGTATGTGAAGGAGCAGGTTCATGGTGCGTTCGTCCACGGATTACGCTAAGGCTGCAGGCGGATTTACGCTGATCGAGTTGCTGGTGGTCATCGCGATTATTGCGCTGCTGGTGAGCATTCTTCTGCCGTCGCTGAAATCCGCACGTGAGCAGGCCGAGCAGACCGTCTGCCTGACCAACCTGCATGGCTTGGCCACCGCGATGCACACCTACACCCAGGAGTGGAACGAGTACATGGTCCCTGCCCTGATGCAGGACCCCGACCATACGCCGCCCCCCCCGGCTGCCCACGATCCGTGGGTGGACGACATTACCCACAGCGAGTCGTGGGCGACGATTCTGGTGAAGCTGGGCCTGGTGGCAGCCCCGACGGTGGAGAACCCCGAAGTGCTGGACAATGCGCCTTCCGCCTTCCGCTGCGCGTCGGGCAATACGGACATCTCGCCGCTGAGCAACAGCAGGGGGTCGGCCGATGGCGATCCGCGCGACCCGGCGTGGAATGGTCCGCTGCCGCAGGCCTGCACCGTGGAGGATGACGACTGGTACGTGCATAACTGGTATGGCATCTCGGCGGACACCTTTTATGTGCACAATTTCCCGTTCGCCAAGGTGCCCCGCGACGGGTACGGCGGGACGCAGGAGTTCCAGTATCAGATCACCGACCTCAGTCGCACCAGCGAGCTGGCGGCCGTCTATGACGGCTGGAACATCCATCGCGGCTGGGCGTGGTATACGATCGCCGGACGACATGCGCGGGGGACGGTGACCAACGTGCTGTGCATCGACGGCCACGCCGAGAGCTTCCAGCGGGCCGAGCTTCCGCTGTTCCGCTTCGAGAGAGGCAAGTACTGCTCGGCGGAGTATCTCAGGGAGAACGCCCCGGCGCTGATCTGGCGGAACGACCAGTGGGACGTGGACTGAGTCTCGTCAGTCCATTCGGCAGGAGCGGGTCGCCGGGGCAGGTTGGGGAGTCTGCCTGAATCGTCGTATCGTCCCATGTTGACAGTTCGGCCATGGTTCGAGTATCACTGCCTCGACGGCAGGACGCGCTTTGTGCGTTCTGGGGATGACAGGATCGAACCGAGTCGCCTTCCGGGGACGGCTCAGCGACGGAACGAGTACTCATGGCCGAACTTCAGGATCGCGGCGACCGGGGGACGGAGTCCTCCCCGGCGGACAAGGCCGCCGAAGCGCACCCGTATGAGACGGTCATCTCTGCAGACGCCCCTTTCTTCCAGGTGGGGCTGCGCGAGGTGTGGCGATCGCGCGAGTTGCTGAGCACGTTCGTCTGGCGCGACCTGAAAGTCCGGTACAAGCAGACGGTTCTGGGTTTTGTCTGGGCGTTGCTGGCCCCGGTGATCCGGATGGTGGTCTTCACGGTGATTTTCGGGAAGCTCCTCCGCGTCGACTCGGAGGGATACCCCTACGCGATCTTCGTGTACGCCGGTCTGCTGCCGTGGGGGTACTTCTCGGGCACGTTCACCAGCATCGCCAACAGCCTGGTTTCGCAGGGTCAGTTGATGACGAAGGTCTACTTCCCCCGCCTGGTGATTCCCATCTCAACGCTGGGCGTGAAACTGGTGGATCTGGCGATTGCTTTCCTGGTGCTGGTGGCCCTGATGATCGGCTACGGCGTCCCGGTGCGGTGGAGCATTCTCGGGGTGATCCCGCTGACCGCTCTGGCGATGGCGGCTTCACTGGGCGTGAGCACGATCATGGGCGCGCTGACGGCGGCCTATCGCGACTTCCGGTTCATCACGCAGTTTCTGATCCAGTTGTGGATGTACGTGACGCCGGTGGTGTACTCGGTGAAGATCGTACCGGAGGGCTGGCGGTGGTTGATCAGTCTCAATCCGATGACGGCCGTCGTGGACGGATACCGTTCGGCGATCCTGGGCAAGGACATCGACTGGAGCAGCATGGCCATCGGGACGGCGGTGACGCTGGTACTCCTTCCGATCGGTCTGTTCTGCTTCCGCCGCATCGAGCGGAAATTCGCGGACATTGTGTAAGAAGACGGCGAAGGGCTTCCATTTGGCAGACACGGCAATCCAGGTCGAAGGGCTGGGCAAACAATACCACATTGGTGCAGCCCAGAAGGAGCGGACCGCCTCGCAGTTCTTCCGCGATGTCCTGATGGCTCCGGTGGATCGGATCCGGCGTTTCGGCCGATCGTCACATCGCGAGGAAGACACCATCTGGGCGCTGAAGGATGTCTCGTTCGATGTTCCCCGCGGCCAGGTGCTGGGGGTCATCGGGCGCAACGGGGCGGGCAAGAGCACACTGCTGAAGCTGCTGACGCGAATTACCGAGCCCACCACCGGCCGGGCGATCATCCGCGGGCGGGTGGGCAGCCTGCTGGAGGTGGGAACAGGCTTCAACCAGGAGCTCACCGGCAGGGAGAACATCTTCCTCAGCGGCGCCCTGCTGGGCATGAAGCGCCACGAGATCCGGCAGCGTTTTAACGACATCGTGGATTTCTCCGGCGTTTCGAAATTCCTCGACACGCCGATCAAGCGGTACTCCAGCGGAATGCGCGTGCGGCTGGGCTTTGCGGTCGCAGCCCACCTGGACCCGGAAATCCTGCTGATCGACGAAGTACTTGCCGTCGGAGACGCCGAGTTCCAGCGGCGCTGCCTGGGCAAGATGGAAGGGCTCACCTCCCAGGGCCGCACGATTCTGTTCGTCAGCCACAACATGCCCTCCATCGAGGCGCTCTGCGACCGGGCAATCCTCCTGGAAGACGGACAGATTACCATGGAAGACAAGCCAACGACCGTGACGCAGAAGTATCTTTCGCCCGAAGGGTCGCTTCTGGCTGCCGAGGTGGATCTGCGCGACCATCCGCTGCGGGATACAAGTTATGTTCCTGCTTTGCGGACATTGAGGTTCCGAACGTCCGAAGGACTGTCCCCATGTGTTCGTGTCGGGGATGAACTGGCCATAGAGATCGAGGTCAACCAGCGGATCGCGGACATGGCATCTCCAAGCCTGCATATGCATTTGCTGTCAATGAAGGGCGAGAGTATCTGTCATTTTGTGAGTGACAAGATGGGACTCGCCCCGGCACCCATGGAGCCGGGCGACTGCTTCCGGTGTCACTGGGATAGGGTCAACGTAACTCCGGGCGAGTACATGTTAAACGTGCAACTGAAAAACAACGGGCGGAGCGAAGACGGGATCTACCAGGCGGGCCGGATTGAGGTGGCCGAGGCCGATTTCTACGGAAGCGGGAAGATTCATAGCGCGCCGGCCGCCTTCCTGCCCCAAGGCCGATGGGATATCCGGGAGGCAGCCCGAAATGGCACATAAGGCCTTGGTGTTCCTTCGCCACAACAACGATGTGGACCAGATTGTTCCGGTCCTGTACAAATGGTTGAGCACGAGCGACGTACATGTAAAGGTAATCCTCTCTGGGGAGGAGGACCTGTACGAGGAC
>CAZYIH010000140.1:0-7904 GCA_964646915.1 uncultured Planctomycetaceae bacterium | reverse complement strand
GTTGCCGATCACAACAAGGAGACATATTCGTGAGGCACATTCACAGAGCAATGCAACGGATTCCGGCCTGGCTGATCGTGGCGGGCGTGATCGCGTCGGCTGGCACGTTCAGCCTGGCGATCGCCCAGAACGCCGCCGACGCCGGCAACAACGGACAGGACAGACTCTCGCTTCTGGAACTGCTGGGCAAGGGCCAATGGTTCATGCTGCCGATCGGCCTGTGCAGCCTCATGGGCCTGGCGCTGATTGTCGAACGCCTCGTCGCCCTGCGGCGGCGGGCGGCGATCCCCGACGGGTTCATCGACGGGCTGGAAACCGCCCTGAATACCGGTGAACCCCGCAAAAACGGGCTGGCCTACTGCCGGGCGAACCCCAGCCCCATCGCCCGGATCACCGCAGCCGGCCTGCGCAAGCTGCCCAAGGGCGAGGAAACCGCCGAGCAGGCCATCGAAAACGCCGGTGCCGGCGAAGTCGCCAAACTCCGCCGCAACCTGCGCATGCTGTATGGCATCTCGGCTGTGGCGCCCATGCTCGGGCTGCTGGGCACCGTCTGGGGCATGATCGAAGCCTTCCAGGTCACCTCCCAGATCGGCATGGGTCAACGAACCCAGGAACTCGCCAGCGGCATCTACGAAGCCCTCGTCACCACCTTCGCGGGACTCGGCATCGCCATCCCCTGCCTGATCTTCTACTACTACTTCCAAGGCAAGATCGACCGCATCGTCACCGAAATGGACGACGCCAGCCTCTACCTCATGGAACACCACTTCGGCGACGAGGCCCCGCTCGCACCGGCCATCGCGTCCGAAACGTCAGACTCGCCCACCCCCGGCGCCAACGCACCGGCTGCACCGGCTGCCACGTAGGAGGCAAGCATGTCCATCCTTTCCAGACAATCCGGCGGCGAAGAACCGATCAACCTCATGCCGTTGATCGACATGGTCTTCCTGCTGCTGATCTTCTTCCTGGTGGCCACCACGTTCGCCGAGGAAGAGCGAGAAGCAGAACTCAAACTCGCCGAGACCGCTTCGATGCAGCCGATCTCCGCCCCGCCCCCGCAACTGATCGTCAACATTATGGAAGACGGTACGCTGAAGGTTTCCGGGGAAGTAGTCAAGCGAGCCGAACTCACCGACATGCTCGAGACCATCGTCCGCGACGACCCGGACCGCGAAGTCCTCATCCGTGCCGACGAGAAGAGCATCGTCAAGTACTTCGCCGGCGTGATGAACCTCTGCCTGAAGAAAGGGATTAAGAAGGCCAACATCGCATACCTCGCCACCAACCCCGAACTCCTGCCCGAGGAATAGCGCATCGGACCGCCCGAGATGGCCACCCGAACCAGACAACCCGACAGCGCCCCACCGGACCGGCGAGCCCGCTGGTGGGCGGTGGCGTTCGGCGTCACCGCGCTGATCGCATTGCTCGTCGCCGCCGGCGCGTGGTACTACCTCGCCGGTGAGCCCGTCTGGGTGACCGCCACCGGCGAGCAGGTTGCCCCGGCCGATCAGCCCATCCGGCGGGTGCTGTGGGACCCACCCCACCCGCTGCACGAGACGCTCAACTCCGATGAGGAAGAGTACGAGCCGTCCCTGTCCCCCGACGAGACACGCATCTACTTCGTGCGAGGACTGCCCGGGGCCAATGCCGACATCTACACCGCCCGCCGAACCGATCAGGGCTGGTCCCGGCCCGTCCCGCTTACCGCCATCAACACCGGCTACGACGAGCTGGGACCGCGCCTCAGTCCCGACGGGTCGGTCCTGCTGTTCTACTCCAACCGCCCCGGCGGGGTCGGCGAGTACGACCTCTACGCCGCCCGACGAACGCCCGATGGCTGGGACCCTGCCGTCAACCTGCGCACCGTCAACTCGCCGGCCAATGAGTTCAGCCCGGCTGTGGCGCCCGACGGCAGAGTGGTGTTCGCCTCGAACCGCCACATTCTCGAAGACGACCCCAACGCCAACGAATGGAAGGCCACCATTCGCCACCACCGCGACGGCGATTACGACCTGTACGTCGCCGCCCCCAAACGCCCCGACCCGCTCACCGACGCCAACGCGCCGCTCGAACACATTTACGCCGAGCCCGTCCCCATCCGTGGTGCCGGCAGCGACCACCACGAGGGCGGCGCGAGCTTCTCGCCCGACGGGGCCCTGCTGACCTTCGCGTCCAATCGACCCGGAGGGATGGGCGGGTTCGACCTCTACCGGGGACGACTCGTCGAAGACGAAATCCGCGACCTGACGCCCCTGGGCAAACCCATCAACACGCCCGCCAACGAGACCGACCCGTACCTCTCAGCCGACGGGTTCTCGATGATCTACAGCACCGATGCCGCCGGCGAGGGCGGCTACGATCTGGTCCGCTCGCGGTCGCGCGAAGTCTTCGTCGACCACGTCGCCCGCGGCCTGCCCGAGCTCCACTGGAGCCACTGGGTCCTGCTGGTCGGGCTGGCTGCGCTGATCCCCATGCTGCTGTTCCTCAAGGCGGCCGACTACCGACACTTCAGCGTCCTGCAGAAGTGCGTGCTGCTCTCGCTCCTCGCGCACGTGCTGCTGACGGTGCTGCTGGGATTCATCGTGGTCTCCGCCCAGGTCGTCGAGTACGTCGCCGAAGAGGCCGGCCTGATCACCTCGGTCAACATGGAAATCTCTCGCGAGGTGCAGATGCGGATGGATATCCGTCGCGTGGACGCCGGGCTTCCGGTGGCCGACCCGACGCTGGCCGACGTGCAGACCTCGGCCGACACAACCCCGCCGCGGGCCGCCCCCAAGCCCGTCGAACAGAACATCCCCGATTCCCGCGTGCAGCCTACCGTTCAGACAATTCAGCCGACCACGCCGGTTGAGACTCGCCAATCCGCCGAGACCGTCGAGCCGCCCGTCAGCGAGGTCTCGCCCGAAACGATCGCCGTCAACCTGCCCGCCCCCCGACGCGTGCGTGAGCAGGAAACCAAACCCGCCGAACCCACCGAAACGCCCCAGGACACCGCACCTGCCCGGGACACCCCACCCAGCCGAACCGAGCCGGTCGAACTCGACGTCGCCCAGCCCACACCCGCCCGGTCGCAACCCGACCCGGTCGTGCCCTCCGAGGCAAACATCGCCTCGCGCCCCCTGGAGGTTCAGCCCACCGCGAAGCTGGCCCCGCCGATCCCCGAAAACCGCATCGACATCGAGGCGTCGCTGCTGGCCACCAAGGCCGTCAACGCCTCCGAGCCGAACGCCCCCACCGTCGCCGAGACCGACGCCGACGACACCCGCGCCCCAGCCGAAACCCCCGCACCCGTGGCGCCGGCCGCCACCGTCGCCGTGACTGCACCGTCCGCGCCGAACACCGAAACAGCGCAGCTGCAGGTGGCAGCCAACCCCGCCGTCACCCGCCGAGCAGCCGACGAACCAACCCAGCCGACCGAGCTGCCCACGGCGCCGCGCGCACGGACGGTCACGCTGCCGGCCCTGGCCGGCGCCCGCCTCAGCCGACAGGTCGAACGAACCAACGTCACCGCCATCGAAGCGGTCGACCCCATGGTCGCTGCCGCCATCGAGCAAGCGTCGGCCGATCTGGTCGATGCCGCCGAGGTCGCCCCCGCCCAAGTCCGTCCGGTCGAGCGGTCCAGCGAATCACTCGTGCGCCAACCCGTCGCGCCGACCCGTCAGCCTCGTCCCGCCAGCCAACTCACCACCGAGCTGGCCATCCGACTTCGGCCCCAGCAGCCGTCCGGCAAGCTGGAACCGGGACGACTGACCGCCCCGCCGTCGTTCTTCGAGCGATCGGTGGAAATGCGACCCCGGCTGGTGAAGGCGTTCGGCGGGTCCGAGAAATCCGAAGCCGCCGTCGAACGGGCACTGAAGTTCCTCCAGCGAACCCAGGAAGACAAAGGCCAATGGACCGTCAAAGGAAAGGCCGCCGTCGACCGCAAGAAGAACAAACGCGATTCGACCTCGAAAAAGGACATGGCCCTGACGGGGCTGGCAACACTGTGCTTCCTCGGCCACGACCACACCCACACCAAGGACGGACCCTACAAGAAGACCATCGCCCGGGCGCTGGATTACCTCGTGACCAACCAGGGAGACGACGGCAACCTCATGGGCGGGAAGGCCGGCAACGACCGGATGTACAATCACGGCATTGCCGCCCTGGCGTTGGCCGAGGCCGCCGGCATGACCGAGGATAAGAGAATCCGTGCCGCCGCCGTCAAGGCTGCCAGGTTCAGCGTACACGCCCAGAACCGGCGCGACGGGGGCTGGCGGTATACCCCGCGACACCGCGACAGCGACACGAGCGTGTTCGGCTGGCAGGTGATGGCGATGCGATCGGCAGAGCTGACCGGCGATTTCAAGATTCCCGACGAAACCCGCAAGCTCGCCCGCAAGTGGTTGGCCAAGTGCGGCAGCGGACCCGGGCGCGTGCTGTCGGCCTACCAGACCGGCAAACCCACGCCGGTCATGACCGCAGAAGCCGTCTTCGCGCGAATCCTGCTGGGGCAGACCCTCGACGATGAACAGACCGCAGCCGCCGCCAAGAAGATCTTCAGCCGAGGGCCCACGCGCGACCGGAACTTCTACTATTGGTACTACGGTTCGCTGGCACTGATGCAGCTCCAGGACGACCGCTGGGAAAAGTGGAACGCCCAGCTGCGCGACTCGCTGGTGAAACGCCAGAACACCCGCGGAAGCGCCGCCGGAAGCTGGGACCCCAAGGGCAAATGGGCCGATCGCGGCGGCAGAGTGTATTCCACCGCGATGGCCACCCTCACCCTCGAGGTCTACTATCGCTACCTGCCCATGCTCCGCAAACCGGACGATGACGCACGCGGCAAATAGCCCGGCCGTGGCGCGTCTTGCCCCGGCCGACCCGACCGCGTATAAAGCAGGTCGCCCGCACCCGGACCGCCCATGAAGCAGATCCATCAGCCCGACCGTCCATCGCTGCCTGTCCGCGTCCTCCGGGCCGCCGGTTCACCCCGTGCAGCCTTGGGGGTGGCCGGCGCATTGTGGGTGTATCTCGCGTGGGTGTCGGTCTGGACGCGCCAGGCTGCCGAGCTGCTGGGTACGACGCCGGAGGGGGTGTATCGCCACCCGGTTCTCCTTGTGCTGGTCGGCCTGCTGTGCGCGTCGATGGCGATCGTCACGCGCCGGCGCATCCCCCTGGGCTTAACTACGCTGGGAGCCTGGTGCGCACACGCAGGAGCGATCGTGCTGATCCTCGGCGGCGCGTGGTACGCCGCCGCCCACGTTCGAGGCGACGCCCTGTTCGTCCGCAGCCGGGAAGGTTTCACGCCCGTCAGCTACGCCTACATGGACGACACCGCCGCGATCGCAGCCGGCGCGTCCGACCACACATCCATGCGACAGACCCCCATCGACTGGCCACCCCAACTCCGCGAGCCGATGGAGGTCGACGTGCCCGTCGATCAGCCGCTGGAAGGAGCGCGTCTGCGTGCGGTGAAGCTCCTGCCGGCCGTCATGCTCCAGGAGGTGTGGACCGACGACGCGCCGGCCGACATTCCCGCAGCACGGGTCGCCGTCATCGACACAACGAACACCACCCGCGGGGTGCTCTGCAATGCCTACGAACGGACGGCTGTGCTTACCGGCGCCGGGTGGACCATGTCCTTCGACGGCGACGCCAACGCCGAACTGCTGGCGACGCTCGCCCGCCCGGGCCCGCTCGTCGCCGGACACGACCGCATCACGCTGCTGTGGGGACCCACGCTCGAACCGACGCTGCTGGTCCGCCGGGCCGACCGATCCACCTCGCACGTCGCCTTCGACCCTGACGGCCAGGCCGTCGTCCGCGTGGCCGACCGCCGGCTGCGCGTGCGGCTGTTGGAACGGTTCGCCCACGCCCAGCCGATCCTGCGCATCGTCCCGGACGGTCACGGCCCGAAACAACGCGCCGCGGTGGTCGAACTTTCCACCGCCGACCACACCCAGCGACGCATCCTGCCCTTCACGCCGTACCCGCTGGAAGAACTCCCTCAACGCGCCTGGCTGCCGGACGGGCGGTCGCTCGATCTCCATCTCGGCCGGGCGGCGATGGACCTCGGTGCGACGGTCACCATCACCCAGGCAACCTACCACGCCCAGCCCGGCTCGGTGATTCCCCGGGACTACGTCTGCGATCTGCTCATCCGCACCGACGGGAACGCGAAACGCGAAACGCTCCGTCTCAATCAGCCCGTGCGGGTGGGCCCGTTCCAACTGAACCAGGGCAGCTGGTCGCCCGACCCGGCGGACCCGACCACCATCCGCCTCACCGTCACGACCCGTCCCGCCCTGGGCGTGATCTGGACAGGCCTGGCCTTGATGCTCGCGGGAGTCACGTGGGCGATGCTCGTCAAGCCGATCCTCCAGCGAAGGAGGCGCCCATGACCGCCCTTCGCACGCTCGTGCTGCTGGCGGTGCTCGCGCTGAGCGCCCCGCTCGCCACAGCGGGCCAACCAGTCTGGGACGCCGAGACGCGGGCCTTCCTCGCCAGGATCGACGCCGACGCGCTGGCGAAACTCCCTCTGCGGTACCAAGGCCGACCCGCCATTCTGGACACTCTCGCCCGCCACCATCTTCGCCGCTCGATGGGCACCGCCGAGGTGGACGGCGTCGCGCCCGCCCCGGCGATGCTCGAGATGGTCTTCAACACCGGGGCCTACCTCACCAAGGCGATCCTGCCCGTCCGCGAGAAGCGGATGCGCGAAGCCCTCACCGGCGAGCTGCCTGCCGAACTCGCCGAGACCCTCCGCCGCAGCGGCCGAATTCCGCCGGCCTGCCTGATGGATGAATCGGCGAAGGTTCGTCTGCTCATGGAGCGCGCGACGGTCGAACAACTCCGCGCCGCCAACGACCTGCCCAACCTCGCCCCCACGCTGCAACAGCTCGCAACCCGGCCGGGCTTCCGCGTGCCGATCGATCGGCTCCGCGCCCGTCTCGACGCCTGGCTTGCCGACGAAGCCTTCCGCCTGGCACCGGGAGAGAGCAACGCCTGGCCACCCATCGACGCCGAACACGCCGATACGGACCCCTCCGTCCGGGCCGCCTGGGAAACGCTCGCCGCCGCCTGGACCCTGCGCGATCCGGAGCGGGTGAACCGCGCCGTTGCCACCCTCACCGGCCGCATCGAACGTGCCGCCGGTGAGCAGGTCGCCTCGCCGTCGCGCCGCGAGCTGGAGCTGTGGTACAATCGGCTGGACCGCACGACGTTCACCTGGATCGGGTTCGCGTTGGCCTCGGTCCTGCTGCTGGCGGCACTGGCCGACCTCAGGCCTCGCCGAATTTGGCGCGTCGGGGGGCTGATCGTCGCTGTCGGCTCGACGGCTGTGCTGGGCGGAGGGTTCGTCGCCCGATGGGTGTTGACCGGCGGGCCTTGGTACCTCCCGCCGATCATGAACCAGTTCGAAGCCGTCACCGCCGCCTGCCTCGCCGCAGCCGCCGGGGGCCTGCTTGCCGAGCCTTTCAGCCGACGGGGAATCTGGCCGCTGGCGGGCTCTGCCGTCGCCGCGGCGGGTATGCTGTGCGGTGCCCTGTTCCCGTTGGGCATGAACGCCACCCCGTCGGCAGCGGTGGGCATCCTCTCCTCGCCGATCATGGCCGCCCACGTGGGAGTCATCATCCTCGGGCACGCCTTGGCCGCCATGACAGCCGTCACGGCTACGTTGTATCTCATCGGCGCTGCCGCCTCGCCACGTACACCGGGCCCGACCCGACCCGACAGCATTCTCGCCGGACTGGACCGTTTCCACGCGCTGGCCATCCCGCCGGCGGTGTGGACGCTGGGAGTGGGCATCGCGCTGGGCGCCGTCTGGGCGGACTTCGCCTGGAACCGCTGGTGGGGGTGGGATCGCAAAGAGACCTGGGCCCTGCTGACCTGGAGCGTGTTCCTGGTTACGTGGCACGTGAGGC
>CAZYIH010000139.1:0-7981 GCA_964646915.1 uncultured Planctomycetaceae bacterium | reverse complement strand
GCTGCCGAACAGACCCGGCATGGCTTCTTCCCGTCTACCGGCAGAGAGGCCGCCCCCCGACCCGCGTCATCATGAATTCCTCCAATCCGGTGAACCCTCCGGACACCTGATTCGTTTGGATCAGTACGAACCCGTACTATTCCAGGACTCTTTCAGAAAGCGACAGGAGGCAACAACGATGGCAAAAGTACTGAACACACGGATGGCAATCATGATCGCCGCGGCAGTGGTCTTCACCAGCGGACTCGTGCTGACCGCCTCAGCCGACAAGCACAAAGACGGCGATGCGGACGGTAAACAATGTACGATGCGCGAGGACGGCAGCAAGCAGTGCGAAGAGGGCATGAAGCACAAGCACGGCAAAGACGCAATGAAATTGCACGCCAAGCACAAAGCTGCCTCTGCCGACCACCTGCACAAGGCGATGGCGAAGCTCGATGACGCCGAAGACGCCATCAAGAACGGCAAGACCAAGCACGCCCACAAGGCGATCCAGGAAGCCCGCAAATTGGTCGCCTCGGTCTACCAGACGGTTCGTCCTGCCGTGGCGAACGAGAAATGCCCCATCATGGGCAATACGGTCAAAACCGACGCGGTTCCCGCCAATCTCTACCGCACCTTCAAGGGCAAAGGCGTAGCGTTTTGCTGCGGAGGCTGCCCTGCCGCGTGGGACAAGCTCTCAGACGCCAAAAAGGTCCAGAAACTTGCCTCCGCCGGCGTGACATTCTCCCAGGCCAACAGCAAAGACGTGAAGTTCGTCGCCCCCGAGACCTCCGACGCCGCCCATGCTGTCGGAGAAGCCCTCAAGAGCGACAGCAGCTGCGGAGCCATGAGGTCCTGCGGCAGCAAGAAGTAATGACCCTTACGTACTGTGTCGCCGGCCGACGTGGGTGTCCCTGGACGCCCACGGGCCGGTCCTTTGACCGAGGGCCTCTGCTGTTTCTGGTCAGCGGAATTGCCTGAGATGCATGCGTGATGCGTACAATTCCTGTAGATGAGCAATGAAGGCCGCTTCGCCGGGTCAGCCCTTGGTCTGCTTCACCCTCCCCGGCGTGGCGGCCGATTTATGCGCCCCGGCCATCTACCGTGGAGGCAGTTCTTCGTTGAGCGAGCCGGTGCGGTAGCCTTCCAGGTCCAGCGTCACGTAGCGGTAGCCCTCCGCCTTGACGGTGGCGATGATCTCTTTGGCGTACCGGACGGCTTCGGGGAGTTTGGCCGGACCGAACTCCACGCGGGCGATCGGGTCGTGATCTCGCAGCCGAACCTGCCCCAGGCCCAGTTCGCGGAGACGCTCTTCGACCCGGTCGATCCGTTCGAGCTTCAGGGCGGTGATCTTCTGGCCATACGGGATGCGACTGGCCAGGCACGCCTGGGCGGGCAAATCGGCGGTTTCCAGTCCCATCGCCCGGCTGATCTCGCGGACGTCGGCTTTGCTCAGACCGGCCTCCAGCAGAGGCTGACGCACCTGCAGTTCCTTCTCGGCGGCCAACCCGGGTCGGTAATCGCCCGGGTCGTCGGCGTTCGTGCCGCTGCAGATGACATTCACGCCACGCCCGCCGGCCAGGTCGCGGATGATGTGGAAGATCAACTTCTTGCAGTGCAGGCAGCGATCGGGCGGATTGGCGACGAACACCGCGTCGTCCATCGGATGGACGTTGAAAGAGACCAGCTCGACCCCGAGCTTCTCGGCGATCTGCCGGCCCAGTTGCTGCTCGGTCGACGGGAAAATCGGCCCGGTCGCCATCGCGGCGATGACGTTCTCCCGCCCCAACGCCTCCAGCGCCAAGGCGGTCAGCAGTGTCGAGTCTGTCCCGCCGGAGTAGCCGATGACCACACTGCGCAGCATGCGCAGCACCGCCAGGCAGGCGGCGGCCTTGTCGCTGAGTTCCTCGGGAAGTTCGTCAATCCAGTTGCTCATCGGTCTGCTCATATCGGCAACGGCGACCGCCGTGTTCAGTCTCGAAAATGATCTTGCCCACCGCCCGGCCGCTTGCCGGTCAACTCCACTCGTCCAGCAGGTCTGCGTGGGCATCCAAACATTCGCTCAGGGCGGCCCGGCAGGCGTCCGTATCCGTCACTGTCGGCTCATCGGCGAGGCACTCCAGCAGCGCGGCCCGGCTGCGGGCGAGACAGGCTTTGACGATCGCGTCGTGCTGGTCGGCCGATGGCTTGAGATACGCCAGAACCGCCTCGGGAAACTCCAGCTTCTCGGGTTGAGGCCCCTCGGGCGTGACGTGGGCGGAGGCCTCCACGAACACACCACGCGGCAGTTGAGGAACCTGGCCGGCGTTGACGAGGTTCAACGCGTCGTAAGACACCTCGCTCGCCCCCAGCAGCCCGGCGATCATATCCACGGGCTTCTCCCAGGAGGTCTGATCCGTGACCGTCTCAAGTGGCAGCTCGCCGGAGGCAACCGCACGAAGCGTGTCGATCCGCTCGCGACGCTGCGAGGCGCCCCCGTGCGAGGCGTGGCCGCGATTGACCGCATTCTCGCGCCGCGGCAGAAAGTCCTGCGTGTGATGGTCGTTGGGCACCAGCAGCGCCCCGACCTGCCGGCTGATGCGGTCGCTGTTGGGCCAACCCGTCGTGGCGCCGGCGTCGAGGCGGCGGATCAGCTCGGGCAGGTCATCGCGCCCGCTCTTGCGATCGATCAGACGATGCACCCAACTGAAGTGGTTCAGCCCGCCCATCGTCACGTCCCAACGCTCCCGCGCCGCGGTGAAGGGAAATCGGATCTCCTCATCCTCGAAGGCTCGCCAGAGCATCGCGTAGCCTTCCATGGCTGCCGAGCAGAACCCGGCCGTCCGGATGCCCAACTCGTGCATCGCCTGGCAGGTCCGAGGCAGCGGGTTCGAGACGGTCAGGAACCATGCATCCGGGCAGCGGGATTTCATCTGCTCGGCGATGGACCGCATGAAGGCGATCTGCCGGGCCGAGTACGCCAGACCCGCCACACCGCCGAACTCGGTAATCACGTGGGTCGGATCGTGGCGGGCGATGATTTCGCAATCGGTCGCGAAGCGGGCCCGCAGATCGATGGCGGCTGCACAGAGCACGAAATCCGCACCCTCCAGCGCCTCGGCGATGTCCGTATGCGAGTGAATGCGAATGTCGCTGCCGACCTCGCGCCCCATACGCTCAGCCACGCCGGCCATCCCGGCCAGCGTGTCCGCGTCGATGTCCACCAGCGCCAGCTCGATGCCCGGGAGGCGATGGGTCCGAATGATGCCTTCCAACACGCCCGGCCCGAAGACATAACTCCCCGCACCGATCGCCACGATCTTCACATCCTGCGACATGAGGTACTCTCTTTTCGGTTTGAGTGAAGAACGCATCATAGCGGGCGGAATCGCAATAGCAAACCACCGAGAGCAAAGAGATCGCCAGCGATGAGGCAGCGATTCCTCCAGGTGCAAGCCCGACGGGGGTGGGCTGCAGGTGGACCGTGCATCCTCCGGGCGTCCGCATCGTGGACCCGCCGGTCACGCCGGGGCTTTCCCGTTGAGCGGTGCGGCCGGACCGGGTAGGCTCTGGGCGAAGTCGAGACCCTGAAAGGATCCGCCGATGCCCGCTGCCCGCCGTCGAACCTCAGAATCCGTCCATGCCCGGCGTCGCCGTGACGCCGTCAAGGCGATGCGTCGCGAAGCCAAGGCCGATGCGTTTCTCATATCGAGGTCGGAGGATATCAGTTGGTTGACCGGCTTTACCGGAGAAGACAGCCTCGCGCTGATCGGCGCGAAGTGGGCGGTTCTCATCACCGATTCCCGCTACGCCGAACAGGCCGGCGAAGAATGCGACGGAACGGAGGTCCTGGTTCGCACGCGAAATGTCCTGCCCGAGATCGTCGAGCAGCTCTCGCAGCGAAAAGCCCGGACGCTGGGCATCCAGAGCATGCACCTCACTGCCCGGACGTACCAGATGCTCGGTAAGGAAATCGGCCGAAAGTGTATCGCGTCGATCAGCGACGTGGTCCGCAAGCTTCGGGCGGTCAAAGACACCGCCGAGATCAAGGCCATCCGCCGCAGCATTGCCGTGGCGCAGGACGCGATGGGCGACCTTCTCAGCCAGGGTCGATCGGCCTTCGTGGGGCGCACCGAACAGGAGTTGGCCGCCGAGCTGGACTATCGCATGCGTCAGCGCGGCGCGGCCGGTTCGGCGTTTGAGACCATCGTCGCAGCCGGCGAGAACGGGTCCCGCCCGCACTACCGCCCCGGGGCCCGCACGATCGAGCGGAACGACCCGGTTCTGATCGACTGGGGCGCCCTGGTCGAGGGGTACTGCAGCGACTTGACCCGGGTGGTGTTCACCGGTACAATCCGCCCCGAATTGGCGGACATTTACCAGGTTGTGCTCCGCGCGCAGAAGGCCGCCATCGCCGCGATCAAAAGCGGCGTGGCCTGCAAGACGGTAGACGCCGCGGCCCGGAGCGTCATCGCCGATGCCGGGTACGGCGAGGCGTTCGGCCACGGGCTGGGTCACGGGATCGGTCGAGAGATTCACGAACGGCCTCACGTGGCGGCAAGCATCGACGAGCGTCTGCGGAGCGGGATGATTTTCACCGTCGAGCCGGGCGTGTATCTGCCCGGAATCGGCGGCGTGCGAATCGAAGACGACGTACTGGTCACAGCGAAGGGCAAGCGCGTGCTGTCCTCGCTGCCGAAAGATATCGAGGCCATGAAGCTGGGCTGACGGGAAAAGGCGGCAGCCTGGCGGTGGCGGAACCCCGCCGGAAGCAAGGAAGCGGATGAACATCAAAGAAATCAAACAGATGGTGAAGCTCATGGTCGAGTGTGACCTGAGCGAACTGGAAATCACCGACGGTGAGCACAATCGGGTGCACCTCAAGCGAGGCCCGGGCGAGCAGCCCATTGTGATGGCCGCCCCGCAGCCCCAGGCGATGCCCGCACCGGTCCCCGAGGCCGCCGCACCGGCCGCGACCGAAGCGGCGGCGCCCACGCCGGCCGACAACCTCATCGAGGTGATCAGCCCGATGGTCGGGACGTTCTACTCGGCCCCCTCCCCGGACAGCGACCCGTTCGCGTCGTCCGGAGACAAGGTCACCCCCGAGACCGTCGTCTGCATCGTCGAGGCGATGAAGGTGATGAACGAAATCAAGGCCGAGGTCGCCGGAACCATCGTCGAGGTCTGCGTGCAGAACGCCCAGCCCGTCGAGTACGGACAGGTCCTCTTCCGCGTCAAGCCGTAGCCCGGCCGAAAGGATTCGCCGAATGTTTTCCCGCATCCTGGTTGCCAATCGCGGTGAGATTGCGCTGCGGATTATCCGTGCGTGCAAGGAGCTCGGGGTCGAAGTTGTCGCCGTCTACTCCGAAGCCGACCGCAACGCCAGCTATCTCCACACCGCCGACGAGGCCATCTGCATCGGTCCGGGCCCGTCGGCAGAGAGCTATCTGAACATCCCGCGCATCATCGCTGCCGCAGAAATCGCCGACGTCGAGGCGATCCATCCCGGCTATGGGTTCCTGGCTGAGAATGCCCATTTCGCCGAGGTCTGCCGCGACTGCAAAATCGAGTTCATCGGCCCGTCCGTCGAGAGCATGCAGCTGCTGGGCGACAAGATCGCCGCCAAGAAGCTCGCCAAGAAGGCCGACGTCCCCATGGCACCCGACAGCGAGGGCGGCGTGGCGACGGTCGAGGAAGCCACCGAAATCGCCGAACGCATCGGCTACCCCGTCGCCATCAAAGCGGCCGCCGGCGGAGGCGGGCGGGGCATCCGCTTCGCCCACAACCAGGCCGCGCTGCAGAGCGTCTTCAAGCAGGCCCAGTCCGAGGCGGAAGTCGCCTTTGGCGATGGCAGGCTGTTCATGGAAAAGTGCATCGAGAACTTCCGCCACATCGAGGTGCAGGTGCTGGGCGACATGCACGGCAACTGCCTGCACCTCTACGAGCGTGAATGCTCGGTACAGCGTCGACGGCAGAAGGTCATCGAAGAGTCGCCCTGCCCCGTGCTCTCCGAGGAGCAGCGCAACGAGGTTTGCTCCTCGGCGGTTCGGCTGGCCAAGGCGGCCGACTATCACGGCGCGGGCACGGTCGAGTTCATGCTCGACCAGGACGGGCACTTCCACTTCCTGGAGGTCAACACGCGAATCCAGGTCGAGCATCCCGTCACTGAGATGATCACCGGGGTGGACCTGGTGCAATGGCAGATCCGGGTGGCCGCCGGGGAGGAACTCACGCTCAAGCAGGACGAGATTCCCCGCAACGGCTGCGCCATCGAGTGTCGCATCAACGCCGAGGACCCGGCCAACGACTTCCGACCGAGCCCCGGGCCCGTCGAGGCGTTCGTGGCCCCGGGCGGACTGGGCGTGCGGTGGGACTCCCACGTGTACCAGGGATATTCGATCCCGCCGACGTACGACTCGCTGGTGGGCAAGCTGATCGTTCATCGTCCCACCCGCAGCGAAGCCATCGCCGTGGCCCGGCGGGCACTGCAGGAGTTCGTCATCGAACCGACCAAGACGACCATCCCGCTCTGCCGCAAGATTCTCGGCCACGAGCGGTTCATCCGCGGTGAGTGGGATACGACACTCATCGAGCGGGAGCTGATGCAATAGGTCACCGCGGCGGGGGTCCGCCTCGCCGATTCATCCCAACCCGAACGATATACAGAGGAACACAACCATGAGCAAAATGATCAAGGGCAACGCGGTCATCGGGCAGTCCGGCGGACCGACAGCCGTCATCAACCAGTCGCTCGTGGGCGTCGTCGAGACGCTCAAGGGCAGCAAATCCATCCCGAAGATCCTCGGCGCCCGCCACGGGGTGGCCGGTATCGTGAAGGAAGACTTCATCGACCTGGGCAAGGTCGACAAGAAGACCCTCGAAGCCGTCGCCGGGACGCCCGCCTCGGCGTTGGGCTCGTCCCGCGACAAGCCCGACGAGGCCTACTGCGAGAAGATCTTCGACGTCTTCAAGAAAAACGACGTGCGATACTTCTTCTACATCGGCGGGAACGACTCGGCCGACGCGGCCCGCATCGTCAACGAGATGGCCAACGACGCAGACTACGAGCTGCGAACGTTCCACGTACCCAAGACCATCGACAACGACCTCCGCGTGACCGACCACACCCCTGGGTACGGCTCGGCCGCCCGGTTCGTGGCCTCCGCCTTCGCCGGGGAAGACCGCGACAACGCCGCCCTGCCCGGCGTGAAAGTATCCGTCGTGATGGGGCGAGACGCCGGTTGGCTCACCGCGGCCTCCAGCCTCTGCCGAGACCGCCAGAAGGACGGCCCGCACCTGGTCTACGTCCCCGAGATCGACTTCGACATCAAGAAGTTCACCGACGACATCAAGAAGTGCTACGACAAGTATGGCCGCTGCCTGGTGGCCGTCTCCGAGGGCATCTCCGACGAGACCGGCACGCCGATGGCCGTCAACCTCGCCGAACGTCTCGGCCACAGCGTCGAACGCGACAGCCACGGCAACGTGCAACTGTCCGGATCCGGCGCCCTGGGCGACTTCCTCGCCGAGTACATCAAAACCGAGGTCAACCTGCAGGGCAAGGACGGCGGCAAGCGAAAGCTCCGCGTGCGGGCCGACACCTACGGGTACCTGCAGCGGTCCTTCGCGGGCTATGCCTCGCCGGTGGACCAGGAAGAAGCCCGCACCTGCGGGCAGAAGGCAGCCGAGCTGGCGATGCGCGGCGACATCGACGGAACCATCGTCATGAAACGCGCCAAGACCACCAAGTACAAGATTACCTTCGAGCGGGCGGAACTCGCCGACGTCGCCCGCCACACCAAGGACCTGCCCAAGAAGTTCATCAACAAGGCCGGCAACAACATCACCGCCGGCTTCCGCACATACGCCGAGCCGCTCACGGGCGGCCTGCCGGAAATCGGCAAGCTGTTCTAAACAACGACCCCTTCTCCCTTCACCGGGAGGATTCTGTGAGATGGGCATCCCTGCCCATGCGGGCTGCGGCATTGAGCATCTGCCGCGGACTCGACCAGATGGAAAG
>CAZYIH010000138.1:3984-8143 GCA_964646915.1 uncultured Planctomycetaceae bacterium | reverse complement strand
GCAACGGTGATTTGGTCGGAATCGATGCTCAGTCGGCCGGGTCGATGTCCAGCACGGTTCGATAGGCGTCGAGATAGTGCTGCCCGATCCGGTGCCAGTCGAAATGTTCCGAGAGGCTCTCGACGCGGTTCCGCAGCTTGATCCGCCCGCGGCGGTTGAGGCAGGCGAGGGATTCCAGCCACCCCGTCAGTTCGTCGGTGGCTGTGTGATAATCGCGGCCACGACGATTGACCACAAAGATTCCGTTTTCCTCGTGCTCGGGGAAGTGCTGCGAGACATACGACCCGAATCCGCTGAGGTCGCTGGTGGCGGTGGGAATCCCGTACGCCACGCATTCCAGCGGCGTGTAGCCCCACGGTTCGTAGTAGCTGGGGAAGATGCCCACGTGCGAGCCGCGGACGAACTGGTCGTAGTCCATCCCCAGCAGCGGGTCCGACGCGGAGGCGAACTCGGGATGGTAGACCACCTTGACCGCGTCCTCCTCGCGGTTGATCAGGTCGCAGTTGCGGATCTGCTGGAGGATGGCGTCGTCGCCGGCGTCCCACAGGTCGTGGGTGACGATGGGCGGCAGGTCGCTGCTCTGATGGGCGTGGATCATCCGCAACAGCCGCATGCGGGAGGTGTCGGAGATGAGCTTCTCGAGGTCCGGCAGTTCCCCGCGGGCCGCCCCATGCCACAACGCCTCGCCCAACTCGTCGCGGACCTCGTCGCAGGTCTTGCGGAGTTCCTCCATCATCGCCCGGCGGCGCAGCACGTCGGGAATGACCGATCGATAGGGGCGGCGGGTGAGAATGAACAGCACCACCGTGACGTCGGCTGGGCCATTCTCCTTGAGCCGACGGTTGAGCCGACCCATCGCGTCGATGGTCAGGTCGAAGCCTTTGTTGCGATATTCGTATCGCCCGGAGGTGAACACGTAGAGGGTTTTGTCCAGGTCGAAGCTGTAGCTGGGAAAGAACTGCGCCATCACGAACTCGTGCAGCTTCTCCTTGTAGAGGCGGTGGAGATTCTGGAATTCGTGCATGGCCACGAAGCGTTCGATGTTCAGTCCGTTGGGCGTGACGGCGTCGGGTTTCCGCCCGAGCAGGTGCGTGCATTCCTCGGCAGTGACGTCCGATACGGTGGTGAACACGTGGGCCCCGTGAGCGGCGGCCCGTTCCAGGCGGACCTGCGGTTCGATGTTGAACCGTCGGGCGTCGCCCAGCCAATCGACAAAGGGTAGGTGGTCGTAGAAGCCATCGTCGTTCATCGCCACGTACCGTCCCAACTGCGTGGCGTGCGTGGTGAACACAATGTGCAGCGGCAGGCGTTGGCGGCGCATTTCGGGAATCGCCGAAGCGGACATCCACTCGTGGAAGTGCGCGATGACCGGACGGGCCTTGTACCCACCGACCTCGCACAGGGCGGTGAAGAACTGCTGGACGCACCATCCGAAGGCAATCGCGTCGTCGAGGACGGATTCGCCGGTATCGGCCGAAACGTTGTGCTGCTCCCAGAGGTGGTATTTGATTTCGCCGAGGCGCGGGCGGATCCCTTCGATGTCCAGCAGCACCACCCGCGGGCGACCCGTGACCAACCAGTGGCCGTAGTGCGCGGTCACGCCCATCTCGCCCAGTATGTCCACGACCTTGCCGATGGCGCCGGTCGCGGGAGACTCCTCGAACTCCACCGGTGCGGTGCGGCGGTTGTACGGGCCGATGAGGCAGTACGCGCTGCCGCGATGGTCGGTCATGAACGGGGCCTTGCTACGGAGCACCGTATAGATTCCCCCGACCTGCTGACAGACCTCCCAGGCGACCTCGAACAGCATGGGGTTCCCGGGGAGCCTGCCGTTGGCGTGGGCAGTCGGGTCGGTTGGGTTGCTCGTCTCAGCCATCGTTCGGGTCGTCCTCCTACAGTGTATTCGGACGGTTCGCGACCCAATCCGCAATGGTTTCCGCCAGCGATTGCCCGATGCGGCGGAAATCGGCCACCGTGTAATCGCGAGACTCGGTGCCGTGGTAGCTGGTCTCCACGCACACGCCGTCGGTGTGCAGGGCTTCGGTGACCCATCGCGACGCGCTGGTGCCCGGGTATCGGCTGCGGGCGGTGGTGGGCGGCAGCACGTGGGCAATGCTCGATCGCAGCGGCGATGGGACGGTCTGCTGGAAACGCTCGCCGAACTCGCGGGCGATGGGGTTGATCACGGCATCCTTCGACCAGCCGCGAATGGGCACGTAGGATCGCCGCTCGCGGTGGGACGGGGCGTGGAGGTCGCACAGCAGTTCCAGCCCGAGTCCCTTGAGGCGGTAGCATTCGTGCATGACGGCCGCCACTTCGGGGCGGCAGATCACGCCGTAGGCCCGGTTGCAGTCGTGGGGGTGGGGGTCCTTGCCGTAGCTTCCTTCGACGACGTCGTCGAGGTCGACCATGGGGATGGCCGACCATGCGACGCGCTCGCGCAACGAACGGTCGGCGTCGACGGCTCGCAGCAGGCCGTCCAGCACCCACGCCCCGGGCGTTTCGCCGGCGTGGTGACGCGCGGTGAGCAGCGCGACGGGCTTGTTGCCGTCGGTTTTCTCGCTGTACACTGCCGGGAGCGGCCGCCCGTGCATGGTCACGCCGATCGTCTCGCGAATCCACGGGGCGTGCAGCTCGCCCAGCGTGGCGTCCATCTCGGCGAGCTGATATGGATAGCAGTGAGCGAATTCCACGCTGCCGTCGGGGCAGGGCAGGTCCCACGCCCACTCGGTTCGCCCGGCAGGGGTCGCCAGCGGCAGGGGGTCGCCGGTGCGCTGCCAGTGAGAGTCCCGCGTCCGGAAGACCGGGTGGTTCGACGACCAGTCGGGCCCGCCGAGGGTCTGCTCGGGATTGGCGAGCACCACGCGGACCTCCTGGCCGGGCAGGCCGGTCAGTCGAAAGTGGAACCACATCGCCTGGGGGCAGTTCTTCGCGTCGGCGGCGAATCGGACCACGGCCGGGCTGGCGTCGGTTGCCTCGATCAGCACGCCGTTGCCGCCGGGAAAGTCGGTATCCAGTCGAACGTCCATGTCGGGTCTCGCGTGGTGTTCCGGGGCTGTTGTCGGGTCGGTGTCCGTCCGGGCGGCGGTCAGAACTGGCGGAGAAAACGCACGTCGTTCTCGAACAGGTAGCGGATGTCGGGGATGTTGTGCTTGCGCATGACCATCCGCTCGATGCCCAGCCCGAACGCGAAGCCGGTGTACGTTTCCGGATCGTAGTCGACGGCCGTCAGGACATTCGGATCGACCATGCCGCAGCCGCCCAGTTCGATCCACTGCGTGCTGCCGTCCTCGTAGTGGAACAGCACGTCGACCTCGGCCGACGGTTCGGTGAAGGGGAAGAAACTCGGGCGGAAGCGCGTCTGCACCTCGGGCCCGAAGTAGGCCTTGCAGAACTGGTCGAGGCTCGCGCGGAGGTCGGCCATCGTGACGCCCTCGTCGACGTAAAGCCCTTCGAGCTGGTGGAACATGAAGCTGTGGGTGGCGTCGACGGTGTCGGGGCGATACACCCGCCCCGGGGCGACGACGCGCACCGGCGGGTCCTGCTTTTCCATGGTGCGTATCTGCACGGTGGAGGTCTGCGAGCGAAGCATCCACCGATCGTCGATGTAGAAATTGTCCAGCGGGTCGCGCGCCGGGTGCCAGTCCGGAATGTTCAGCGCCTCGAAGTTGTGCCGCTCGTTTTCGATCTCCGGCCCGTAGGCGATGGCGAAGCCCATCCGCGCGAAAATCTCGCAGATCTCCTCGATGGTCTGGGTGATGACGTGCTTATGTCCGATCCGCGGCCGGCGGCCCGGAAGGGTGACGTCCTCGATGGGCCCGGAGGAACTCGACGCGCCGCCGGCGAGCGATTGGGACTTCTCGTCGAAGGCGGATTGCAGGGCGTTCTTCAGGGCATTGGCGGCCTTGCCGTAGGCGGGCTTGTCCTCCTTGGGGATCTGCCCGATCCGGGACATGGCGTCCTTGAGAAGCCCCTTCGAGCCGAGGTACTTGATACGCCACGCTTCCAGCGCGTCGGCATCGTCGGCCGAGGTGAGCTCGGCGAGGGCATCGGTCTTCATCTGGTCCAGTTCATCGATCGCCGACATCATTGGTCCTTTCGTTGCGACAAGGCCGAGATTCTAGCAGGTCGGACAGGGCATTTCATCCCCGAAAAGCTC
>CAZYIH010000138.1:0-3884 GCA_964646915.1 uncultured Planctomycetaceae bacterium | reverse complement strand
GCGGTTGCTGAGGAGCGCATGAAACCGGGGCGATCGAACCGACCGCCCCGGGGGGATTTTCTGCAGATTGTGCTGGGGTGTTACGCCGGGGCCTTTTCCTTGGAGAGCTCAACGATCCTGTCGAAGGCGGCCGGGTCGGCGATGGCGATCTCCGAGAGCATCTTGCGGTTGAGGTCGATGCCCGCGTCGGTCAGACCGGCCATGAATCGCGAATACTTCACGCCGCGCTGCTGGCAGGCCGCCGAGATACGGGTAATCCACAGGCGGCGGAAATCGCGCTTGCGCTGGCGGCGGTGCTTGGTGGCCATCACCCCGGCGCGGAAAACGGCCTGCTTGGCCTTGCGGTACTCCCGCGACGTCCTGCCGTGGTAGCCCCGGGCCTGCTTGAGAACCTTGTTGTGCTTCTTGCGTCGGGCCGAGCCCTTACGTACGCGTGCCATGGTGCGTCTCCTTGCTTGTCTTGGCCGGTGGACACCCGATCGGGTCGGGCTGTTCCTCGTCGCGACGGTTCACCCCCGCCGCGACGCGTCCCAGGTGGACTCCCACACGGGCCTGGTGTCGGTGGTCGTCAGATACCCAGCAGACCTTTGGCCTGCTTCGAAAAGCCCTTGGACAGTGTCCGGGCCTTGCGAAGCCCCCGCAGCCGCTTGTTGCTCTTGCGGCTTTTGAGGTGGCTGGCACCGGCGGGGTAACGGAGAATCTTGCCCCGTCCGGTAACCTTGATTCGCTTGGTAATCGCTTTCTTTGTCTTCATCTTCGGCATGGTGGTCGTCCTGTAGTGTCTGCAGGGGGTCAACCCGAAAGATCGGCCATTCTACCACGGGCGATGGCGATGTAAAGGGTCAACCCGTCACGAAAATGACCTTTTCCGCCCGGTGTGTGTGCGCGAAGGGATTGTCCGACGCATCCTGGGGGGAGCGTCGGTGTCCAACTTCGACCCAACCGTCGGGCGGGCTACTTGTTCGGCGCCAGACGCATCGTGATGCGCCGACCCTCGCGGCGGAACGCCTGGTCGATCTTGCTGACGTCCGAGAGAAGCTCGACGATCCGGCGGAAGACGTTCTGCCCCTCGTCAATGTGGGCAAGCTCACGCCCGCGGAACCGCAGCGAGAACTGCACCCGGTCGCCGCGCTGGAGGAACTCCCGCGCCCGGTCGACCTTGATCTGCAGGTCGTGGTCGCCGATTTTCGGCGTGCGGATCCGGATCTCCTTGAGCTCCTGCTCGTGGCGTTTGGCCCGGGCGGCCTGCTCCTTCTTCTTCTGGGCGTACTTCCACTTGCCGTAGTCCATGATCCGGCAGACCGGCGGCTTTGCGTTGGGCGCCACCTCGACCAGGTCGAGCTCGGCCTCGCGTGCACGGGCCTGGGCGTCCTGAACCTCGACCAAGCCGATCTGTTCGTCGTTCTCGTCAATCAGGCGGATCGGAGAAACGCGGATCCGCTCATTGCAGCGTAAATCTTTTGCGATGGTAGTCTCTCCTGCATAGTTCAACCCCTCGCCGGACCATCCTCAGGTCCGCGCGGGCGGGGATGATGTTGAATCAGTCTATCCTTCCGAAGCCGCCGGGACCTCCAGCGTTTCGGAACCTTTCGTGTCGATCTCGTTTCGCAGCCCCGCGATCAGCTCATCGACGCCCAATGAGCCGGCGTCGCCGGCGGTGCGGTGACGCAGCGAGACGGTGTTCGCCTCCACTTCGCGCTCGCCGACGATGACCATGTAGGGCACCTTCTGGAGCGTGGCGCGGCGGATTTTGGCGCCGATCTTCTCGGGCGAATCGTCCATTTCCACCCGCACGCCGGCGTCGCGGACCTTCGAGGCGATCGTCTGGGCGTATTCGTTGTACTTGTCGCTCACGGGCAGAACCGCCAGCTGAACCGGCGACAGCCACAATGGGAACGCGCCGGCGAAGTGCTCGATGAGAATGCCGATAAACCGCTCGGGCGAGCCCAGCGGAGCGCGGTGGATCATCACCGGCCGATGGGTGGCATTGTCGGCACCGACGTAGTTCAGATCGAACCGCTCGGGCAGGTTGTAGTCCACCTGGATGGTTCCCAGCTGCCATTCGCGCCCGATGCAGTCGCGCACGACGAAGTCGATCTTGGGCCCGTAGAAGGCGGCCTCGCCGGGCTCCTCGGTGAAGTTCATGCCCAGCCGCCGCACGACGTTGCGGATGTTCTCCTCGGCACGGTCCCAATACTCCTCCGGGCCGGTGTACTTCGCGTCGTCCGGGTCGCGCAGGCCCACGCGGACGCGGTAGTCTTCCAGCCCCAGCGTCCCCAGGCAGAGCTTGGTGAGCTCGACGCACGATTCCACCTCGGCTTCGAGCTGGTCGGGCATGCAGAAAATGTGGGCGTCGTCCTGGGTGAACCCGCGGACGCGCGTCAGCCCGCTCAGCTCGCCGGACTGCTCGAACCGGTAGACCGTCCCGAACTCGCTGAGGCGCAGGGGCAACTCGCGGTAGCTGCGCTGGTCGGATTTGTAAATCTGAATGTGGAAGGGGCAGTTCATCGGCTTGAGGAGATAGCCCTCGGCGTCCTCGTCGTCACCCACGTTCATCGTGGGGAACAGCCCGTGCTCGTAGTAGGGATAATGGCCGGAGGTTCTCCACAGCTCCAGCTTGCCCACGTGGGGCGTGATGACGGGCTGGTAGCCGCGCTTGAGCAGCTCGCCGCGCAGCCAGCCTTCCAGCTCCATGCGGATGATGGTCCCCTTCGGCAGCCAAAGCGGCAGCCCCGGCCCGACGGGGTCGGCGAAGGTGAACAGCCCCAGCTGCTTGCCCAGCACGCGGTGGTCACGCTTGCGGGCTTCTTCCACGCGGCGGATGTGCTCGGCGAGTTCCTTCTTGTCGAAGAAGGCGGTCCCGTATACGCGGGTGAGCATCTTGTTGTTTTCGTCGCCGCGCCAGTACGCGCCGGCAGTGGTGATGAGCTTGAAGGCCTTGAGTTTGCCGGTGTCCGGCAGGTGCGGGCCGCGACACATGTCCAGGAAGTCGCCCTGTTTGTAGAGGCTGACGGTCTCGATGCCTTCGTCGCGGACCAGGTCGTCGATCATCTCGATTTTGTAGTCCTGTCCGAGCTGGGAGAGGCGTTGCTTTGCCTGGTCGACGGGGAGCTGCTCCCGCTGGATGGGGAGCTTCTCTTTGGTGATCTTCTTCATCTCGGCTTCGACCTTCGCCAGGTCGTCGCTGCCGATGGGCTTGGGCAGGTCGAAGTCGTAGTAGAACCCGTACTGGAAGTCATCGGTCAGCGCCGGGCCGATGGTGTATTGGACGTCGTCGCCGTACACCCGCCGCATCGCCTGGGCCAGCACGTGGGCGGCCGTGTGGCGGAGCACTTCCAACGACTCCTCGTCGCGGTTGGTCAGCAGGCGCAGCTCGTGGGTGCCCTCATCGAGGGTTGTCGCCAGGTCGACCAGTTGGCCGTCGACCTCGGCCGCGACCGCCGCCCGCGCCAGTCCGCCGGAGATATCGGCGGCAACGTCCAGGCAGGTGACCGGGTTGTCGTAATCCCGGGTGCTTCCATCCGGGAGGGTGACCGTAACGCTCATGAGAAACTCCTGACGGCCGAGAGGGTTCCCCGAAGATTGACGCGTCCAGCGGAAGGGGAAAGCCGGGGCATGCCGGCCGAACCGACCCACGAGAAACGCGCCAACCGGGATGTCTCCCGGCGGCTGGTTAACACGTCGTCGTCGTGGTGGTTAATTCGGTCCGCATCATAGGTACATCGACTCTGAGAGGTATGACTTCCACTCCATTATGGCAGTGAATCCGGGCAAGTCAAACCGAATTCGCCAGTTTCAGCCTGTTCCGTCGGGAATTCGGGCAACCAGCCGGGTTACTCCGTTCCTCCCTCGCAGGCTCGGTCGAAACGACACAAACCCGGGCA
>CAZYIH010000137.1:0-8257 GCA_964646915.1 uncultured Planctomycetaceae bacterium | reverse complement strand
CCCGCCGTATTTCTGCATCAGATCGCGATTGATTTTAGCCTGCTTGCTGGGCTCCTGACCGCGGGGGGCGGTGCAATCCAGGCTGGCGGGCACGAAGTTTTCCAAGGCCTTCTTCGCCTTTGCATCCGTGTAGGTGTCCTGTTCGATCTTGCGACACCAACTGCACCAGTCGGTCGTGAAGTGCAAATAGAGGGGCTTGTCCTGCTTGTTGGCCTTGGCCAATGCGTCGGCGTAGGTGGACTCGAAGCCCTCGACATTCACCGCAAGCAGCGGGCTGACCAGCATGGCCGTAAGAAGTACAGTCAAAACAGAGATTCTCATCGATATTCCTTTCCTCAGGTTCACGTCTTTATCACAGCGTATCAGACTCGCGGGACGTTCCCGGAAATCGGGCTGCAAAAAAGCAGGACACGCGGCGGGCGGCGTCGTTTGGCGGCAAAAACGGTACTAACAGACCGCTCGGGCCATTACAATGGCCCGAATGTCCGACGCTCAGAGACTGGTTGTGTTCCTGCCGAATCCGGTGGGCGATACGGTGATGTCCACGCCGGTGCTCCGCGCGCTGCGTGAGCATCGTCCCGAGGCGCGCATTGTGCACGTCGGCCGACCTCCTGCGCTGGACGTTCTCAGCGGGTCCTGCTGGGCCGATTCGATGCTGCCCGACCTCACCGCGAAACGCCCCAAGCTGAGCAACTGGCGGGAGTTGGTCGGCGCGGTCCGCGCCCATCGCCCGGAGCTTGCGATTCTCCTGCCCAACAGCCTCCGCCCGGCGCTGGTCGCCTGGCTGGGACGCTGCGATCGGATCGCCGGGTATGCCCGCAATGGCAGGGGACTGCTGCTGAGCGACGCGTTGCCCGTCCCGCGCGACGAAGACGGCAGCCGACGTCCCATGCCCACCATCGATTACTACCGGGCGATTCTCGAACGCCTGGAGATCCCCTGTCCGTCGCGTCGCATGGAACTGCCCCTGCGCGACGAAGACGCCCGGGCCGCCGACGAACTTCTCGCCCGCGCCGGACAGGATACCGATCGGCCGACCGTGATGCTCAACCCCGGAGCCGCCTTCGGGATCAGCAAAATGTGGCCGGCCGAGCGATACGCCCGATTGGCCGACCGTCTCACAGCCGATCGCGATGCACAGATCATCATCAACGCCGCCCCGTCCGAGAAGAGCGTCGCCGCCGCTGTGGCGGAGGGCATGTCCCGTCCGCCGCTGGTGAGCTTCCACGAGCGGGACAATACCGTGGGGCTGCTCAAGGGGCTCATCCGCCGCTGCGACCTGCTGGTGACCAACGACACGGGGGCTCGCCATTTCGGCGCCGCGTTCGGAATCGGCGTGGTGACGTTGTTCGGCAGCACCGACCCGGTCTGGGCCCAGATCGACTACCCCCGCGAGCGGATCATTCGCGTGGAGGTGCCCTGCGCCCCCTGTCAGCAGAAGACCTGCCCCAAACCGCCCGGCGACGAGTTCCACCAGTGCATGCGGGCCATCACCGTCGACAGCGTCGCCGAGGCCTGCAGCGAACTCCTTGACGCCTCAGCCCCCCGCCAGACAAAGGCCAACCGAGCATGACCGTAAACGACGACATCCCCCAGCCGCTGCGCGCGGTGATCGAGCGCGAAGGCCTGACCACCTGCGCCGGCGCCTTCGCCTATGGCCAGGGCGACGACCTCCACAAGCCGGGCCTGGGGCACCGGCGGCGCACGCGCATTGAGCTGACCGACGACGAGAAAACCCCGTACGTGCTGTTCCTCAAACGGTACGGTGCCGAGCCGCTCTCCGTTCGTCTGCGACGCTGGTGGACCACCGGCGTGTGGGACACGATGGGGCCGATCGAGTTCGCCAACGTCCGGGCCGTCCGGCAGGCGGGCATCCCCACCATGACCGAATTGGCCGCCGGGAGCGACGACCAGGGCCGAAGCTTCGTGTTGGTCACTTCGGTGGACGGCGTGTCGCTGGAATCGCGGGCGGAGGATTTCTTCATCCGCCAGCACGACGAAGCCGGGCGCCTGGGGGAATTCAACCTCGCCCTGGCCGAGTTGATGGCGTCGTTCCACCAGGCGGGGTTCGTGCATCGCGACTTCTACGCCTGCCACGTCTTCATGGATGAGCGGGGCGGGGCGATGGACCTCTCATTGATCGACTTGGCCCGCGTGTTCCGCCCGCGCCGGCGAAAGCGGCGCTGGCAGGCCAAAGACCTCGCACAACTGAAGTATTCCATGTCCCCGCGATGGGTCAGCCAGTGCTGGGACGAGTTTTTCGCGCTCTACCTGGGCGGATGCGGTACGGAGCGGATCTACCGACCCTTGCAGCGGGCGATCGACCGGCGCGTCGCGCGGATGCGGCGACGCCATCGCACCGAACCGTTCCGCTACGAACCCACCCGCGAGGAAGACCGGTCGACCCGGGAACGCACACGGAGGGACGATTGAACATCGCATTGGCCATCGAGCGGATGGATCCCAGCCGGGGTGGCAGAGAGATGTCCGTAGCCCAGATTGCCGTCGAACTGGCGGCGCGGGGGCATCGCGTGACCATTCTCTGCCACACGGGCCACTGGCAGCAGGAGGGAGTGGAGATCCGCATGCTGGGCGACGCCGGCGCGAGCCTGCGCAAACCGTCCCAACTGCAGCGGTTCGTCCGGGACGTCGCTGCTGCCGGCGAGGAATACGACATCCTGCATGCCACGCTGCCGGTGCCCGGGGCGAACGTGTACCAGCCCCGCGGCGGGACGATTCCCGGCCAGTGGACCGCCCGACTGCGACGCTACAGTCTGCTGCGATCCATCGCCGCCCGGCTGGGCGACCGGTTCAACCGGCTGCGCGCCCTGCGTTGGCGGCTCGAACGGGAACTGGTGAGCGACCCGCGCTGCGAACACCTGGCGGTCAGTAAGATGATCGCCGAGGAGTACGCCTACCACTACGATCTCGCCGATCGCGTGCGTGTGGTGTACAACGCCGTCGAACCTCCCGCCCCGTCGCATCTCAGCAACGCCGAGGCGCGGTCCGCCCTGCGACAGCGGCTGGGCTGGGACGCCGACGACGTGGTCTTCCTGACCGTGGCGACGAACTTCGCGCTGAAAGGCGTGGGCGAATGGCTGGGCCACGTGGCCCGCTGGCGGAAGCAGGGCGGTGACGCGCCGGTGCGGTTGCTGCTCATCGGCGACCGTCGGGCGGGGGTGTATCGGGCCCGGGCTGCGTCGCTGGGGCTGGAGGAGATCGCCGCCGTCCAGGGTCCCGCCGATCGCGAGCAGGTCGCCCAGGCCTACGCCGCATCCGACGCGGTGGCGCTGCTGAGCTGGTACGACCCGTGCTCGCGCGTCGTGCTCGAAGCGGTGCGCTGCGGGCTGCCGGCCGTCACGACGATCTTCAACGGTGCCGCGGATGTGCTCGTCAGGCATGGCTGCGGGGAAGTGGTCCACTCGCCCCGACACGTCGAAGGAGTGCATGCATCCCTGGACCGTCTCACGGACGGACGGAACCGCCGGCGATTGGCCGACGCCTGCGCCGGCGCCCAGGCCGAGCTGTCCATCGCGCGGCACGTGGATGAGTTGGAAACCGTTTACACGGAGGTAAGCGAACGATGACCGGACTGCTGCCGGCCGTATCGGAACCAAACATCGTGTGGGCGGCTGTGCTCGCTCCGCTGGTCGCCTACGTCATCGGGGCTACCCCCTTCGCGTGGATCATCGCGCGACTCAAGGGTGTGGACCTCCGATCGGTCGGCAGCGGGAACATCGGCGCCACCAACGTCACCCGTGCCATCGGAAGGGGGTTTGGCTACCTCTGCTTCTTCCTGGATATGGGCAAAGGCCTGCTGCCGACCTTGGCGATGGGCGCGTGGCTCGTTCCGGGCTCGCACATCCCCTCGCCGGCGGTCCAGGCGATCTGGCTGGGCACGGGGGTCGCTGCCGTCCTGGGTCACGTGTTTCCGTTCTGGCTGAAGTTCCGCGGGGGCAAGGGCGTGGCGACGTCGCTGGGCGTGGTCCTGGGAGTGTTCCCGTATTTCACCATCGCCGGGTTGCTGGCCTTCGCGCTGTGGGTGGCGGTGACGCTCATCAGTCGGTACGTCTCACTGGGCAGCATCGTGGCGGCTGCGATGTTCATCCCGCTGTTTGTCGCCTGGAACGCATGGCGCCTGGGTCTCCCTGCCGTCGGGCAGCTCTGGCCGATGATCGCCTTTGCAGCCCTGGTCGCGGCGCTGATCCTCATTCGCCATCGCGGCAACCTCGCCAGGCTCCTGGCCGGCACCGAGAACAAGATCGGCCAACGTCGCGGCGGACCGGCGGTATCGCCCGATGAAGCGGACCAGTCGCCTCAGGCGTAGCTGCCGCCCTCGTCGATGCCCAGCTGCTTGCGTTTGGCGGTTCGCTCCCGGGCGACGGTCTGTTCGTAGTCGCTGCGGCGGTACGCTTCGAGGGGATCTGCTTCCACACCGAGGGCCTCTCGAACGCGGACCAGCAGGTCGGTGACGTCGGTGTTGTACGCCCGCCGGAGCGTTTCCTCGGCGGCGATGACGTCCTGGCGATCCTGGGCGGCCTGCAGCGCGTCGCGGTCCACGCACAGCGCCTTGGCGAACAGTTCCTGCACGGTGCAGACCGTCTGGATCATCGCCTCGACCTTGGGCTTGATGTTGTGCGACTGGTCGATCATCCAAGCGATGTCCAAATCGCGGCCGTTCTCGTGCTCCCAGGCGGCGACCTCGTTGAAGATCCGGAACGCCTGGTACGGATCGATCGAGCCGACGGTCAGGTCGTCGTCGGCGAACTTACGGTCGTTGAAGTGGAATCCGCCGAGCATGTCCTCGTCGATCAGCCAGGCGACGATCTGCTCGATATTGGTCCCCAGCAGGTGATGGCCGGTGTCCACGAGGACCTTCGCACGCGGGCCGGCCGATTTGGCGAAGATGTAGCTCGCGCCCCAGTCGAAGAAGTCCGTGAAGTACGTCGCCGGCTCGAAGGGCTTGTATTCCACGAGCATGGTCATCTCATCGCCCAGCGTGTCGTGAACCTTCCTCAGAGCGTCACTCGCCCACCGCTTGCGGGCGCGGATGTCGGCCTGGCCGGGGTAATTGGCCCCGTCGGCGAACCATAGCGAGAGAAATCGGCTGCCGGTCTGGCGGGCGATGTCGACCGAGTCCTGCATGTGCTGCACGGCGCGTGAGCGGATCTCCGCGTCGCGGTTGGTCACCGAGCCGAACTTGTACTGCTGGTCCTGGAAGAGGTTGGGGTTGATCGAGCCGATCCGGACGCTGTGCGACTCGGCCAACTCGACCACAGCCGGGTCGAACCCCCCGGGGAAGTCCCACAGCACGTGGACAGCCACGGTGGGCGTCATGCCCGTGTAGCGGTGCACGCAGCCGGCGTCGGCGATCTTGTCGGACAGGTCCACCGCGGCGGCCGACTGGAGATATTTCCCGAATCGGGTGCCCGTGTTCGCAAAGCCCCAGGAGGGGACCTCGATGGCAAAGCGATTGAGGCGGTCGATGATGGCGTCGGCCCGGTCGGCAGGAATGGACGGTGTGGCGGGCATTGGCGGTGCTCCTTATTGAAGTCTGAACAATACGCAGATTGTAGACCGATCGCCGCGAAAATACAGGCGGGTGCGGAACAATCCAGTGGGCTGGGCGACCGCCGGGAAGCGAATCCGTCGGCCGGGCGCTTGCCCCGTCGCTTCGGCTGCATAGAATAGCCAACTGACCTGAGAGCAAAGGATGACTCTTGCCTGATCTGACTGACTATCTCGACGCTCACTTTCTGGAGCACCTGCGCCAGGCGTTTTCGGGCTTGGCCGGGCGGGCGGTGTGCATCTGGGACTGCGACGGGACCGGCCCGATCGTGCCGGGCTGCACCGACGCCAACGGCGAGTTGCCCTGCTGCAGCCAGCCCCTGGCGCCCTACGCGCCGCAGGTGATGGTAAACGGGCAACGCGTGGGCTATCTCACCGTCGGCCCGGACCCGGTGCGACAGACCCTCGAACCGACCGAGTGGGCGGTGAACCTCCTCAAGGTGATGGCCGACGTGGTGGGCGGCATGTGCGAGCGAGAGCAGCAGCTTCGCTACCGCCTGGAGGAACTCGGTACGCTGTATCGACTTACCGCGGAGTTCACCTCCCAACGCGACCTCGACACGCTGCTGGAGCAGGTCGCGCGAACCGTGGTGGACGTGCTCGGGCTCAAGGCCTGCAGCATCCGGTTGCTGAACCCCGACAAGACCGAATTGCTCGTGCGGGCGGTGGCGAATCTTTCGCGGGAGTACCTGGAAAAGGGCCCGATCCTCTTGGAAGAAAGCGAGATCGACCGCGAAGTGCTCCAGACCGGTCGGCCGGTGTACATCGCCGACGAGACGACCGACCCGCGCGTGCTCTACCAGGCCGAGGCGAAACGCGAGGGCATCGTCAGCGCCCTGTGCGCCCCGATGATCTACCAGGACGAGCGGCAGGGCATTATCCGCGTGTACTCCGACAGCAAGCACGAGTTCGACTGGTTCGAAATCTCCCTGTTGCAGGCGATCGCGGCCCAGGCGGCTGCGGCGGTGGTGAACGCCAACCTCTACCAGGAAGCGGTGCAGCTGGCGACGGTGCGACGACACCTTTCGATGGCGGCAGAGGTGCAACAGCGGATGATTCCCGACCAGCCGCCCGAGGTGGAAGGCTTCGAGCTGGGGGCGATGTACGTTCCCTGCTACGAGCTGGGGGGCGATTTTTACGACTTCATCCCGCTCTCGGAGGACAACTGGGGCGTGGCGATCTGCGACGTGGTGGGCAAGGGCGTGCGGGCCTCGCTGCTGATGGCCTCCGTGCGGGCCTCGCTCCGCGGACATGCCGTGAACATCTACGAGATGTCCCGCGTGCTGGATAAGGTCAACCGCGACCTGGTGGCCGACAGCCTCATCAGCGACTTCGCGACGATGTTCTACGGCGTGCTGGACGTCGACGAGCGCCGGCTGACTTACGCCAACGCCGGGCACCCGCCGCCGCTGCTGGTGCGCGACGGAAAGCTCTGCCACCTCGAAACCGGCGGATGGGTGCTGGGGATCCAACCCGGAACGCACTACCGCCATGACTCGTTCGAGTTCCGCCGCGGCGACCTGCTGGTGATGTACACCGACGGGTTGGCCGATGCGATGAACTTCGCCGACGAGAGCTTCGGGGTCGAGCGGATCGAGCGATCCGTCCTGGAGGCCGACGCGATGAACTGCTCGGCCCAGTCGGTGGTCAAGCATATCGTCTGGAACATGCGCAAGCACGCCGGGCTCACCCAGCGGACCGACGACACGACCCTCGTAGCCATTCGGGCGTTGTAGGAGACCGGCCCGTGGCGACGACAAACATCCGACTGGTCGCGCTGGACGTGGACGGCACGGTCGCGAGCGCCAACGACGAGGTGACCGGCGAGACCGTCCGCGCCATCGGACAGCTGCGCGACGCGGGCATTCGTGTGGTGCTGGCGACGGGGCGGTCGCACGCGGAAGTCCTGCCCGTCTGGCGGCAGTTGGCCCTGCCCGAGACAGACTCGCCGGTGATCGTCGTGGGCGGAGCGATGGTCTGTGAGCCTCTCGGCGGCAGGACGATCTACCAGAAGGGCATCGCACCGGAACTGGCTGTTCGCTTCGGGCGGGCACTGCACCGGCGAGGGCGATCGCTGATGGCGTTGGTGGACGGCTGGCGGCACGGGTTCGATTACTACACGTGGCTCTCGGACGACGCCGAGGACGTCCGGCGTCGGTGGTTCGGCCAGATGGACGTGCGAAACCGCTGGCTGGGGGATCTCTCGGAGGCGGCCAGCCAGCCTCGCCCGATTCGGATCGGCGCGATGGTCGCACCGGAGGAGGCAGCCGACCTGGCCGATGAACTCGCCGAGGAGTTCGACGGCGAGTTGGAGATGCACCCGATACTCGCTCCGAATTACGGAATTACGATCGTCGAGGCGTTTGCCGCCGGCGTGAGCAAGTGGTCGGCCATCCAGTATCTCGCGGGCGGCTGGCGGATCGGTCGCGGACAGATCGCCGCCGTCGGTGACGACGTCAACGACGTGCACATGGTGCGAGAGGCCGGGCTCGGGGCGGCCATCCCGGGGCGATGCGACGCGCTGGTAGCCGTTGCCGACGTGGTGGTCGCGGACGGGCTGGCGAGCTTCCTCTCAGACCTCCTGGTCGGCCGATTCACGTAGCACGGCCTTCCAGTTGAGAATCCTGAGCGAAGTCGAAGGGCCCGTGTTTCCCGTAGCACGGCCTTCCAGGCCGTGTCTGCATGGGCA
>CAZYIH010000136.1:0-8261 GCA_964646915.1 uncultured Planctomycetaceae bacterium | reverse complement strand
GGTTGCCCTAATCGTTGCGTCGCACGGCGATGGCGGTGGAGCTGGCCATCAGTTCGGCGAGGTTCTGATCGAAGTCGGTGAAGGGCTGTTCGCCTTTGCGGTAGAACACCACCACGCCGATCAGCTCGCCGGGCGAGGGAATCAGCGGCACGCCGAGCGTGTTGAGCCCGACGAGATATTTTCGGATCGACGGGTCGAACATGTCCTGGTTGTCGGTCGTGTCGACCAGCAGCATTTCGGGCTGATTCAGCAGCGATTCCACCATCGGCTGGGCGAGTTCCTGGCAGAACTCCAGGCTGTCGGGGTGCGGGACGCCGAATCGGCCGACCACGCGGAGGTTGGCGTTGGCGTCGCAGACCATCGAGATGCCGAACACCGGGCCCGAGCGGCGGACGTAGGTGCGGAACATCGCCCGGAAGACATCGTCGTCGGTCTGGGCGCCGATCAGTTCGTTCTGGTAGGCGAGGATGATTTCCTGCAGGCTGAGTCTGCCGCTGAGGGTGCGATAGGCTTCGGTGAGGTCCACGCAGGTTTCGTTGAGCTTGCGCTGCATGTCCCGCCGTTCCTGATTGGCGGCGCGGGCGAGCTTGCGGAGTCGTTTCGTGCGGACCCTGGTGGTTTCGTAGACCGCCTGGTGGGCCAGGCCGTTGCGGATGGCCCCGCGAAGTCGTTCCAGGTCCAGGGGTTTGGTAATCATCTCGATGGGTCGACGGCGGGAGGCTTCGCTCAGCCAGGCCGGGTCGTTCTGTCCGGTGATGACCACCGCGGGGATATTCTCGGAAATGGTCTCGGTGAGCGAGTCGATCACGTCCAACCCCGTGCAGTCGCCCAGGAGCAGGTCGGTCACCAGCAGATCGGGCCTCCAGTTGGAGGCCTTGGCGATTGCCTCGTGCCCGCTGGAGGCGGTGGAGACATCGAGGTCGTCCTGATCGAGCGCGTCGACCAGCAGTTCGCGGATGCCAGGCTCGTCATCCACCACCAGGACGCGGGAGGTCTTCTGCTGCTGCATAGTCATGTCGACACCTATTGAGGACTGCTTTCGCCTCGGATGGCCGGCAGCCGAACGTGTACGCTCGTACCGCGGTACAGGGTCGAATCGATCCAGAGCTTTCCGCCATTCATCTCGACAATCCGCTTGGCCTTGGACAGGCCCAGCCCTCTCCGCCGCCCTGCCTGCCGGGCGGAGAAGAATGGCATGGTGGCACGGGAGAGGGTTTGCTCGTCCATTCCCGTCCCGTTGTCGCGAACCGTCAGGCGAACCGCGTCGTTGACCTCATCGGCGTCCGCCAGAAGATGAATCTGGGGTTGGCTCTCAGCGGCTTCCACCCCGTTCCGGATCAGCTCGACCAGCACCGAACAGATCTGGGATCGATCCACCCAGACCGGAGGCATATCGTCTCCACCCTTATTATCGATGTAGATCGCGGCATCTTGAGAGGATTCCGAAAAGGTGTCCGCCGCCTGCTGGAAAAGCTGGTCCACTGCCACCGGACGGGGCCTCGGACGGGTCGGGGCGGCGTACTCCATCAGGTCGGAAATAATGTCGCTGACCCGCTGGGCCTGCTCGGAAATGGTCTGCCAGGTCTGGCGTTGGTCGTCGTCCTCGGCGCGCTCGGCCATCAGCTGCGCCCGCCCGGCGATCACCGCCAGGGGGTTGTTGATCTCGTGGGCCGCACCTGCCGCCATCTGCTCGACGGCCGCCATCATCTTGATGTCCGCAATGGCATCCTGCGTCTCGGCCAGCACCTGCGACGCCCCGGCGAGCTGCTCGGACAACGCCATCGCGCTGTTGCGCTCCTGCACCACCGCCAGCACAAGGGACATCGCCTCGACCAGCGCCCAGGACGACACCGTGTACTCGCGCGAGGAAATCGCCAGCGGCGCGCACAGCAGTCCGCCCACCCAGCGCGACGCGCTGACCATCGGGCGGTGAATCCAGTCCGAGGAGTCCACCCAATCGCCCAGTTGCGAGGGCTCGTCCAGAAGCGCCTCCAGAACGGCACCGGTCGAAGCGTCGGCCGCCGGCGGGGTCGCCGCGAACCCCTTGGCCGGCGCGAGGGCACGCCAATCGGAGCGGTCCTGCCCGTTGCAGCGGACCGCAAGAATCTCCCTGCTGCTGGGCTCGATGCTGTAGGCCACCACGTCCGCCCCTCCGGCGGAGTGGCTGCTTCGGGCATCGGCGATCGAGTTGCCGATGTACACCAGCAGATCGGCCACCGTCGAGTCGGCCGGCAGGGAGACGGCGAACTGGCGGATGCGTCGCAGGGCGTTGGTCTGGTTGCTGAGGTGTCGGCTCTGGCGGCGGAGCTTTTCGTTGATACGTCCCAGCCTCGCGTTGGCGCCCATCAGCGTGCGAATCAGGTCGGCCGGGTCGGCGGGGGCGTCCAGCCCGAGCGTCTCTGCCGCCTGGGCAACAGACTCCCCCAGGCGGTCCTGGACGTCCTTGAGCACCGCGTCCGGGACGTTCATCAGCGAGGCGGTCTGCTCGGGGGATCGCGTGAAGGCGTAGTTGCCGCTGGCACCGATGCGGGCCTTGCGGGCGATGGCATCGGCCAACCCCACCAGCGCCACCAGCGGGCGATGCTCGATGCCCTGGGGGATCGCCTCAATGGGCTGAACGTGCAGCCACAGGACGTCTTGGACGGAGCGGGGGAGCTTCCAATGCTGGGCAAGTCGGCGAGCGAAGGTGCAGTGGTCGGTCCCGAGCGTTTCGCGTTCGTAGTCGATGATATTGCCCTGGTGGGTGTGGCACTGCGTCCAGACGCGGGCGTAGCTCTTGGGCAGGGCGGCCCCCAGCGCGATTTTACCGATGTCGTGCAACAACCCGCAAAGCATGGCGTCGTCGGAACGGTTCGGCAGGCGGATGCGCTCGGCCAACATCCGGGCGGCCAACCCCACCGCCAGAGAGTGTTTCCAGAGTCCGGGCAGGTCCACCGCATCGGGTTCGTCCTCGCCGAGGGGCGGCTGGCAGACTTCCAGCGAGAGCATCGCCGAGAGGAGTTTCTCGTCGCTGACGCGATCGATCGCGCCCGAGATGCCCTTCGAGTCGTCCCCTTCCGGGGCGGCCGATCGGAGGATCTTCACCGAGAGAACGGGGTCCAGCTCGATCAGCGCGGCGAGATTTTCCCGGGCGGCGGGGTCTTCCCCCAGCGTGGAAGCCGACCGGATCACCCGGGCGGCGATACCCGGGAGTGTGGGCAGATCGCCCAACTCACGGACCAGAACGTCCAACTGTCGGTCGGTCAACGGTTCCCCCTTGGGTTCGAGTTGTCGTGATGGACCCGACACGCCGCCCTCCCGCTTTCGGCCTAGGCCTTCCGGCCGACCAACTCGAGGACGCGCTGGACGACCTTCTCGATGTTGAACGGCTTTTTGATAAACTCATCGGCGCCCGCGTCCATCAGCGCCTGGACCTCCGAGGGATTGACCATACCCGAGATAATCAGCACCTTGGTATGGGCCAGGTCGGGGTTCTGTCGGATGCTCCTGCACACCACGTTTCCGTTGATGTCCGGCAGCATGAAGTCCAGGATGACGATGTCCGGGCGGAACTGCTCGGTCATCATCCCGGCGTCGTAGCCGGTCTCGGCGGTGGCCACCTCGAATCGGCCATCGTCCTTGAGAATATCGATGAACAACTCCACGATCTGCGGGTCGTCGTCGACCACCAACACCTTGATCCTGCCGCTGGAGGAATCGAACCCGTCCAGCGGAATGCCGTTGCTCTGCATGAACTCCAGGAGCGAATCGTGCGGGATGCGGCGGAACTTGCTGCCCGGAACACGGAATCCCTGCAACTGCCCGCTGTCGAAACAGCGGATAATCGTCTGCTGTGAGAGCTTGCAGAGGTCTGCAGCCTCGCCGGTGGTGTAGACAGCCTTCTGTTCCAACACGCTTCTCCCGCTTGCTCGAATCCGCCCGACCCACAACTCCAGGGCCGACCAGGTCCCCCAGTCGCTATATTTTATCACGTCTATCCATTTTAACATCGGATCAGACAGTGAAGAATCGCAAAAAACGCACAACTCTTGCGACGTTTCTACCCCGTGGCAAGTCGTTTATGCGCAATATCATCGCATTCCTGCCCCGACAAGGCCACAAAAAAACGGACGACGACCGATGCGCAAATCGGTCGCCGTCCTCGGTTCAGCCGCGGGACGGAGGGAATCCCGCCGCCTTGTGTGCGGATCTATTTCGTTCCGAGCAGTTCCTCAAGCAGGATCTCGACAGTGGCGTCGATCCGCTCGGGGGTCTCGTACGTGCCGGCCTCGATCTCCGCGCGAACCTCGTTGACCAGGTCCCAGCGGATCTCGGGCAACTCGCGGACCTGCCCGGTAAGCTTCATCGCGGAGGATACGTCCGCCAGTTGCGTCGGACGGAATCGCCGCGGACGGCGACGCAGCCGGATTGCTTCCTTCTTGCCCGCTTGGTTGCTTTCCAGGGCCAATCCTGCATTCTGCGGGGTTGTGGTGCTCATACTGACCTCACCTTCCGGGCGTGGGTGGACTCTGCATCCACTGCATTGGGCACTCGTGTGCGTCCCGGCCTCCGTGCTCCTCGCGTCGTCGAGCGACCCCTCGCCGCTATAGGCTGCTCTGATTTCGGTAACGCCCGCCTTCCCACTGTGCAGCAACGGGCTCAATCGCGTCCTTGCTTTGTATCTATCGGCGCTGTGCACTTCCTCTCTTGATGGATTCGTACTATTCCCATTTCCCGTAACGTACTGCTCTTCCATTGGTTACTCCTTTGCCTCCCAGTGACCGCGAATTTACCTCATTTCCATCCCTTTAACGAAACCCATTACAGTCCCCCAGCTTCTCTAGTTTGCCCAGATTAACACCCGCTCCCGGACCTCGCAACGGGAATCCAACCGAAAGAACACAATTTCTTCATCTTCACCCGCCCACCCGGGCCAGGTGGATCGCCAGCACCGTCACGTCGGCCGGCGTAATCCCACTGATGCGAAGGGCTTGTCCCAATGTGCGTGGCTGGATGGCAGCGAGCCGTTGTTTCGCCTCGATGCGAAGGTGTGAAACGGCCTCATACGCAAAATCAGGTGGAATCGCCCGATCGCTGAGCTGCCCCATCGCCTCCTGCGACGCCCGGGCCTTCTCGACGTAGCCGGCGTATCGCGCATCGACGCCGACCGACCGGGCCGCCTGGGGGTTTCGCGCGAGCAGATCCTCCAACTCCTCCCGATGCTCGCCGGCCAGCTCTGCCACGTCCTCCAGCGTCATCTCGGGCTGTTGCATCCGCTCCCAGAGCCTCTTTCCGGCGTGGCGCGTCTCGCGCAGGATCTGCTCGACCCGGTCGGCCGCCTGCTGCTTGGTGGCGAACCGCTCGGCCCGTCGGCGACCCACCAGGCCGATCTCCTCTCCCAGGGGCGTCAATCGACGGTCGGCGTTGTCCGCCCGCAGCGACAGCCTGTGTTCGGCACGGCTGGTGAACATCCGATAGGGCTCGACCACGTCCTTGGTCACCAAATCGTCGATCATCACACCGATGTACGCCTGGTCCCGCCCCAGCACCACGCCAGGCTGATCGCGCAGCGACCGCACGGCGTTGACCCCCGCGATGAGCCCCTGGGCGGCCGCCTCCTCGTAGCCGGTGGTGCCCGTGAGCTGACCGGCGATGAACAGCCCCCCCACGCGCTTGCTCTCCAACGTCGGGGTCAACTGGGTCGGCGGGAAATAGTCGTACTCGATCGCGTACCCCCACCGCAGCACAGCCGCCTGCCGGAGACCCGGGATGTGACGCACCATGAACTCCTGCACGTCGATCGGAAGCGACGTGGAAATCCCGTTCACGTACACCCAGTGGGTATCTCGGCCTTCCGGTTCGATGAACACCTGGTGGGTGTCCCTATCGGGGAACTTCTCGAGCTTCGTCTCGATCGACGGACAATACCGCGGGCCCGTTGAGCGGATTTGGCCGGTATACAGCGGGGCCCGGTGGAGATTCTCGCGGATCGCCCGGTGAATCTCCGGTGTGGTCGCACTGAGCCAGCAGGGAATCTGCTCGACGGCCAACTCATCGTGAAGGAACGAAAACGGCGCGGGGTCCGCGTCGCCGTCCTGCCGCGTGCACTGGTCGTAGTCGATGGTCCGCCCGTCGATGCGTGGGCAGGTGCCGGTTTTCATGCGGCCCGGCCGGTGCCCCAGCGCCATCAGCGACGCACCCAGCCCGCCGGACGCTTCCTCGCCATATCGCCCGGCAGCCCAGCGGCGCTCACCCACGTGCAGGACGCCGCCCAGGAATGTCCCTGCCGTCACGACGGCCGACCGGCAGGCGACGTCGAACGTCTCCCCCGATCGGGCGGCTTGCTCGGCGGCGAGGCTGCGGGCGAGTTCGTCGTCCAGGGCAGCGCCCTCGGCGGCCCGCAGCGCGGCGGGCCGGTCGACGGTGGGGCGAACGCGAACCCCCTTCACGCAGCCGTCTTCGGTGAGAAGCTCGATGGCCTCCCCGGCGAGGATGGTCAGATTCTCCAGCTCCGCCAGGGCCTGCTGCATCCAGGCGGCGTAGGCGTAGCGGTCCGACTGGCAGCGAGGTCCCCAGACGGCTGGGCCTTTCGAGCGGTTGAGCATGCGGAACTGAATGCCCGTCGCGTCGGCAGCCAAGCCCATCAGGCCGCCGAGGGCGTCGATTTCGCGGACGATCTGCCCCTTGCCCACGCCCCCGATGGCCGGGTTGCAGGACATCTGGGCGATGGTGGACGGGTGCAGCGTGACCAGCACACACCGCGCGCCGAGTTGTGCCGCTGCGTGGGCGGCTTCGACGCCGGCATGGCCGCCGCCGAGAATGGCTACGTCGAACTCTTCCATGCCGGCGATTGTAGCATGTCACCCCACCAACGCGATGACATACGCCCAGTTGAGCAGAAAGACGGCCACAGCGGCCACCAGCAAACAGGTACGCTGCCGGGGCGTCGCCTCCAGGTGGGGGGCTTTGCCCGTGACCAGCCGAACCGCCAGTATGCCGGCCGTCACCGCCAACACGGTCATCCACAGCGGGTTGTGCGCCCAGCCAACAACCGGATGGCCGTGCAGCAGATTGAACACTCCGCGGGTGAGCCCGCAGGTGGCACAGGGCAGGCCGGTGACGCGCTTGAAGAGGCAGATGCTCTGGCCGGGGTGAACCTTCGACACCAGCCAACCGGCCAGCGTCATCAATCCCGCCCACGCACACAACAATCCCACGCCCCAAAGGGGCCAGCGAGGCAGGCGGGATGTGGAAGTCCAGATCAATCGCATGGACATATCTCAGGCAGCTGCCGACATCAGGAATATCAGGATGATCACCAGCAGCCCGACGGCGCTGACGACCAGATGAATGCTCGCGATGATCCGCCCGGCCTGGGTCATGCTCTCGCCCTCTGGGTCCATGGTCCCGGCCTGCATTTTTTTCAGATCCTCCGAGGCCATCGCCAACGCCACGATCGAGAGGATGAAACAACCCACCACCCAAGCCATGATCGCAAGAACAAGGACTGCCACGCCACGGTGGGGGTTCTTGCCCACCGCCGAGTAGCCTCCCGGGCGGTTAGCCATCGTCGCCTGGCCTGACGGGGGCGGAGGTGGCGGAGCTGAGCCGCCCGCGCCCTGGAAGAGCCCCGGAATCGTGCACGCTTCGACCCAGTCGTCCATCCCGGTTCGCCAAACCTTCGTGGAAGCGACTATCCGTCCCTGGGCAACCCAACTGCGGAGCGTTTCCTCGTCGATTGGACCGTATTGCTCGCCCTGGACGTGACAGTACCAATCAGCCATCGTGTTCTCCCTGCTTGCTTGAGGTGTACTGCCACATTATGGACGACCTGGGGAGAGAACGCAATCGGCTGGGGCAAGTCAGAATCGAACGCGCAGCCTTGGGTTACCAGTCGATGTTGGCCAGAACCAGGAACCACGTGTGGCCGACGAGGAAGCCGACGTGCAGCACGATGCCCGCGATGGCGACCCACTGGGCGATGCGCACCGGTTGCTCCCCGGCGGGGTCCATCTTGCCGGCGGCGATGGAGGACTTGTCGGCAAGCACCATGCGCATCGCGCCGACGTTCAGCAATACTGCCAGCGACGCGACGATCGCAAAGGTCAGGGCGAACTCGTCGCCGATGGTCCAGGACAGTGCGCTGAAGGCTGCCCCGAGCAGAGCCCCGGCCCCGGCGAGGACGTACACCGGGACGGCCCGGTGCGGGACCAGGAGTGATTCGGGCATGGGCGGTGATGCGGTGGTCTGGCTCATCAGGATCTCCGTATTGGTATGGCCGA
>CAZYIH010000135.1:0-8318 GCA_964646915.1 uncultured Planctomycetaceae bacterium | reverse complement strand
GCCGAGCAGGATCACGACGACCCGGTCGTTGGTACCCCTGCCGTCGAGGAGCTTTCCTGGAATCTGGACGGGCAAACCCCCTCGGTAGCCGAGCAGAACGACACGCAGCCCGAAACGACTCCGAAGGCGTCAGCCGAGCAGCCCGACGAAAGCAGCGAGAACCTCGCGTGGGACCTCAACGCGAAGACATCCGCCTCCGAGCAGTCGACCGGGCAGGCCGACCCCGTCGCCACCGATGACACCCCGGACGAAAGCGGCGAAGACGATCTGCCGTGGCAGCCGGACTCCGGCTCGTCGCAGACCCAGCAGACCCAGACCGTCTCCGCGCTGGACGAGGCAGCCGACAAGACCCAGCCCGCTGACAAGGCCGACGAATCGGCCCCGTCGGACGATGAGCTGAGCTTCGAGGCGACGCCGGCCGACGAGCCCGGCGAGCCGACGAGCGACTTCGCCCCCGGGGCAGGCGACGCCGACGACATCCTCGCCGAGGCCTCCGCCCCCGCCGAGGTGCCCACGCCCGCCTGGCCCACGGCAGAGTCGGAGTTCTACCGACCCATCCTCGAAGCCATCGCGTCGCTGGGCGGCTCGGCGAAGGAAGAGCATATCATCGAACGGATCCGCGAGATCATGGACGGGAAGCTCAACGACGTGGACCTCGCCCCGCCGGCCGACGGGCGAACCAGCCAACCCGTCTGGCAGCAGACCGTCAAGAAGGCCAAGCGCCTTTTGACCATCGACGGACTCATGAAGGAACAGCGATTCGGCCGCACCTGGAAGATTACCGCCCGCGGCAAAGAGGCGGTCGCCAACCAGCAGCAGGAGCGCATTTACGACTGACCCAGCCGGCAGGCAGAGTTCAGTCTCAACAAGCCACGGTGCGACCGGGGGCTTTCGGCAGCCAGGCTGACCGCGAACCCTCGGAGAGGTTTGCAGTGGACAACGGAAGGCGCTATGACCCCGATGGGCTTGCCCGTCGGGGTCTTGCGTTTTCGCACGGGTTGGCTGCGCATCGCCTCCACCAGCGGAGGCTCCTCGCTCACACGTCGAGGTCGTCGAACAGCGGCGAGGAGAGGTACCGCTCGCCGAAGGACGGGATGATGACGACGATCGTCTTGCCCTTGTTGGCCGGGCGTGCGGCGACCTCGGCCGCCGCCTTGAGCGCAGCCCCGGAGGAGATGCCCACGAACAGGCCTTCCTCGCGGGCGGCCCGCCGGGCCCACGCCATCGAGTCGTTCTCGTCGATGCGGATCACCTCGTCCACGACGTCCAGGTCGAGCACGTTAGGGATGAACCCAGCCCCGATGCCCTGAATCTTATGCGGGCCGGGCTCGGGCTCCTTTCCCCCCTTCACCTGGGACATCACGGGGCTCTGCACCGGCTCGACGGCGATCGCCTGGAGGTCCGGATTGTACTTCTTGAGGGCCTCGCCGGTACCGGTAATGGTTCCGCCGGTCCCGACGCCAGCGACCAGGAAGTCCACGTTTCCATCGGTATCCCGCCAGATCTCCTCCGCCGTCGTCTCGCGGTGAATCTCCGGATTGGCCGGGTTGTTGAACTGCTGGGGCATGAAGGCGCCGGGCGTATCGGCCAACACCTGCTCCGCTTTCTCGATGGCCCCGGGCATGCCGCCCTCCGCGGGGGTAAGCACCAACTCGGCCCCCAGCGCGCGAAGCACCTTGCGCCGCTCGATGCTCATCGACTCGGGCATGGTCAGGATGCACTTGTAGCCTCGGGCGGCGCAGAGCAGCGCCAGACCGATTCCCGTATTGCCGCTGGTGGGCTCGATAATCGTCGTATCCGGGAGAATCTCCCCGTCGCGCTCGCCGGCGTTGATCATGGCCATCGCGATGCGATCCTTCACCGAGGACATGGGGTTGAAGCTCTCCATCTTCGCCAGCACGGTAGCGTTCTCACCGCAAAGCCGACGAACCCGCACTAGAGGAGTGTTGCCGATCGTCTGCGTGATGTCATCGTGAATCCGGGCCATCTGCGTCTCCTTATGAGGCTGAGCCCGACGCGCAGGCCGGGCAACATTCAGCGTTTGCACATCATAGGCACTTATCGGGCAGAATGCGAAAAATCGCCCTTTTTTGGTGTCGAATATCCTCCGGGTTCGCCGCCGGGCTCACCAGCCGCCGGCGGCGTCGGACTCGTCGATCGGCGTGATGTGGAACGTTTTCTCGGCGACGGTCTCGCCGTCGACCGCGGTGATCAGGGTCCATTTGCCGGTCTTATCGTCCACCGGCGGCCAGAGCGTGTCGCCCAGGAAGAACTGGTAGTCGTTGGCGTTGATGATCTGCTCGCCGTCGAACGGCGGCACGATTTGGCCGTCGTCGTCGCGGAACGGCGGGTGTTCGATGGTAAACCGCAGCGTCGCCCCGCGAGCCTTGCGAATCTCCAGGATGTACCCGAACTCCACGCCCTCCCGGGCCGGGACCGTCTCGGTGAACTCCAGGACGTGAGGCAACTCCTTGCTGCCCTTCTCAAAGGGCGTGTACAGCCCGTAGCTGATCATGCGAACTTCCGGTTTCCGCTTGGCCATTTTGCTCCTCTTTGGGTGAACGCCGCCGCCAGGGAGGGGAAATCTTAGCGGGATTTGAACGCAACGCCCCTCCCGTCGGCAGTGCGGAATATGGTATACTCCCCAGCGGGGGAACTAAACCGAGAATTCCATACGACACGAAAGAGGACATTTCCATGGCGACTCGATCGACGATGAAGATTTGGATTATCTGCACCGCACTGACGGCCGGCGCGATCGTGCTGGGCGGCCTGGTGAGCACGACGCCGGTTGCCCACAGCGAACCGACGGCCGAGGCTGATACGACGCAGGGCCAACCCGAGCGGACCATCATCCTGATGATCGGCGACGGGATGGGCTACGAGCAGAACAAGGCGGCCAGCTTTTTCGCATGGGGCGAGAACGGCAAGCTCACGATGCAGAATCTCCCGGTTAAGGGCAGTTGCACCACCTACGACGCGGGCGGCCCGGACCACACGACCGATTCGGCGGCGGCCGGTACCGCCCTGGCAACCGGCATGAAGGCCAACAACGGTGTGCTCTCGATGCGAATTCCCGGCGACGGCAGCAAGCTTCCGACCATCCTGGAACTCGCCAAGAAGCGCAACTGGCGCACCGGCCTGGTGGCGACGTCGCACGTGACGCACGCCACACCGGCGGCCTTCGCTTCGCACGTCAAGAGCCGCAACCTTTACGGACCGATCGCCGCACAGATACTCCGCACGACCAGGCCGGACCTGATCCTCGGCGGCGGCGGACGGGGCATGAGCGTCGCCGACGCCCGGCTGGCGGGCTGGACCGTGGCCACCGACCGCGGCAGCCTGGGGCAACTGCTGGACCAGCCCCGCAGCAAGGTGGAGCGCCTCGCAGGGCTCTTCGGCGAAGGCCACATGCCCTACGAGTACGAGTACGCCATGCGGATCGACCCGCGGTACGACGCCCTGCCTCACCTTTCGGAGATGACGTCGGCCGCCCTGAAGTACCTCGGGAACGGCGAGTCGAAGGGCATGTTCCTGATGATCGAGGGCTCGCGAATCGACCACGCCGGACACATGAACGATATCCACCGCAACATCCTCGAAACGCTGGAGTTCGACAGCACCGTCCGCATCGTTCTGGAATGGGCCCGCACTCGCCCCAACGTGCTGGTGATCGTCACGTCCGACCACGAATGCGGCGGGCTCAAGGTGCTCAAGAACAACGGACGGGGCGAACGGCCGGAGGTTTCATGGGGCTCGAGGGGCCATACGAACGTGGAAGTCCCCGTGTTCGCAGCCGGCAGGGGCGCGAAGGAATTCGCCGGAAAGATGGACAATACGGATATTTTCAGCAAGATGAAGGCGTTCATGGACGCCCCCCTGGCGGAGTTGAAGAAGGCCGATTCCTCCTCGACCGCCAAGAGCGGGTACTAGGTCGTCGACCCGTCGGCTGGGCGTTCGAGAGGTTCCGTCAGGCCGATTCGACGATGAGGTAGACTCGGGTGCAACGTCGGGGCAAATTCAGGCTCAGTCCGCTGGTGGTGCTGGCGGTGATCGTCCTCGCGCTGGGGGCAGCCTACCAGGTCGCCCACTGGGTTCACGAATCCAGCATCGATTCCAGCCTCGCCGAGTACGCCGGGCTCATCCGCACCCATGCAGCCGCGAACGATCTTCCGCCGGCGCTGGTGGCGAAGGTGATTCGCGCCGAAAGCGGCGGTGACCCCCACGCCGTTTCACGCACCGGGGCCAGGGGACTGATGCAGATCATGCCCATTGCCCTCGAAGAAGTGCGTCGCCGTCGCGACATTCCCCCCGGCAACCTGACAGACCCGGCCTACAACATCCGCGTGGGCACCGCGTACCTGGCGATCATGATGGACACCTTCGATGACGATCGCTGGCTGGCGCTGGCTGCCTACAACGCCGGGCCCGGGCGAATCGGCAAGCTGCGCAAGGCTCACCCGAACCTCACCAGCCGGCAACTCGTGCTGAAACACGCCCCCCGAGAAACGGCCGGCTACGTCAAGACCATACTCGAAGACTGAATCCTCCCCCCTATCCGCCGCCGTAGTGTTTCCGAGGTCTGGCTGGGCATAAACAGGGCCCCCGCACGCGGAAACGCACGGGGGCCTGGCACGTAGAACACACAGTACACAAACAAAAGCACAAGGAACACACCACACGGATATCGGGTCGTCGCAACTGTCGGCGACGTGTAGCCGTCTGTCGTTCGCGAGTTCGATCGGTCCGGCAGGCGGGCCACTCTCCCTCGCACATGAACCGTACGATTCACCCGGCCGCGATGCTGAAATCCTCTGGAAAAATGCGGACAAGCGCGGTACACACGGGCAAGTCGTAATGTCCTTCCCGAGCATGACCTGTCGGCCATGTTCGGCGGGCGCTCCATGCCCATGAGGCAGCAAATGTTTTCCTGGACGCAGGTCGGACATGTCTTTCTCGATGCCAAAGCCCTCGGGCAACTGGGGCATCGCTGCGCGCCGGAACGCTGCACAGCCACCCCGCACTGCTGCGGCAGTTTCGAGGTCGCCTTCGACCGCTCCGAAACCCCGCGCATCGTGGGCATGCTCCCGAAGGCCGCCCATTTCGCCCCTCACCTGCGGGAGGACGGCGAGCTGATTCAGCCTTTCGACCACACCGACGACGACCTGCTGGCGATGGAGACCGACGAGGACGGGCTCTGCCTGGCGGCCTATCGCGACGCCCAGAGCGCCCTGCGATGCTCGCTGCACTCAGCCGCCCTGGAGGCGAGCTTCCCGCCTGAGCGATGCAAGCCCCGTTGCTGCTGGCTTTGGCCGGTGAGCATCCTGGAAGCCGACAACCGGACGTATGTGTCCGTCAGCGAGGACGTGTACGCCTTCCCATGCAACCATCGGCGACGGGGCATGCGACGGTCGCTGCACCCGAGCGTCGCCGAGATCCTGCGCGGAGCGTTCACGGACGACGTCGTCCAGGCCGTCAACGCCGCACTGGCTGCCCTGCCCGATCCGCGTCTGCGGTAAGCGTGCGCCTTGCCCGTCGCCGCGACGGACGATAGACTCGCCGGCGTGACGCGGGGCCGCCCGCGAACTCGACAACCACCCACCTCCGGGAGCGATGAATGAGCTTCGACCTGCACGACGTGCCCTTCAGCCGATACGGTTCGTATCTGACGGTGTCCTATCCGCCCTGCGGCGGCAGCGACGATTTGTACATCCGCACGGTACACGGAAACTCCGCGCCGGCCGAGTGCCTCAAGATCGAACTGCTCGCGGGAGACTCGCCCGTTCCCTATAACGTCGACGCCGATGGACACCTGCTGCGACTCAACGCAGCCGACGGGTTCGTCGAGATGGTCATGCCCGAGGAGAACATCCTCCGCGTCCGGGGCGAGGGTGTCGCCCTGCGGCTGACGAATCCCTGCGACGCCCCCTTCGATAACGCCATCCGTCGCCACGAGACGCGCTGGCAGTTGAACCTGTACAACCCCAAGACGAAGCTGATGGTCACGCGGCTGTCCGGCGGGCTGATCGTGGATGCCCCCTGGCGGCCGAAAGGCTGCGAACGGATCGCCCTGGACCTCGTACCCGAACCGTCGGCCGGCGGGTTCGAGGGGGTGATCGAAGAGTTCATGCCCGAGTGGACGCCGCGAGACTACCCGGGCACGTTCGCCGAGTGCGTCGAGCACGTGCAGTGGGAACTGGGCGACTGGCTCAAAAAGACGCCCCGCGCGCCGCGTTCGCTCAGCAAGGCCCGCGAGCTGGCCGCCTACATAAACTGGGCCAGTGTCGCCCCGGCCGGTGGGCATCTCACCCGCCCGGGCATGCTCATGTCCAAACGCCACATGACCAACCTCTGGAGCTGGGACCACTGCTTCAACGCCTTGGCCCTGAGCGATCACAACCCCGAGCTGGCGTGGGACCAGCTCATGGTGGTCTTCGACAACCAGGACGAGATGGGCTGCCTGCCCGACGCCCTGAACGATCGCAACCCGCGCTGGCAGTACGTCAAGCCCCCCATCCACGGCTGGACGCTGCAGCGCATGATGGAGCGAACCGACTGGATCGGCACGTCGCAGCTGAAGGAGATCTACGAGCCTCTCACCCGCTGGACCAACTGGTGGTTGGAGTACCGCGACGATGACGATTCCGGGCTGCCGGCGTACTTTCACGGCAACGACTCGGGCTGGGACAACGGAACGATCTTCGACGACGGCGGCCCCATCGAAGGGCCGGACCTTGCCGCCTTCCTGGTCTTCCAGATGCGCGTGCTCGGCGAGATCGCCGGAAAGATCGGCCGAAAGAAAGACCAGCGCATCTGGGAAATGCGCGCCTACGAACTGCTGGAACGCATGATCGAACGTCTCTGGCGCGGCGACCATTTCATCGCCCCGCGCAAGTTCGACGGTCACGTGGTCGAGGAAGGCGACTGCCTCCTGACGTTCATGCCCATCATTCTTGGGGAGCTGCTGCCCGAGGAGGTGCGAAAGTCACTCGTCGCCGGGCTGCGCGCCGGCGGGCGGTTCTTCACCAAACACGGGATGGCCACGGAAAGCCCCAAGAGCCCCAAGTACGAAGCGGACGGCTACTGGCGCGGGCCGATCTGGGCCCCGTCCACCATGCTGATCGCCGACGGGCTGGCCCACAGCGGCCAGGAAGGGCTCGCCCACGAGATCGCCCGACGCTTCTGCCATATGTGCGCCACCTACGGGTTCGCCGAGAACTTCGACGCCCAGACCGGCGTGGGGCTGCGCGACCGGGCCTATACCTGGACATCGAGCGTGTTCCTCGTGCTGGCCAACGACTACCTGCTGGAACAGTAGCTCTCGATATCATGGTCAAGCCCAGCCGATCCATATCGCTTCGTCGTGTGACGCTGACGGTGCTCTTCGTCGCCTGCGCGATCCTCGCGATCGCCTGCGATGGCACCGAGAGCGACGCGAACCCGCCCCTGCCGCCGCGGGTTACCGACGCCAACGGTGGCAGCGTGACGTTTTTCATCGCGGCCGACACGCACTTCGGACACCGCGGAATCGAGAAACGCAACCGCCGCATGGTCGACGCCCTCAACGCCCTGCCCGGAACCGATTGGCCGACAAAGATCGGCGGAACCGTTCAGACTCCCCGCGGCGTGCTGATCGCGGGGGATCTCACCGAACGCGGCACCCGCCGGCAGTGGGAACAGTTCCGTCGGTACTACGGCGGGCCGGACGCCAACGGCCTGCTGCGGTTCCCGGCCTTCGCGTGCACCGGGAACCACGACCGCTACACCCCCTGGCGATACGGATTCGTCAAACCCGTGCTCGACGGTGTCCGCCAACAGCACGGCGGGCTGCTGTACCGCATCGATTGGGGGCACGTCACGGTCCTCTCGCTGGATGAGTATCCATCCGCAGACGCCTGCCGCTGGCTGGCGAAACAACTCGATCAGATCGACCCGACCCGATACATCGTGATCTTCTTCCACTACGGCCTCCACGGGCCGTTCGCCGACTGGTGGCCCAGCCGACACAAGAACCGCTTCGAGCAGACAATCCGAGGACACAACGTCGTGCTTCTCGCCCACGGTCATTACCACGCCTCCCAGCATTATCGCTGGCGCGGCTGGGATGTGGTGAACGTCGGCTCGCCCAAACACATGTGGACGACATTCTCCGCTGTCCGCATCCAACACCATCGCCTGGACGTGGCCAGTTACGACTGGTCGCGCGGGCGGTGGAACTGGTCGTTCTCGCGGGACCTCTCGCCGCCGGAAACCATCGACCAGCCAGCCGCTCCCGTCGAGGCGTATCGGCCGAACTGACGCGATCGGCGACGTCGGTC
>CAZYIH010000134.1:0-8343 GCA_964646915.1 uncultured Planctomycetaceae bacterium | reverse complement strand
GCCGAACCGGCCCGCACCGCCTATGCTATCGCGCCGGGGGCGGCGCGTGCAACGGCTGGCGGAACTACTTGCGAACCTTACCCGGGACGGCCTGCTTGTCGGCGTCGGCAATATCGAACTTCGGGCCCAATGCAGTGCCCACCAGTAACACCGTTGCGTCCGGCAGGGCTTAAACCGCACACGCTTACACTGATGTGTGGAAACCGGCCTCGGCGGGGCTCGCGCCGGGTTTGACGGTAACGAGGTTTGGATTTCGCCGTGGGCGCAGTAGAATAACCCGCGGTTGCGACGAGTTGTCGCGGCGGCATTTCTGAAAGTTGGGTGGGATGATGAAGATCACAATGGCTTCCAAGCGTGAAGACGAGTTCGGCTCGATGGCCGGCAAGATGGGTTCGTGGGTGGACCAGGTTCTCGGCCCATCCTTCCGCAAGTTCAGCAGCACCGACACGTGGGCCCCGGCGATCAACCTTTACGAGGACGACGCGAGCTTCTTCGTGGTGGTGGACCTGGCCGGCGTGGCCGCTGGGCAGATCGACCTGCGGGCCGAGGACGGCGTTCTGATGATCTGTGGCCGACGGGAAATGCCCCGCGTCGAGACGCAGGCACAGACGGTCCACGTGCACATGATGGAAATCGACCACGGACTGTTCCGCCGGGCGGTCGAGCTGCCTCCCAACGCCGATACCCAGTCCATCGAAGCCACCTATCGCGGCGGATTTCTCTCCATACGCATTCCACGGAAGTGACCGGACACCCCATGGCCCCGAAGAAACCGAAGAACACCCCCATCCAGGACGAAGACGAGTCCCAGATTGTCATCCCCGCCGGCGCGCAGATGGCCGAGGAGGAAGGCACGGCGACCGAGGAGTCGGACATCCCGCGCGAGGTGGCCGTGCTGCCCGTACGGAACATGGTGATTTTCCCGGGCATGGTGGTTCCTCTGGCGCTGTCGCGCGAGAAGGCACGCAAGCTGATCGGTGAGGTTCTGCCGGACCAGCGCGTCATCGCCACCGTCTGCCAGAAGGACGCCGATCTCGATGAGCCCGCTCCCGACGATCTTTACGACGTCGCGACCGCGGTGTCGATCCTCAAGCTCATGAAGCTCGAGGACGAGCAGCAGGGCGTGATCGTCCACGGGATGCAGCGCGTGCGTATCGTCGAGTGGCTGGCGAGCGAGCCGTTCTTCCGCGCCCGCGTCGAACCCATCGATGACGTCGTCAAACCCTCGCCCCGGCTGGACGCCCTGGAAATGAACGTGCGGCAGCTGGCCGGCGAGGTCATCGAGCTGGCACCCTCCATCCCCGCCGAGGCCCATACGCTCTTGGGCAATCTCGAAGAGCCCGGCCCGCTGGCGGATTTTCTGGCGGCCAACCTGCAGATCGACCTGCCCGAGCGGCAGGCGTTGCTGGCACAGAGCGACGTGGGCAAGCGTCTCTCGAAGATCACCGAGGAACTCCAGCGGCAGCTGGAAGTGCTGAAAATCTCCAGCGATATCCAATCGCAGGTCAAAGAGAAGATCGACGAATCCCAGCGGGAGTACTACCTCCGCGAGCAGCTCAAAGCCATCCAGAAAGAACTCGGGCAGGCCGACGAACGGTCCACCGAAATCGAGGAACTCCGCGAGAAGATTACCTCGGCCGGCATGCCCGAGAAGATCGAGGCAGACACGCTGCGCGAGCTGGACCGGATGAGCAAGATCCCCGAAGCTGCCGCCGAGTACAACGTCATCCGGACGTATCTGGAAGTGATGGCCGAGCTGCCCTGGAGCAAGAGCGACCCCGGCGAGATCGACGTCGAGAAGGCCCGGACCATTCTCGACGAGGACCATTACGACCTGGACAAGGTCAAGAAGCGCATCCTGGAGTATCTCGCGGTGCGCAAGCTCGCGCCGGAATCCCGCGGACCGATCCTGTGCTTCGTGGGCCCGCCCGGTGTCGGCAAGACGTCCCTGGGACAGTCCATCGCGCGTTCACTGGGACGGGAATTCATCCGCATGAGCCTGGGCGGCATCCACGACGAAGCGGAGCTGCGAGGCCATCGGCGGACGTACATCGGGGCCATGCCCGGGCGCATTATTCAGGAAATCCGCAAGGCCGGCTCGCGCAACCCGGTGTTCATGCTCGACGAGGTCGACAAGGTCGGGCAGGACTTCCGCGGCGACCCGACCTCGGCCCTGCTGGAGATTCTAGACCCGGCCCAGAACAACACGTTCCAGGACAACTACCTCCACGTCCCCTTCGACCTCTCGGACGTGGTGTTCATCGCCACCGCCAACTACATCGAAGCCGTCCCACCGCCCCTGCGCGACCGCATGGAGGTCATAGCGCTGTCGGGCTACACGCAGGACGAGAAGCTTCACATCGCGGAGAAATATCTGGTCAAACGCCAGCGGAAAGAGAACGGCCTGAAGGCCTCGCAGATCAAATTCGGGCGCAAGGCGTTGCGCGAGATTATCGATCGGTACACACGCGAAGCCGGCGTTCGCGAGCTGGAACGCCAGATCGGCGGCGTCTGCCGCGGCGTGGCGGCGCTGGTGGCTGCCGGCAAGGCCCGCAAGCGCACCGTGAACCATAAGCTCGTCGTCGAGATGCTCGGGTCGGCGAAGTACGAGAGCGAACTGGCGATGCGAACCAGCACGCCCGGCGTTGCGACCGGCCTGGCGTACACGCCCTCGGGCGGGACGATTATCTTCATCGAGGCGACCCGCTATCCGGGCAAGGGCGGGCTGATGCTCACCGGGCAGATCGGCGACGTCATGAAGGAGTCCGCCCAGGCGGCGCTGAGCTTCGTCAAGAGTCACGCCGAGGAATATGGCGTGGACGCCGAGTCGCTGCGAAACAACGATATTCACATCCACGTGCCGGCCGGCGCCATTCCCAAAGACGGACCGTCGGCAGGAGTCTCGATGCTCACCGCGCTGATAAGCCTGCTGACCGGCAAAGCCGCCCGGGCCGATGTCGCCATGACCGGCGAGATCACGCTCCGTGGGTTGGTGCTGCCCATCGGCGGGGTCAAGGAGAAGGTATTGGCTGCCTCCCGGGCGGGCATCAAGGAAGTGATCCTCCCCGAGCGGAATCGCAAGGACATCCAGGACGTACCCGAGGAGATCCGCAAGAAGCTCACATTCCACTTCGCCAAGCGGGCCGAGGACGTGCTCGGTGCTTCTCTCGCGGAGGAAAGGAGATCTTCGGGAGGGTCCAAACGCAAGGGCAAGCGGAAATCATCTTGATATGCCCCCCTGTGTTCCGTGACAATAAAGAGGTCCGCTGAGAAGGGGCCTTGTGTTCCTATCACTTCTGTCACCGGTTACAGGAGACATCAATGCTGAGGCTGCCAAACAGCTCCAACGGAGCACGTTTTCTGGGTATGGATTGGTTTCGAGACAAGCTGGACGCGCTGGGCCCCAAGGGTGATTACATCTTTGCCGGCGCGCTGGCGTTCCTGATCGTCCTGGCGCTGGGATACAGCGTCTACGCCACCTTTTTCACCTCACCCGGGGGCGACATTCCCAAGCCCAAGGACGACAAGATGCATTTCATCTGCCGGGAGTGCAAGCATGAGATTGCCATCGAGCCCTCGGAGGTCCGGGACATGCGCCGTCGGATGGAGAACGAGGAAGACATGCTGCGCCTGGACTGCCCCGAGTGCAAGAGCAAAGGAAGCATGCTGAAGGCCAGCTGGTGTCGGGCCTGTAAGGAATACTACCTCTCGCCGCGGACGCGGGCGATGGCCGAGATGACCTCGGAAGAGGATTTCGAGAACCTGCCCGCCGATGTCTGCCCGCACTGCGGGACCAACCGCGTCGAGTATATGAAAGAACACGTGATGGACTGACCGTCCGATAGCAGCGCGAGGAAATCGAGAACGTCCCGGCAATCTTCGGATCACCGGGAAGGTTCTTTGCGCCGTGCCTGATTGGTCGGATCCGCGGAGAGAGGCCCCGTCGCCTCAACCCTTGCAGGGGTGTCCGATTTCGTCCAGCAGCTTCATGAAGCGTCGGCCGTACTCGACGTAGCTGTTGTAGCGGGCCTCGTCCTCGCTGCCGGCGTTGTCGTCGTGGAACACCACAGACAGGTGCGGCTCCATGGAGATTCCGCCGTCGTAGCCACTGTCCAGCAGGTCCTTGACGATCGCCTTGACGTCGCCGTCGCCCTCGCCCGGCCAGGTGAACTCGCTCTGGGGGAAGATCTCCCCGGGACGGTCTTTCTTGAAGCGTGAATCCTTGATGTGCACGTAGGCGATGTGGTCCTTGACGTGCCGGTAGAACTCCCAGGCCGACTGTTTTCTGGAGATCTCGCCGCCGGCGTAGTCCGGGGTGTTCACCGGGTTGGCCGTGTCGAACACCAGCTTCAGTCCGGGCACGTTCTCCAGCAGTTCGAGGGTATACTTCCAGCCCATTCCGCCGAAGTTCATGCAGTTTTCGTGCACGGGTTGAAGGCCTTCGTCGGTGAACCGCTTGACGATCCGGCGGACCTTCTCGAACCGTTTGTCCTTCATCTGGTCCAGCGGGTTGCCTTCCTCGTCCTTGCGGATTCCATAGCTCATGATGCGGATCAGCTTCGTCCCCAGCGTCTTCATCCGCGGAATCGCCCGGGCTGTCTCTTCCAGCGAGGTCTCGTCGGGGTCGTCGACATTCTTGCCCCAGTTGGCGATCGCCGAGCCGAAACAGTTGACCTGCACGCCGTGGGCTTCGAGCTTGCCGCGAACCTCATCGAACTTCTCGTCCGAGATGTCCGTGAGATTGGTTCCATCGATGTTGCGGGATTCGATGTTCGACCAGCCCAGCTCCTTCGTCGCGCGGATCTGGCCGTCAATGTCCTTCGCTGCCTCGTCGGCAAAACCAGTCAAATACATGGGGTTCCTCGTTTCGGGGGTTGCGGGTCAGGTTCGCTCGTGGGAGATCCGCCGGAAGTCAGTCTTCCTCGGCGGCGCTCTCCATCATCTTCAGCAACTCGCCGGCTGCCTGCTTCGGATCGTCTGCCGCCATCACTCCACTGGCGACGGCGATCCGCTTGGCGCCGGCGGCGATGACCTCTTTGACGTTTCCAGCCCCGATCCCGCCGATGGGAACCACCGGCAGCTCGACGGCCTGGCAGACTTTCGAGACCATCTCCGGGCCCACCGCGTCGGGCAGGTCCGTTTTGGTCGTGGAGGAGTAGACCGGCCCGATCCCGATGTAGTCGGCCCCCTCGTTGACGGCAGCCTTGGCCTGGGCGACGCTGTGGGTGCTCTTGCCGATAATCGCCCCGGGCCGAAGCAGGCGGCGAATCTCGGGGACGGGAATGTCGCCCTGGCCGACGTGTACGCCGTCGGCGCCGACGATCGCGGCAATGTCAGGTCGATCGTTCACGATGAACAGCTTGCCCATCTCGTCGGTCAACTCGCGGAGCTCCGCTGCCATCGCCAGGAAGTTGGAGTCCGAGACGTCCTTCTCGCGAAGCTGAATGGCATCGGCCCCGCCGGCCAGGGCGCTGCGAACACGGTCGCGCACGCAGCCCGGGCACATCGAGCTGGTCACCAGCACATACAGGCGCACGTCGCGGAACTGCGCGGGCACCATCAGCCGACTGACCAGGCGCTGTTCGAGCGTGTAGCCGTTGTATCGCATCCGCTCGATTTTCAGCACGTACTCCGGCGAGACGAACTTGAGATACTCCTCGATGGTCCGCAGCGATTCGCCCAGCCGCTTGCACGCCGCCAGGGCGACGTCCTCCAGGCCGGTGCGCTTCGGCTCGGACGGGGAGGTAATCTCCGTGCCGATATCGCCCGATGTGTTCCGCGAAGTAATCATCTCGCGGGCGGGAAGCTCTTGGAGAATCTCCTTCAGATCGCTGCGGAGATTCTTGGCCATGGCGGTGATTGCCGGATCGTTCAAAGCAAATCGGCCGCAGTCTTCCGCCACGCGGAGCGCTTCGCGCGCCCGGTTGAAGTTCGCGTCCAGAATCCGATAGATCTCTCGCATGGCTGGTCTCTTTCCGGGGCTAGCCCTCGACGAGGCTGTTGGGCACGGGATGCTTCTCGGTCATTTCGGCGACTTCGCCGCGAACCGTTTCGATCACCGCTTCGTCGCCCTTGGAGGTCAGGATCCGCTCGACCCACTCGGCGATGGTGCCCATATCGTTGGGGCCCAGTCCGCGGGTGGTCACGCCCGGGGTTCCGAAGCGAATGCCCGACGCCTTGAACGGGCTTCGCGTCTCGAACGGAACGGTGTTTTTGTTGACCACGAGATTGGCGTCCGCCAGCCAGCCGGCGGCGTCCTTGCCCGTGACATCCTCGAATCGGCTGCGAAGGTCCACCAGCAGCAGGTGGTTGTCCGTGCCCCCCGAAACCAGTCGCCAGCCCTTCTCGCTCAGAGCGGCTGCCAGTGCCTTGGCGTTGGCGATGACCGCCTGGATGTACGTCTTGAACTCGGGCTGGAGACACTCACCGAATGCGACGGCCTTGGCGGCAATCACGTGCATCAAAGGCCCGCCCTGGATGCCCGGGAACACGGCGCTGTTGAGCTTCTTGGCGTGCTCTTCCTTGCACATCACCACCCCGCCGCGCGGGCCGCGAAGCGTCTTGTGCGTGGTGGTGGTGATGTAATCGCTCGCCGGGGCGGGGTCTGGGTGTTCCTTGGCGGCCACGAGCCCGGCGATGTGGGCGATGTCCGAGACCAACACCGCCCCGACCTCTTTGGCGATCTCACCGAACGCGTCGAAGTCGATCTGCCGCGGATACGCCGAGGCGCCCGTCATGATCATCGCGGGCTGTTCCTTCTTGGCCTGCTCGCGAATCTGGTCCATGTCCAGCAGTTCGTTGTCCTCGCGGACGCCGTAATTAACGGCGTTGTAGAACTTGCCCGAGATGTTCACCTCGTAGCCGTGCGAGAGGTGCCCGCCATGGGCGAGATTGAGGCCCATGATCTTATCGCCCGACTTCAGTGCCGCCAGGAACACCGCGATGTTCGCGCTGGTTCCACTGTGCAGCTGCACGTTGGCGTGATCCACGCCGAACAGTTCCCGGCAGCGGTCGATGGCAAGCTGCTCGACGGCGTCGACCTTGTCGCAGCCACAATACCAGCGTTTGCCCGGGTAGCCTTCGGCGTATTTGTCGGTGAGGCAGGTTCCCATCGCTTCGATGACAGCCCGCGACGTGTGGTTCTCCGAGGCGATCAGTTCAAGGGTACTCGCCTGGCGGTCGCGCTCGGCGTCGATCAGGGCAGCCAGCTGCGGGTCACGCTTGTTCAGAACGGTCATGGACATCTCCTGCAGGTTCGGGGAAAGCTCGTGTAAGCGGCATACTGTACCGCCGGACGGCGTGCTTCGCAAGGTCGCAACGTCGGGCGAGTTTCCCCGGGCGCCGGTCAGTCGGTCTCCTTGTTCGCTCGCAGGTCGAGGCAGAGCAGTTTCTCGCTGTCGCGGACGATGAGTCGACCCTTGTCGATCGCCAGCGGGCCCCAGGGGTTTCGCCCGGTGAGGATGTCCGCCCGCGCCAGCTCCCGATACGTCTTGGGGTTGGGGTCTACAAGCACGAGGTCGCGTTTCTGGGCGTCGGCGATCACCAGCAGGCCGTCGGCCAACAGCTGACTGCCGAACCCGAAGCTCGGGCGTCGACCTGTCTTCCAGAGGACCTCTGTCTCGGGGGTCACACAGAGCAGGCCCTCGTCGATGTTTCGCGAGTTGCCCGGCAGGTAGATGTGCCCGTCGTGCAGGATCGGCGTGGCGATGTGCGAGGAGATGCTCTTGTTCCGGGCGGCTTCGCTGATGGCCCAGTTGCCCGCCTCGTCGCGCGTGACACGCAGGAGGACCCCGCCCATTCCATAGCCGCTCGTGAAGAACAGCTCACGCTTCCCCACCTTCACCGGCTGAGGGATCGGCCGAAGCGAGGTGAAGTCCTTGAACCGCCAGAGAACCTTGCCCGTGTTGGGGTCCACGCCGGCCAACTGCTTCCGCGCGAGCATGACGATCTGCTCGACCCCGTCCAACGTCATGAGCATCGGCGAGCTGTGGCCCGCTTCGCCGAGAGCGGCGGACTTCCAGACGACCTTGCCGCTTCCCGGCTGCACCGCCACCAGCCCGATGGTGGGCGTCTGGGGCGCGAGCACCACCAACTCGCTCAGCAGCAGGGGGCTGGATGCGTACGCCCACATGGGCACCTCGCCGCCGAAGTCCTTCGCGAGGTCCCGTGTCCAGACCGGCTTGTGCGTCTCTCGGCTGATGGCGTGGACCTGCCCGAACGGGCCGACCGTGTACACGTGATTGGCATCCACGCTGGGCGTCGCCCGCGACCCCTTATAGCGGAGCTTGCCCGGGGCGTCGTAGCGATACTCCCATTTCTTCTGGCCCGTCTCCAGATCCAGGC
>CAZYIH010000133.1:0-8398 GCA_964646915.1 uncultured Planctomycetaceae bacterium | reverse complement strand
AACAGCTTACACAGGGCGGCTGAGACATATCCCGTATTGCATCGGCCGGGCTCATCGAGCATCCTGAGGACGTAATCCCAGCCAAGGAGGCAGTCCATGCTGCTCGCCGGTTTTGCCCGCGTAGACATCACCCCGCCCCGCGAGTGCACGCTGCAGGGCTACGAGTTCCGCTTCTCGCAACTCTCACCGGGCAACGACGGAGTGCTCGACCCGCTCCACGCGCGGGCGCTGGCGATTGACACCACCGACGACGACGCCGGGCCGGCTGTTCTGATCAGCCTGGACCTCTGCATCGTTTCGGTCGAGTTGGCCCGCCGCCTCAGCGAACGCATCGCCCAGCGGGTCGGGACCACGCCTGATCGCGTTCTCATCACCACCACCCACACCCATTCCGGGCCGGACCTGGACGAGCCCGAGTTGGCCGACGCGTTGGGCGCGGTCTTTGAGGAGGCAGGCGGTCGGCCCGCCGAGTCCCCGCCCCGGCGCTACACGGAATGGATGGAAGACCTCACCGTCCAGGCTGCCGTCCGGGCGGCGGGGCTGATGACGCCCGTTCGAGCGCGGACCATCCAGGCCCCTCTGGGCCTCGCCTACAACCGTCGCGTGCCCACCGACGACGGCCAAGTCGCCCACTGCTGGAACCCGCGCGAGCAGACGCACCTCCGGCCGAGCCCCGCAGCCGACCCGACGTGCACCGTGCTGGGATTGGAACAACCTTCCGGAGGCCGACGCATTCTGCTGTTCAACGCCGCCGCCCACCCGACCGTGCTGGGCAAGACGTCGCGCGTGGTCAGCGCCGATTGGCCCGGCGCCGCCTGCCGTGCCATCGAGCAGGCCCTTCCCGGATCGGACGCGATGTTCCTGCTGGGCGCCTGCGGCGATCTGCACCCGTGGATTGCCACGCAGGACGAGCCCGCCGGCGTGCAACGCGTGGGGGTCGCAGCCGGGAGCTTCGTCACGCTGCTCTCCGATGCCCTGCGCGACGGCGACGAGACGCTCACCATCGCCCGCCGGGATATCTCCGTAGCCGACCAGGACGTGCCATTGGCCGGGTGGCGCATCGGCGGGATGCTGCTGCTGGCCAGCCCCACCGAGATGTTCAGCGCACTCAGCGCCGAGCTGCGAACGCGGGTGGATCGCCCGATGATGTGCGTCACGTGCGCCGGCGGCTGGACCGGCTATTGGCCCTCAGCCGAGGCGTTCGAACAGGGAAGCTACGAGGTGGACGCCGCCCGCGCGCACGGGCGGTCGGCCGACGACTCTGCTGCCCTGGTGGATGCCCTCACCGAACTGGCCGGCGAACTGACGGACTGACCCCGCCCGCGCGGGAGGTTAGTCCTGCTTCCGATCGACCAGCCAAGCCCGCCACGCCTTCGCGTCGTCGCCGATGTCCTGCCCGGTAACCTTCCGGAGATGCTTGAGCACCGCCGTGCGATCCTCGCCTTTGCTGCGGTCCAGTAACTCCACAAGATAGACCGGGCTTTTGAGCAGCCCCAGCCCGTCGATGATCTGGCCGTACTGGTCTGCGGTGGCGTTGGCGGCGATGACGCCCTCGATGCGAGACTTCGCCTCGCGCGAGAACTTCCGCTCCTTCATCGCTTTCTGAATCACGGGCCGCCATCGGAAGTAGTTCTTTTTGAGCTTCTTGGTCGCCGCCTGGCGGGTGGGATAGTCTCCCGATTCGAGATTGTCCAGGATGTCACCGATGTTCTTGCGCTCGGCGTCGGTGAGTTCCCCCTTCAGCCGAGAGAAGACAGCCGACACGATCCGGTCGTCGTAGGGACCCAACGGGAGCGTCACGCCCACGCCGCGGATCGCCGGAAAAAGCGTCTCATTCACATAGGCGGTGTGCTCGCGATAAAGCTCCAGAAAACTGTCGGCCTTGTAGTTGTGCACATCGTCGCCGTCGATATGCACCAGCCGAACCTTTCCGTCCTCGTCCTGGTTGAGGATGAGCACCGTCTTGCCCGACGGCTGAATGAGGTTCAGGCGGAACGCCCCGCTGGGCGAATCGGACACCCGCAGCCTGCGGGTATCGCCCACCAACTCGATCACCTCAATGGTCAGCGTGGTCTCGTTCTGGGTCATCCCGCCGCCGAGATCCTGCCCGCGGAACGACTTGTACAATAATCCGTTGGTGTTGCTCATACCCGAGCGGAAACTGCCCGCGGACTTGCGAAGCTCGGCGAAGGCGTCCTCCAGCGGGGCGCGGTCCACGAGCATCTCGGCCTGCTTCTCGGCGAACTTCTGGGGCAGCCCGCGGGCGGTGAATTTCTTGATGAGCTCGGCTTTGCGCTGCTCCTTGGTCTTTACATCCCCCTCGCGGCCCCAGTGGTCGCGATCCAACTGCAGGGACTTGCCCTCCCACTTGAGCTTGAGCAGTTTGCCGATGCGATCGGCGTGCTTCTTGAACGGGTTGACGTCGCCCTTATTGCCCGCCAACGCCGGACCGGCCAGCGCAACGATCGCCATCAGCACCGTCATTATCCCACGCGATTTCATGTCGTCTCCTTCGTATCCTACGTCGCAGTATCCGTCGATTGGTTGGTGCAGCCCTGCCCCCACAGCCGACGGGGCAATTCCATCGACCTGCCACCCCGAACAATACGGACGCACAAACGTCCCGGAGGTTCCGTGAAAGCATCGGCTATGCTATGCTTCCATCGTGGCAGATCAACCGTCAAACATGCAGGCCGGCGACGTGGAAATGACGCTCAGCGAGCATCTCGATGAGCTGCGGCGTCGGCTGATCTACGCGCTGGCGGGGCTTGCCACGGCGATGGCGGCGATGGCCTTCGCGACGCGCCATCTGCTGGACGAGCTCACCCGCCCGTTCCACGCCGTGATGACCCCGATCGACCCCAACGCCCGCCTGGTGGTGCTCGAACCGACCGAAGCCTTCCTCATCTACTTCCGCGTGGCGCTGATCGCCGGGCTGGTCGTCTCGGCCCCGTGGATCGCCTACCACCTCTGGATGTTCGTCGCCGCCGGGCTGTACCCGCGCGAAAAGCGGTTCGTCCGCCGGGCCGTGCCGTTCTCTGCCGTCCTGTTCATCACCGGGGCCGTCTTTTTCCTTTACGTGGTCTCCGAGCCGATGCTGGCGTTTTTCGTGGGGTTCGGCAGTTGGATGGGTGTCACGCCCACGATCACACTCAGCTCGCACGTGCGGTTCATGACGCGACTGATGCTGGTGTTCGGGCTGGGTTTCCAGACGCCGCTGGTGGTGCTGGTGCTGGCGAGGGTCGGGCTGGTCACGCCGGAACAACTGGCCCACTACCGCCGCCACGTGATCGTGCTGCTGCTGGTGTTCGCCGCCCTGGTGACCTCGCCCTCGCCGGTGGACCAGGTCCTGCTGGCTGTCCCGATGTGGCTGCTGTATGAGCTGGGTGTGATCCTTGCGAAGATCAGCATCCGCCGACGAGAAGCCCAGCAGAGCCCCGAATAGCGCAGCCGATCATTTTTCAGACGTAGTGTTGGCCGGTTCCTGCCGAGACTCCGCCGCCGGGGTGTTGTCCTGCGATTCGCCCTTTTCGCTGTCTTCCGACTCGTCGGTGATTTCCTTGGTGAAGGTGTCCTTGACGTCGGTGACTTCCTCCTTGAACGCCCGCAACCCCCGCCCCAGCCCGCGCGCGAGCTCGGGCAGACGCTTGCCGCCGAACAGCAACAGCAGGACGATCAGGACGATGACGATTTCGGGCCAACCGATTCCGCCAAAAAACGCGATAGTCTGAGCAGTCATCTCGTACCTTTCCGGTTCGCGGCTGTTGAATCGTCTCAGCCGCCAACCTGATTATATCATCGCCCCGCCGCCGTCGTCAGTTCTTCTTCTTACCGAAGTGGAACACGCCCCAGGACGCCGGCTTGATGGACGCCTCGAGCCCGAGGTCGCTGACCGGTCGATCCGCCAGCGGGTTGGACCAGTACTTCCGCTTGTCCACGGTGAGCCCGCCGGAATCAGGAATCATCACGCCGACGTCGGCCTTGAGTGAACGGGGCGGGCCGGTCAGGCCGATCGCACTCCAGGCTATGAACATCTCCGCTGCCCAGTGCTTCTCGCCCTCTCGGAGCTTGCGCTGCTTGACCTTCGGGCCCAGCGGGCCGGGATCCTTCTCGATGGTCAGATCCAGCTCCTTGCCCAGCGTGTGACGGAAGACGACCTTCGCCTTGCTCTCGGGCAGCGTCTCGACGCGGGCGATTCGCGTGGTCACCACCGGCGAGACGAACTCGACCCACTGGTCTTCGGGGATGTCCTCGTCGATGTAATCATAGCGCACCGCCTGCCACTTGCCGTCCACCGATCCGAAGACGATCCGCTGATCGCCGCTCTCGGGGTCCTTGCTCCTCGAACCGGAGGTCCGCACGCGCAGGTCCAGGGCAAAGCCCTTCTTGAACACATACTTCGCCTCGGTGCAGCTTGTCCCGGTGAAGCTCGCCCCCTGGTAGGCGATGTACATTCCCTTGAGGTCCCAGGAGACGTCGAAGAAATACTCCGCCGGGGGATCCAGCGGCGTGAACTGCTCGTCGACGGAGTGGAGGGCGGTGATCTTCCCCCACTCGTCGAGGTAGCCGTCCACCCGCTGACCACGCTTGAGGCGTTCCTCGGTCTTGGGGAAGTACAGTTCGCGGTTGGCGAGCTTGCGCTTCCTGGCGAGCTTCCACGCCTTCCACTGCTCGATGATGATGCTGTGCAGCTGTGTGTTCTTCGCCAGGGCGTCGGGGGTAACGGTCACGTCGATGCGCTGCACGCGGATCTTGTCCAGCCCTTCCACGCGGACGATGGCGTGAGAGCCCTTGCCCACCACGCAATAGAAGTTGCCGTCATCCGCCCGCAGGAAATGCCCGAAGAACGTCTCGCTGGGATGCGAATGGCCGGTGACCTCGTAGCCCCGCTGCTCGGGAACGCTGCTCCAGCCGCCCTTGGCGCCGGTGAAGATCACGTCCAGCAGGATGCGGTCGTCCACCGAGGTAATCGACCATCGCCCGTTGTTCCCGTTGGTGACCGCGACCTCGCGAACCGCCCCGCCGCCGGTAACGGCAGTGCCCGCGTAGCCCAGAGGCTGATTGACCCTCTGGCCGACAATCGGCGGCTTGTACGCCTGGGGCTTGGGGCTGGGCATGCCACCCAGGACCGTCATATCCGGCTGCATCAGGTACGGCTGGGCCTCGATAACCCATCGGCCGTTCTGCGTAACCACGCTGGCGCTGCCCGGTCCGGGCTTGGCCCGCGAGCCGAAGCTCTCCATGCCCGTGTACCGCGGGAGCTTCTCGAAGTAGCGGAATTTCTGGAAGTTCTTCAACTCGTAAACCGGCGCGCCGTGCTCGTTGAACCGCGACGGAGCCCATCGGCCGTTGGTGGTCCAGATGGTCAGATCCGGACCGATCTCCGCCCCCCACAAATAGCCTGCCGCCGGGTTGCAGCCGAACTCCTCGAAGTCGAACAGCGTCACTTCGGAGACCTGGTACTCACCGTCGCCGTTTTCGTCGGTCCAGATGAACCCCTTCCCGTTGAGGTCCTTCTTGAGCCAGTGCGTCTTCCACTCCTTGCGTTTGAGCACCATCGAATTCGCCGGGCCGACGATGGCAGCGGGCTTCCAGCGGTACTCTTCCTTAATGGCGATCCAGAACCCACCGCCCGGGTCGCCCACGGCGTACTTCCTGCCGTTGTGGTGAATCACCCGCCCGCCACGGGTGTAGCTGAACGTGCTGGCGTCGAAAGTCGGGGTCTGCTCGGAGTAAGGACGGTCGTTCATCGCCTTCAGTCGGCTGGTCCCTGCCTTCCAGTCGATCGCGTGCTCCAGCCCGCGATAGTAGAAGCTGCCCAGGTCCGGGTCGAGATAACCCCCGCCGCCGTACTCGGGTTGGCCGATGAACTCCTTCTCGCAGGTTCCGTCGAGGTTGAATCGCGTGATCCGCTTGGGCGCGTATTTGTTCTCGGCGATCCAGATCTTGTCGTTCTTGTCCATCGTCACCGCCACGGGACGTTCGACCTTGTCGCGGTCCCACTTGCCGATGGTGAACTTGCCCTTGCCGCCGATGGTGTGCAGCAGCTTGCCCTGCCGATCGGTCACGTAGACGGCCGAGTTTCCGCGATCGCCGATGACGATGCGGTCGCCGTAGACGTTCATCTTGGCGACGCGCCCGAATTTCAGCTCGCCGATGACCGTGTGATCCCACTTGCCCTTGCGGGGTGTCGAGCGGCACAGCCGACCGTTGACCACGCTGTAGCAGGTCCCGTCGTCGGCGTAGGCGAACTTCGTAACGTTCAGCCCGTCCACGAACGTCTCGGAGAGGATTTTGTCCTCGCGGGCGGATCGCACCTGGATCACGTGCGAAGGCGGGGGGACGCGCTTCTCGTTCATCCTCAACAGCTGAACGTCCTCGCAGACGAAGCGGCGCGGATCGTTCTTGGTCCAGCTCAGCGATTTCTTGCCGCGCAGCGACCCGTCGGTGTAATGAAGCTTGATCGCCCGGGCAGTCCGCGTGCGGTACAGGTGGAAGTAGGTGTCGTTGTTGTTCGTGCGGGCGGCAAAGTGGCCGTATTTGCGGCTTCGCCTGGGCCTGTGTCGGCGAACCTCTTCCCACTGGTCCTCGCTCGCCTCGGCAGGGTCGCCCTCGCCGGTGTAGAGGTACACGCTGTACTTGGGCGTCTGGTGGTTGAGAAATGCGATCGCGTCGAACGTCACGTCCTTGCCGTAGTCGAGAATCACATCGGCCGGGGCGATCTCGCTGACCACCTGCGGCGTGCGGAACTCCCAGCCGACGCGGTCCTTCGTGGCCACATCACCCGTCGCGCCTTGAGGCAGCGTCACGCGTGGCGTCTGCTCGACGCGCGCGAACGAGCGGGTCATCAGACGGCAGAGGCTGAAGTACGGGCCGCGACCTTTCTTCTTCCGCGCCTTCTTCTCCAGGATGAAACGCAGGTAGATCCCGTGGGTCTCCCGGGGCGTATCGAACGTCAGGTAGTTCACGCGGCGATCGAGCTTCGTCTCGGCGGCCTTCTTCCAGTACGGGTTCATCTCGATGGGGTTCAGGTCCGCCCCGCCCAGACCGCCGCCCAGGCCGCCTCCGCCGAGCCCGCCTCCGCCCAGATCGAGGCCGTCGGTGCCCTTCTCCTCGCCGAAGGGCGAATGCTTGCGCTGGTCGTACTTCAGGCCCTTCTTGAGCGTGTAGAAGATAACCTTCTCGACGTCCTTGATCCGTTGGATGGCGATGGTTCCGATGGACTGCTGCGATTCCCAGGGAATCACCATGTGCCCTTCGGAGTTCTTGATGACCGGGGCGGTCCCGATCTGGAAGTGTCCCTGCCCGCCCCGAAACGTTGCCGCCATCCGGGCCTTGGGCGAAATCTGGAACTCCACGCTCTTACCGCTGAGCGTCTGAGGGACGGTTCCAGGCCAATCGATGTCGCCACCGACCATGGCCAGGGGCGACTGCTCGACTTTGTAGTTGTGCAGAACCAGGTGAACCTTGCCGTCGTGTACCGTCATCGCCCGGATGGGATACCGCCCGGTCCCGCCCAGAGAGCTCTTGCGGTAGGTCTCGGCTTCCATGCGAAAGAGATTGTTCTTCATTCTGCCGACAACGGCTTCGTCGCCGACGGCGTGCAGTTCGTCCGGGCCGCCCCAGCCGCCCGGGCTGCCCCCCCAGAGCTTATGGCCTTCCAGGTCGGTCGCCATCATCGAGTGGCCATGCTCGGCGACGCGGCAGCCGAAAAACACGCGATCGCCCACAGCCGCCGCCGCCCCGGGACCGGTATGGTCGCCCAGCCAGCCGCCCGTTCGCATGTCCAGACCCTCGCCGACAGGACGCGTCAGCCACGCGGGAGATTCCTTGTCCCAATCGCCCCGCCCGACGGCGAACTCGTAATACGCCCGCACGCCCTGGTGAGTGAACACGCGTGCTTCGAGCTTGGTCCCTGCCGGAACGTGCGAACCCCACAGATCCATCCCGTCCCAGAGGGCTTCGTACTCGCCCTTCTCAAGTTCCAGGCCCTGGGCGATGATGCGCACCAGTTGCCCCGAAGGCATGTACAGTCCGACCGACGCGATGCCGTCTTCGGCCATGGTAAAGGGAATCCGGATGGCGCCCTGCGTTCCGCGCAAGGCGATGGCCTGCGGCGCGTTGGGGTCGGTCGAGTCTGCCCCGGCCGGGGTTTCCCCCGTCTGCGCTACCGCCGGCCAAACCGCCAGACCAGCCACCATTATCCACGTCACCACCGCTGCAGCCATCAGCCAAGTACTACGCATGATCTCATCCTCATTGGAGCGATTTCTCGTTCGACCGGGGCATACCTCAACCCCGGAGTGAGTATAACCGCTCAGCCGCCCCGATGTGTCGGCCGATGAGACCGGATTTCACTCTATCCCGGCCGGCTGGTATTGGTGCGCCGAACGCGCAG
>CAZYIH010000132.1:0-8589 GCA_964646915.1 uncultured Planctomycetaceae bacterium | reverse complement strand
CGGTGGACTGCGGATTCTGCAGCCAGTCGCACTTCACCCGGGTATTTCGCGAACACACGGGCTTGACGCCGGCCGCCTATCGGAAGAGCCACCAGTAGCCGCCGCACGACCCGCTTTCGGGCCGGTCGGAGCTTACTCCGCGTCCAGCACAGCCGTCAGTTCATCGCAGTTGGTTGGCCCCCAAGCCATCTGCCCGGTCTATTCACAACTTGTTGCAAGCGAACCACCTGGAGGATTGACTTTTAGACCGGTCTTTCCCGCCGTCACTTTTTCTTCCGCATGTCCCAGCAGTACACCCCGTCCGCCTGCCGCAGGTAGACCCGGCCGTCCAGCAGCGGGTACATCAGCGCGTGGTGGTAGGTCGTCGTCCCGGCGCCGTACGTCGGGACCCATGATTCGCCCTTGGGCGTGACGGTGGTGATCTTCCCGTCCGGGCCGATCCGATACAGGGCGATCTCGATCTGCCCGTGCGTGCCGTCGCGCCGGACCAGCACCGTATCCTCCATGCCCTGCATATAGCCGCCGTTGCCGGGCTTGACGCCCTCGGTCTGGTCGAGCTTTCGGCCGGTTTTCAGATCCCAACAGCTCAGATCGCCGGTGAACACGTACTTCCCGCCCACCACCACCGGAACGTGCTCGGCATTGGAGCCCTTGACCGAAACCTTCCACATCTGTTTCGGCTTGGTCGCCCCCTCCAACTGCCAGGCTGCACAATAGGGCGTCCAGTCCTTCCTGCCGCCCTCCTGCAGATACGTCAGCAACGTGTCACCGTGAATGCTGATCCCCCCGGACCCCAGTCCCCTTCCGTGAGAGAGGGCCTTGGCGTCGAGAGTCCAGACGGTTTTCCCGTCGGCACCGTCGATGCAGACGATCTTATCCCCGGCGCCGCCGATGAAGTAGTCCTTCTCACCGGCGGGGTAGAGCGCCAGCGTGACGTGCTCCTGGCGGACATCGGACTGCCATACGACCTTGCCGGTCTTCGTGTCCAGCCCCGCCCAGCGGCCCTGCATGGGCACGACGACCACCTTCCGCCCGACCAGGGCGGTGGAGCTGTACAGATTCTTCCGTCCGTTCTTCAGGGGCGTCTCCCAGAGCGGCTTGCCCGTCTTGGCGTCGAAGGCGTAGAGGAAGCCCGACATGCCGATGGCGAACACGCGCCCGCCACCCAGGCCGGGAGTCATGTTGAAGGGGCCTTCCTTGTGGTGCTGATGATTACGGCCACGGGCGAGCATCGTCGCCTTCCAGATCGTCTGCCCCGTCTCGGCGTCCATGCAGAGCACCACGTCGTCGACTTTGGGATAGATCTTCTCCAGTGCGTGTTCGGGCAGCTTGTCGGCTGCCGGGCCGCCCGCCGGGCCGGCGTTCTCCGCCAAACGCTTCCGCGCCTCCTCGGAGGGGGCCTCCGCCGGGCTGGGCACGTAGTAGCTCAGGTACACCTTTCCGTCGCCGGCGATGGGCGATGTCGAGCCCGAGCAGGTCCGTCGCTTGCTGGCGTCCTTCCACTTCCTGTCCATGAATCGGGAGATCGAACCGATTCCCTGCCCGATGTCCGTTTCCTCGGGAACCCACATGAGCCGAAAGCCCTTCTCGGACTCGATCAGTTCCACCCCGGTGGGCTCAGCGGCCGCCCCGCCGGCGATGGGCCCGAGGAACGCCGGCCAATCGACGTCGTCGGGAATCTTGTTCGCCTTGGCCAATTCCTCGCCCGGCGTGACCGTCCCGGTGATTTTTCCCTGTTGGCCGTCAATGGAAGCCGACCCGGCGATCTTACCATCTGTGACGACAGCGTCGACGACCACGGTCATGATCGGTCCCCAGTGCTTGTGGACCTTTCGGGTGTGCTTGAAGGTCCCGGCGAGCTTGCCGTCGGTGAGCGTGAGCGTTCCGCCCGGGGTCCGCAGGCCGACGCCATGGCCGACAGTCAATCGACCCGCTCGCATGCCGCCGATGTACGTCCACTTGGCGTACTTCTCGTGCGTCCTGGCGGCGCCGGGGACGTCGAAGTGCAGCGTTACCATGGCGTAATCACCTGTGGGACGCTGGAGCGAACACCCCGCGATGGGAGTCTCGGCCAGGGCCGCGCCGGCGACCAATCCTGAAAGTGCGACAACCAGGAGCAACTGTGTGCAGCGGGTCATGGACAGGTTCCTTTCGGTTCGGTGCAAGAGTCCAGCGGCCCTGCGCGGGCCCGACAACTATCATAACCCCCCTTGCGGCAGAATGGGCCGTTCTTATCTCAAAATGCCACGCCTGGCTCGCGAGCTGTTACTTTTGGCTGAATCCACGATCCGAGGCGGAAATCTTTTGTCATTTCATGGGATTCGGCGCATTCTTTGGCAATTTTGCTTTCAATCTCCCTGAATCTGTCGCATCGTTACGTGTTGCGTTGGCCGCTGACAAAAGGTCGGCGTGACCATGAGCATCTGAGAAAACAGGAGAAAACGATGGCGAAGGTTCGAATGGGATTCATCGGCGTGGGCAATCGCGGCACGTTGCTGATGAACAATTTCCGGAAGAATGACGACTGCGAAGTGGTGGCTCTGTGCGACGTCTACAAGCCCTACCTCACGCGAAATCCCGATAATATCGATCAGGAGTACAAGGACATCGGCAAGGTCCCCAAGATGGGCGAGGATCTCGGCGACGTCGCGACGTACACCGATCACAAGGACCTGCTGGCCGACGAGAACGTCGACGCGGTGGTGATCGCCACGCCCGACCACTGGCACGCGATTCAGACCATCGACGCCTTCCGCGCCGGCAAGGACGTGTTCGTCGAGAAGCCCCTGACGATCACCATCAAGGAAGGCCGACGCATGGTGGATGTCCAGAGCGAGACCGACCGCATCGCGGGGGTCTGCCTGAACCGTCGCGGCTCGACGATCTATAAGAAGATGGTCAAAGACGTCCGTGGCGGTAAGCTCGGCGACATCAAGGCCGCCTACGCCGCCCACAACAGCGTGATGTTCCCCAACGGAATCGGCAATCAGAAGCCCGCCGACCCGCCGGCGAACCTCGACTGGGACAAGTGGGTCGGCCCGCGGCCGGAGCGGCCTTACCAGTACAACCTCGCCCCCTACTTCTTCCGCTGGTGGAGCGATTTCTCCTCGCAGATGGGCAACTGGGGCGTCCACTACATGGACGTGATCCGCTGGATGACCGACCAGACCGCCCCGGTGGCCGTGACGGCAGTCGGTTCGAAAACGACGGTCGACGACGATCGCACCATTCCGGACACGATGGCGGTGCTGTTCGAGATGCCCAGCGGCATGATCATTCATTTCGACGTGAACGAAGCCTCCGGCGCCAACCGCGTCAAGGACGGCGAGGTCATGCTCTGCGGGTCCAAGGGGACGCTGCGGGTGAATCAGAACAAGTACTCCATCACCCCCACCAAGCCGGGGCAGTTCCAGAAGTGGGACCCGATGATCGAAGAGGAATCCGGCGAAATGGGCGGCGAGGAAGCCTACGGCGACCTGGCGATCAAGGAAGACTCGACGCAGAACCTCATCGACGACTTCATCCAGTGCGTCCAGACGCGCGAAACGCCGCTGTGCCCCCTCGAAGAGGCCCACCGGTCCACGACGTTCGCTCACCTGGCGAACATCTCGCTGAAACTGGGCAAGCGCCTGGAGTGGGACGCCGAAAACGAGAAGGTCACCAACGTCCCCGAAGCCAACGACATGCTCCACTACGATTATCGCGACGGGTACTCGCTGGACTGACCCTCCCGAGGCATCACTGTCGGCTGGGCGGCTGACCGAGCAGGTCGGCCGCCCAGCCGTTCCTTTGCGCCGGCGTTCTTTCGGTCCGTCTGAGGCGTCCGGCACCGGGAACCTTTTGAAGGTTGACGCCCGGGGCGACGAAAAGAAGAATGGCCTCATGAGATTCCGCCTCGTTCTATTCCTGGTCGGCATGCTTTCGGTCCTGTTCGGACTGAACATGCTCCCCTCGATCGCCTGGGGAGTGTACTACGGCGAGTGGTCGGCAGTGGGTTGGCTGGTGTGGTCGATGGTGATCTGCCTGGTTGTCGGTGGCGGGGTGGCGCTGATCTGCCGTCGGCCCCGCACCAATGCAGGTCCTCGCGAGGGTTTCGCGGTGGCAGGTCTGGGTTGGATCGTCCTGGCGGGACTCGGAGCCCTTCCGTTTTATCTGGGCGGGTACATCCCCGGCTACATCGACGCCTACTTCGAGACCATGAGCGGGCTGACCACCACCGGGGCGAGCATTCTCACCGCCGGCGGAGGCGAGTTGCCCACGGACATCGAACGCCTGCCCATGTGCATGCTCTTCTGGCGGAGCTACACCCACTGGCTGGGCGGGATGGGCATCATCGTACTCAGCCTTGCTCTGCTTCCACTGCTGGGCGTGGGCGGAATGCAGGTGTACCGCGCGGAGGTTCCCGGTCCGACGGCCGACAAACTGGTTCCGCGCGTTCGCCAGACCACCAAGCTGCTGTGGGGCATGTACGTGCTGCTCAGCGCCATCGAGTGTGTGCTGCTGTGGGCCCATCCGTCGGTGACGCTCTTCGATGCGATGTGCCACACCTTCGGGACGATGGCCACCGGTGGATTCTCCACGCACTCGGCGAGCGTGGGATATTTCAACAGCGTATACGTGGACGTGGTGATCATTGTGTTCATGCTGCTGGCCGGGGCGAACTTCGCCCTGCACTACGCGGGGCTGCGCGGCAAGCTCATGGCCTATCTCCGCAACGGCGAGTTTCTCACCTACCTCACGGTCCTGGGCTTGGCGACACTGGTGATCGCCGCCCTGCTTGCCGGGTCCGTCGGCGCCGGTGAAGGCCTGCGACAGAGCGCTTTCCAGGTGGTCTCCATCACGACCACGACCGGCTACACCACGCAGAACTACAACGTCTGGCCGATCGTAACGCGACTGGTGCTGCTGGTGCTGATGTTCATCGGTGGCTGCGCCGGGTCTACCGGGGGCGGCATGAAGAATATCCGCATCCTGCTTATGCTCAAGCACGCCGGTGCCGAGATGAAACGCGCCCTGCACCCCCAGGCCGTCATCCCCGTACGCCTCGGCGGGCGCGCTGTGAAAAACCGCGTGGTACAGTCCGTGCTGGGGTTCGCGGTACTGTACGTGCTGGTGTTCGTGGTGGCGTCGCTGGTGATGGCGGCCGTGCTGATGACCTGGCCGGACGCCATCGATCCGGCGGGCAAAGACGTCAGCTCGGACACCGCGATGGTGACGGCGTTTTCCTCGGTCGCCGCGACGCTCAACAACATCGGACCGGGGCTCGGACACGTCGGTCCCGGGGACGTCCGTGCGTTTTCCTGGGTTCCACCGGTCGGCAAGATCGTGCTGATCCTGTGCATGTTGATCGGTCGGCTGGAGGTCTTTAGTGTGTTGTTGCTGTTCGCACCGTGGTTCCATCGCTAGGAGCATCATGAAGATCGTCATCAACGGCGGAGGCGGCGTCGGGGAAGCCCTGGCGGACATTCTCAGCCACGAACAACACGACACGACCGTCATCGAACGCCTTCCCAGTCGGGCGGCCGCCCTGGAAGAATTCCTCGATTGCCGCGTGCTCGTGGGAACCGGTTCGTCCCCCGCCTCACTCCGAGAGGCCGGCGCAGCCGAATCGGACATCTTCCTGGCCGTCACCGACTGCGACGAGGTGAACCTGCTCTCGTGCCTGATGGCCGGCAAGATGGGCTGCTCCCGCGGAATCGCACGCGTGACCAATCGCGAATTCAAGGCCTCCAACCCCGACCTGCCCATCGGCGAGTTGGGAATCGACCAGATCATCAACCCCGACGAGGAGGCCGCCGCGGAAATCGTCCGCCTTCTGCGAAACCCCGGAACCACGCAGGTGATCCCGCTGGCCGGGGGAACCGTTATCCTCGCGGGCATGACCGTACCGCAGGGAAGTGACCTCCACGGGAGAACCCTCGCCGAGATACACGCCTCCCACGAAGGCATGCATTACCGCGTCGCCGTGATCCGGCGCGACGACCAGGCGATCATCCCCGTCGGACACGACCACATCGAACAGGGCGACGAGATCTTCGTGGTCGCCCAGCCGACAACGATCAAGCGACTGGCATCCATCGTCGCCCGCCGCCCGCGCCTGGACCCGGTCAACCGCGTGATGGTACTGGGAGCCAGCGAGTTGGGGCGATGCGTCGCCGAAATGCTCGAGAACGACTGCCGCGTGACACTGGTGGACCCGCGAGGTCAACACGCCGAATCCGCCTCGGAGCAACTGTCCGGAACGCTCGTGATCGAGGGTACGGGGCATGACATGGACCTGCTGGAGCGCGTCGGACTGCCGCAGATGGACGCGTTCGTAGCCGTCAGCGATGAGGAAGAGATGAACCTCATCAGTTGCCTCTACGCCAAACGCCTCGGCGTCCCCCGGACCATCGCACGCATCGAACGCCCGTTCTACCTGCCGCTGATGATGACCGTGGATGTCGACGCCGCCGTCAGTGCCCGTCAGTCCACCGTCAACGCCATCCTGAAATACGTCCGCCTGGGCGACATAAAATCCGTCGCCCGCATCCGTGGGATTCGGGCCGAGGCTTTGGAACTGGTCCCCGGCCGCGGATCCAAAGTGCTGAACACTCCGCTGAAGGACGTCCGCTTCCCACGCGGCTCGCTGGTGGGCGTCGTCGTCAAACCCGACAGCGTCGTCATACCCCAAGGCGAAACAGTCATCACCCCCGGCGATCATGTGGTGGTCTTCGCCCTCCAGGAATCCCTTGGAAAAGTCGAGAAACTCTTCGCCGCCAAGAGACGGTAACCCCACCACCCATCCGCCGCCGATGCCGAAACCGTTCAAGCTTACCCGCGATCGAGGCGCTTGCGGAGCTTGGGAATCGTCAACGTGTTGACCACGTCGCCCGCCTCCAACCAGCCCCGACGGGCCACGTCCGTGGCGTACCGCAGGAAATCGAACGCGTCGGTCTTGTGGGCGTCGGTCCCGAAGCTGAACGAACAACCCATCTCGCGGGCCTGCTGCACGTAGGTGTCCGGCAGGTCCAGCCGATCGGGCTGGGCGTTGATCTCCAGCAGCACGTCGTGCTCGGCGCACGCCTCGGCGACCTTCTCGAAGTGGATGGCCATCGCCTCGCGCCTGCCGACAATCCGCCCCAGCGGATGGGCAATCGCATGCACCACGCCCGACCGGATGGCCGAGAGATACCGATCGGTCATCTTCTCCTCGGAGAGGTTCCGGTCGTAATGGATCGAGGCGATCACCCAATCCAGCTCCGCCAGTACGTCCTCGTCCAGGTCCAGCTTGCCGCTCTTGAGGATGTCCACCTCCACGCCCGCCAGCAACCAGAAGCGGTCCAGCTTCTCGTCCATCTTGCGGATCTCCTCGGCGTGCTTGCGACATTTATCGTTGTCCAGTCCCTGGGCCATCGTCACACGCTGGGAGTGGTCGGTGATCGCCAGGTAGCTGAACCCGAAATCCTTCGCCGAACGGGCCATCTCCTCGATACTGTTATTGCCGTCCGAGGCGGTGGTGTGACACTGCAGATCGCCGCGGACCTCATCGTGCTCGATCAACTCGGGCAGCCTGTCCTCAGCGGCGGCGTCCACCTCGCCGCGGTCTTCGCGCATCTCGGGGGGGACCCACGCCAGGTTCAGCCGATGGTACAGCGCTTCCTCCTCCTTGCCGGCCAAGAGGTCGTCGTCCTTGAACAGGCCGTACTCGTTGAGCTTCCAATCGCGGCCGACGGCAATCTGCCGAACGTGAATGTTGTGCGCCTTGGAACCGGTGAAGTACATCAGGGCAGCCCCGAAATTCCGCGGCTCGAAGAAACGGAAATCCACCTGCAGCCCGCCGGTGAGATGCACCGTGATCTTCTCCTTACCGTGGCTGTCCACGTTCGAGATGCCCTCGAACTCGACAATCGCCTCGCCGGCAGCCTTGCGATCCGACGCCTGGATGAGAATGTCCAGGTCGCCCACCGTCTCCTTGCGACGCCGAAAACTGCCCGCCACCTCGTAACGGTCCACCTCGTCCACGCCGTCCAGCCATTCGCTCAGCGACCTCACGTGGTCGCCGGCCTCCTTGAGCGACACCCGGCCGGCCGTGGTTTCCAGCGTTCTGATTCCGTCGAGGATCTTCTTCTCGGTCTTCTCGCCGAACCCCTCCAGCGTGCGAACCTTGCCGTCCCGGCAGGCGTCTCGGAGATCGTCCAGATCATCCACGCCGAGTTCCTCGTGGATTTTCATCGCCTTGCGCGGCCCCACGCCGGGCACCTTCATCACTTCCGTCAGGGCCTGGGGTAACTCGTCTCGCAGATCCTCCAGCCGTTGGCAGGTGCCCTTCTCGAGAATCTCGTGGATCTTCTCTGCCGTCTTCTCGCCGATATTGGGCAGCTCGGAGAAGTCCTCGCCTTCCTCGGCCAGGTCTGTGAGCCGCTGGGACATGTCCCGAATGCTCCGCGCGGCGTTCTGATAGGATCGGATGCGGAACTCGTTGGCGTCCTTGAGCTCCAGCAGGTCGGAGATTTCCTCGAAAATGTCGGCGATCTGTGCGTTTTCCATGACGGCTCCGCTGACGGGAACGGCTTGCAGACTTCGCCCGAAGTATAGCGCCCGCCGAAC
>CAZYIH010000131.1:0-8620 GCA_964646915.1 uncultured Planctomycetaceae bacterium | reverse complement strand
TTCATCGCCGGACCCAGCGGACCTTGATCCGCTGCCAGCAAAATGCCCGCCCGACACGGCCGAGGCACCCGAGGTGTGGGCGTGTTGCAGCAAGCACGGCCGATGCGACTGGGGCCCGCGTCTGTTGTGTTCTTCTTGACTAACAACTAACAACTAACAACTAATGACTCACCCATGCTTCACGATGCCCGTCGCCGCTCGGACGCGCTGCATGGTCTGCTCAGCCACGTCGCGGGCCTTCTTGCCGCCGTCGCGGAGGATGTCCCGCACGGTGTCCGGTGAGCTTTCCAGCTCGGCGTATTTCTCGCGTGACTCGGCGAACTCCTCGTTGATCAGCTCGGCCAGGCGGTTTTTCGCGTGGCCGTAGCCGTACCCGCCGGCGCGGTACTTCTGGGCGATCTCGGTAAGCTCTTCCTCGCCTGCGAAGAGCTTCAGCAGGGCGAACACGTTGCAGGTGTCCGGGTCCTTGGGGTCCTCCAGCGGGGTCGAGTCGGTCACCACCCGGCCGCAGGTCTTTTTGGTCTTCTTGGGCGTCTGGAAGATCTCGATCGTGTTGCCGTAGCTCTTGGACATCTTTTGGCCGTCCGTGCCGGGGACCACCGCGACGCTTCTGAGGATTCGCGGCTCGGGCACGATCAGCGCCTCAGCCTGGTAGAGCTGGTTGAACTTGATGGCGATGTCACGCGTCATCTCGACGTGCTGGCGCTGGTCCTCGCCGACGGGCACGATGTCCGCGTCGTAAATGACGATGTCGGCCGCCTGCAGGACGGGATAGTCGAACAGCCCCATGTTCGGCGAGAAGCCCCTGGCGATCTTGTCCTTGTAGGCGTGGCCTTTCTGCATGAGGCTCACGGGCGTGACGTTGTTGAGGAACCAGCACAGCTCGGTGGTCTGCGGGACGTCGCTCTGGGCGAAAAAGACGCTTCGCTCGGGGTCGATCCCCAGCGAAAGATAGCCCATCGCCAGGTGCAGCGTGAGCTGCTCGAGCTGCTCGGCGTCGTGAATGCTGGTCAGCGCGTGGTAGTTGGCCAGGAAGTAAAAGCACTGGTTGCCCTCTTCCTGGAGCTGCAGGAACTGGCGGATCGCGCCGAAGTAGTTGCCAATGTGAAGTCGGCCCGAAGGTTGAATGCCGGAAAGTACTCGCATGGTTGTCCTCGTGTCGTGGGTCGGGGGTGTGTGGACGGATCGGCCAAGCGCGGCGGGAGTGCGGGCTGGCTCTTCACCAGCCCCTGCGCCAGGACCAACGAGCGGGATGTCCATCGGTCAGAATCATCGCGGGTCCAACCATATCCGGGAAGGTCGTACTTTACCTCCGCCCGGCGTGGTTGACAAGGCTTCCTCCCAGGGCAGTGCAACCGCGGGGCGGGCATGGCGGCGGCGATCGTTGCCGGCGGAGCGGAACATATCGGCCGCCACGGCGTCAGAAGTCTCAGCGGCGGGCGGAATGTGTGCGCGCCGAGCGAAACCAGGAATGATCTTTACCTTCATCAGGAGCGAGCGAATGCGTGGACGGACCCGAGCGATATGCTGGACGATTCTGCTGCTGGCGGCGGCCGGCGGGATGCTGGCCGGTTGTCAGCAGACTCACAGCCGAAATGCACTGCGCGAGGCGGTCGACACCGCTTACGAGGAGGTGTTCCCCACCATCGTGCGGATCCACGTCGTGGCGACCACCCCCGGCCGCGGACGCATCCTGAAGTTCCAGGCTTCCGGCAGCGGGGCGATTATCTCCTCCGACGGCCACGTTATTACCAATCACCACGTCGCGGGCAAGGCGACGCGCATCGTCTGTCGCTTGGCCGATCGTCAGGAAGTGTCGGCCGAGCTGATCGGCACCGACCCGATGACCGACATCGCCGTGCTCAAGCTGAACCTCGACGAGCTGAAGAACCCCTCCCAGCCGCTGCCGGTGGCCACGTTCGGCGACTCGGACACCGTCGCTGTGGGCGATACCGTTCTGGCGATGGGCTCGCCGGCCGGTCTGAGCCAGTCGGTTACCGCCGGGGTGGTGAGCAACACCGAGATGATCACCCCCGGCGGGGGCGGGATGAGCATGGACGGCGAAAACGTCGGCCTGCTGGTGCGATGGATCGGGCACGACGCGCAGATCTATCACGGCAACAGCGGCGGGCCGTTGGTGAATCTCGACGGGAAGATTATCGGCATCAACGAGGTGGGCATCGGCGGGATCGGCGGGGCGATTCCGGCGAATCTCGCGCGATCGGTGGCCGGGCAACTCATCGAAAACGGCAGCGTGAAGCGCAGCTGGACGGGCATTACCGCCCAGCCGTTGCTGCGAGGCAGCCAGAAGCAGCGCGGCGTGCTGGTCGGCGGGATCATTGCAGATTCTCCCGCCGACGATGCCGGCATCGAGCCCGGCGACATCATCACCGAGTACGACGGTGTGGACGTGACCGCCACCGTCGCCGAGGAACTCCCGCTGTTCTACAAGGTGCTGCTGAGCACGCCGGTGGGCGAGACGGTGAACGTGACCGTCCATCGTGACGGCAAGGCCAGGCAGCTCTCGCTGACGACCGTCGCTCGCCAGGCCGCCCGCGGTGAGGACGTCGAGATGCGCAACTGGGGCATGACCGTTCGGGACTTCACACTGATGTCCGCCCTGCAGCACAACCGGGCCGACACCGACGGTGTGCTGGTCTACTCGCTGCGTCCGGGCTCGCCGGCCGGCGACGCCAAACCGTCCGTCCGCACCGGCGACGTCATCGTCGCGGTGGGGGATGAGCCGGTCAGAAACATCGCCGACCTCCAACGGATCACCCGGCGGATCGTCAAAGGCAAGGACGAGCCGGTCGACACGCTGGTGGCCTACGACCGCCGCAGCGAGAAGCTGCTGACCGTGGTCGCCGTCGGCAGGGAACCCGAGAAGACACCCCCGCGCCGGGCCCGCAAGGCGTGGCTGGCGGTCAAGACGCAGGTGCTCACCCGCGACCTGGCCAAGGCCCTGGACCTGGAAGGCACGGAGGGGTTCCGCGTGACGCACGTGTACACCGGCTACGGGGCCGACAAGGCGGGGCTGGAAGTGGGCGACCTGATCGTCAAGCTCGACGGGCAGAACATCGACGCATCGCAGCCCGAGGACGCCGACGTGCTCAAGCACATGGTGCGGCAGTATCGCATCGGGTCGACGGCCGAGCTGACGATCATCCGCGACGGCGAGAAGAAGAAGCTGCCCGTCAAGCTGGACATGCCCCCCACGCCGCTGATCGAGCTGGCCACCTACAAGGACGAGGATTTCGAGTTCGAGGCCCGCGACCTCTCCGACGAAGACCGCGTGGATAAGCAGCTCGAGAAGAAAGTCCGCGGCGTGCTCATCCAGGACGTCAAACGCGCCGGCTGGGCGGCGCTGGCGGGGCTGCGGACCGGCGACGTGCTGGTCCGCGTGGACGGCCAACCGGTCGCCTCGGTGGACGACCTCGAAGAAATCATGAACAAAGCCCGCAAACGAAAGCCCGAGCGGATGGTCCTGTTCGTTCGGCGGGGCGTGGGCACCGGCTACCTGGTGCTCGAACCGGACTGGGACTCGCAATAACGCCCGGCATCGCTACAATGGGCATTCCGACGCACGCACAATATGAACTCATCCTCCGATAGACGAAAGGATTACCCGATGACCCATCGATTCTTTGCCGCCCGGGTCGCCGTCGCGATGGCGGCGGCAGTACTGCTCGCGCCAACCGTCATCCTGGGCGACGACGCCGGCGACGCCGCTCGCGACGTGCTGAAGAAAAACCGCCAGGCCGTGCTGTACGTCCGCGCGGTGATCAACATCCAGGCGACGGCCGACGGGATCAAAGTGCCCGTTCCGCCCGAGCGCACGGTGGACCTGCTGGGAACGGTCATCAACGCCGACGGGCTTATGGTGGTGTCCAACGGCCGCCTGGACCCAGCCAGCGCGCTGGACGGGCGAACCATCAACTACCAGGGCCAACCGCGGAAAGTCTCCGCCAAATCGGAAGTGCAGGAAGTCAAGGTCCGCATGCCCGACGGCGACGAAGTGCCCGCCAAGGTCGTCCTTACCGATCCGGACCTGGACCTGGCGTTCATCCGCATCGATACCGACAGCAAGGAGTTCAAGGGCAAATCGCTCACCGCGGTGGACCTCGCCCAGGCCGTCACCGCCAAGCCTGCCCAGCGCGTCTTCGCCGTCAGCCGACTCGGCAAGGTCGTGAATTACACCGCGATGGTGAAATTCACGCGGATCCTCACCGTGGTCGAAAAGCCCCGGCGGTTCTACATCTCCGACGGCGTCCGCATCGGCTGCCCCGCCTTCAACGAAGCCGGCAAGCTGATCGGCATAGCCGTCTTCCGTCGGACCTCCAAGTCCGCCGACGACAACGAGAGCATCCCCGTGATCCTGCCTGCCGCCGACGTAGCCGAAATCGCCAAACAGGCCAAACCCCGCGACGAAGACGACAGCGACAAGACCGACGAGAAGGGCACCGCCGAGAAGGTCGGCTCTGCCGTCAAGGGCGCTGCCACCACCGCCGCCAAAGCCACCGCCGACGCCGCCACCAAGGCCGCCAAAGCGACCAAAGACGTTGTCACCGGCGACGATGACGACGACGATGACGACGACGATGGTGAGGACGACGACTGAGGAAGGCGACGACTGAGCTTCCGCCCGCCGGGCGAGTTTTTTCCGCCGAACCGCCCCAAAGAGCTTGACATCGTCGGCCGATACGATACCTTGTACACCCCGCTGCAGGTTCCGCCTGCAGGCTGGCATCTGCCGACACCCTCGGCCGACAACAACCAGACACATTCCCGGATAGCTCAATGGTAGAGCGAGCGGCTGTTAACCGCTAGGTTCAAGGTTCGAGTCCTTGTCCGGGAGATCAAGCCGTAAGGCGTTGTAGATAAACGGCTTGCGGCATTTTCTTGTTTGCGACCGAGTCGAACGAGTCTGTTAACCGCAACTCGCGACCCGGCCAAACGTTGTGTCCCGGTGGGACGTACAGGGCGGCCGACACTTCGACCACTTCTACTAACCAGCGGGGTCACAGAAACTAAACGTCGCGAGCGCGCGGGGCGCGAGACTCTCGAACTCTCATCGCTCTCGGCAGTGGAACGGGTTAACAGGAAATACAATTGGCGAGCCAGACCGCCCAACTGCCTACCCCACCTGATCCGCCACAGCCGTCGGCTGACACCGTCGCCAGTGGTCCCCTCGTCCCCGCGATGGATTTGATGAAGTTGTTCAGTGCGGACCAATGGGAGGCGTTTGTGCTGGAGTGGGCGGACGGTCTGAGGTCCGATTACGAGCTCGTCGAGAAGTGCGGTGGTGCGGGTGACATGGGGCGAGACGTGATAGCCACCGTGTCGGAAGACAACCCGGATGTCTGGGATAACTACCAGTGCAAGCACTACGACCACCCGCTGAGGCCAGGCGACGTATGGCTCGAGTTGGGTAAGGCGGTGTACTACTCACACGAGGGCGAGTTCACGTTTCCTCGCAAGTACCGTTTCGTTGCACCACAAGGGGCAGGCACGACACTGATCAAGCTCTTCAAGAAGCCGGAAGAACTGAAGGCGAAACTGATTGAGCACTGGGACAAGCATTGCCGTAACGGGATCACGTCCACACAAGAAGTCGTGCTCGAAGGTGACCTGCGAGATTACCTCGAGGTACTGGACTTCAGTGTGATCGGCTACATCCCAGCCCAGCGGCTGGTAGATGACCACCGACAGACGCGTTGGCACATTGCCAGATTCGGTGCCGGATTCCCGCAGAGAGGGCCGATCCCAGACCCGCCCGAGCAGCCGACCGAAAACGAGGTCGTCTATTTGGAAAAACTGTTCGCGGCTTACGCAGATCACAAAGGCCATCCGGTTGCCAACGTGGATGATCTTGCCGGTGCCGCCGGTCTGCTCCGACACTACAGCCGTTCTCGGAAGGAATTCTATAGTGCCGAGTCATTAAAAGGGTTTTCCCGTGATACGCTCCCGCCTGGTTCGTACGAGACCCTGCAAGAAGAAGTCCTTGCTGGGGTCCAAGACATCCTCGATGGGCAACATGACGACGGTTATCGGCGAGTGCTCGCAGTCGTTCAAGCGGCGAGGCAGCTTCAGTTGACCCGCCACGCTCTGGTTCGGCGCCTGGACGTGCGTGACCGAGGCGGCATCTGCCATCAACTGTCCAACGACCGCGACGACGTGAGGTGGGTTACTGATGAGTGATGTCATTCTCCGTAATACTGCCCCATTCAACAGTCCGACGGAAAACGGTCTCCGTTCGACCGTCTTGCTGTTCGAGATGTACCCGGATGTCGCGTCGCTCCAGCGGTTGGTTGTGTATGACTATCTCCTCGTTCACTCTGACGACGTACCCGACGGCCCGGAGGGCCTCCATCCGAAGACCCCATACAGGAGCGGCGAGCTCCTTGTTAGGCGAGGCACTTTGCAGAAGGGGTTGCTGCTCTACATGAGCCGAGGGTTGATTCACGTAGCATATCTGCCCGAGGGCGTCCGCTACTCCGCAACTGAGCGGACGGGTGGGTTTGTCGAGTCATTCGATGCTGCGTATGTGAGTGAACTCCGAGACCGTGCGGCTTGGCTTGTCGAGCAGTTCGGTGAACGTACAGATGGGCAGCTCGACGAGTTTGCCCGGGACCACCTTGGCGAATGGGGTGCTGAGTTCGAAACGGAAGCATTGCTCTGGGAGGAGGATCAAGGTGGGTGACTACGGCTTCCATATCCGACGGCTTGCACTGACCGGCGCTGGTCTTGAGGCTGCAGAGGTCGAATTTGCCGCGGGGCTCAACGTCATCAGCGGCCCATCCGATACTGGCAAGACATTCATACTTCAGTGCATCGAGTATGGGCTAGGCGCTAGCAGTCGTCCCGACGAACTGCCAGAGGCTGAAGCCTATGACAAGGTCGTTCTTGAGATCGAAGCTGTGTCGAACGGAAGCCGCTATGTGCTCGAAAGGGCCCTCCGCGGCGGCGACGTCGCAGTTACGCATCCCGACGGAAGCACCGAACAGCTGAGAGCAAAACATGCAGCTGGCCACACCGATACGGTATCGCATTTCTTGCTGCAGCTATCAGGAATGGACGGGAAAGAGGTCCGGAAGAACCAACGCGGCGTCACACGCACTCTGAGCTTTCGCGACCTTAGGAAACTTGTCGTTGTATCTGAACAGGAGGTAATTCGAGAATCATCACCGCTCCACACTGGTCAGTTCACGACTCGAACGGCTGAGCGATCAGTGTTCCGGCTCCTACTGACGGGGCGGGATGACTCGGCGGTCGTTGCCGCAGAAGACAGACGGGAATCGCGCGTGCGAGTCGAGGCTAAAAGTGAGGTGCTGCAGGTCATCTTGGATCAACTCCGTGACCAGATTGCCGAGCAACCGTTTGATGGGGATGTCAACTCGCTTCGGAACCAGATTGATCTGCTCGACAGCTCATATCAGGCCGTCGAAGAGAGGCTATCTGAGCGTGGTAATGTGATGGCCGGTTTTGAAGAACGACGACGATCGCTGTGGTCACGTCTCCGTGACATCCGCGGGAGGCTCGATGTGTTGTCGGGACTTTCTGAGCGTTTTTCGCTTCTTGCCGAACAGTATCTGTCAGACCTGAGAAGGCTGGAAGCAATTGCCGAGGCTGGATCGCGACTTGGCGAAATCGGCGTCGAGCGATGCCCAGTGTGCGGAGCTTTGCCAGGACACCACGATCACGAGCACGTGGACAACTCGGCAGGGCCCGACGTTGTGACCCAGTCAGCTACCGCGGAAGCGAACCGTATCCGTACATTGATGGATGATCTTGATACGACTCGACAGGAGGTCGCGATCGAACGAGACGGGCTCTTGAGTGAACAGGAGAAACTTCAGGCCGAGCTTGCAGAAGTAACGACGGCGATCCAAGAGGAGTTGCGGCCACGTGCTCAGGAGTCAGCTATCGAACTCCGGGAAGCCGCTTCGAACCGCCAACAAGTCCAGCGTTCCCTCGAACTACTGGAGCGAGTGCAAACGCTTGAGCAGCAGATTCAGGATGTGCAGGCCGAGGACGTGTCATCTGCACGTCAGGAGTTCGCATCGCTGCCGACCTCTGCAGCTGAAGAGTTTGCTCAAGAGGTACAGGCGAGGCTGGCTGCGTGGCGCTTCCCAGATTTGGACCGCGTGACGTTTAGCGATACGGACTGGGATGTTGTGATTTCAGGCCGGTCGAGAACAAGCCATGGGAAAGGTGTGCGGGCGGTAACGCATGCTGCGTTCACGACGGGATTGCTGCGGTACTGCGCTAGCCGGGACAAGCCACATCCCGGCTTCGTTCTTATCGATTCGCCTTTAGTCGTCTACCGGGAGCCAGACCCGGACGGTGTCACTCTAGACGCTTCCGTTAAGTCGGCCTTCTTCGCCGACTTGGCGTCTGCGTTTGGGGCCGAGCAGGTCATCCTGCTGGAGAACGACGAGCCACCCGATGAAGTTGCGGCGAGGGATGATGTGAATATCATCAGGTTCACGAAGCGTGGCGATGGACGATATGGGTTTATTTCAACTGAGCGCTCTTAGCAGAGTTCCTCTCCGCCACCCCGCGCTCGCTACTCGTTAACCTGCCTTCGCTGAAGCTACGGCAGGCAGGCCCCGCCCTTCGG
>CAZYIH010000130.1:0-8648 GCA_964646915.1 uncultured Planctomycetaceae bacterium | reverse complement strand
CCGAAGATCACCTCGCCGGGCTTGGTCAGGACGTCGTAAATCACCGGGTCGTCGTCCGGGTTCACGTCGCGGATGATTCCGAAAATCCCGCTCTCGACGTTCACCGCCCGCACCTGGCCGTCGATTTTGCGGAAGTAGGCCAAATCGTCGCCGATGATGCTCTCGCCGGGCAGCATCGCGGTGGAGGTCTTGCCGCAGGCGCTGGGGAACGCCCCGGTGAAGTACGTCACGCGGTCATTCGGGCCGTGAACGCCCATCACGAACATGTGCTCGGCCAGCCAACCCTCGCGGTCGGCCTTGCGAATCGCCAGACGCAAGGCGAGCTTCTTGAGCCCGACGGTGTTGCCGGCGTATTGAGTGTTCACGCTGAGGACCATGTCCTCGGTGATGTCCATGTACACGCGCTTGTTCTCGACGTCCACGGAAGTCTTGCGGTCGTCCACGCGTCCGGTGGCGTGGAAGAACCGGAAAAAGTCCGGGCTGTTGCCCAGCTTGCTGAACTCCTCGTAGCCGGCGCGGTACAGCATGTATTCGCTATGGCCGACGTAAGCACTGTCGGTGATCTGGGCACAGGGAATGCTGAACGGCCCGTCTGTGGGTCCCAGGCAGAGGAACATCAGCAGCATCTGCCGGCCTGCCATCGCGCCCTTGAAGAAGCCGCGGATCTCCGTGAGACCTTCCTCGCGATCCATGGAGTTCAGCCGCTCGGCCAACGTCATGCCCTTGGGCAGCAGATACTTCGTGACGCTCTTGTCACGCGCCTGGTCGAAGTAGCCGTCGAAGTGGGCGGTGTGACCCTCGATTTCCAGGGGGATCTCCTCCTGGTTGTCGATCGCCAGTTGACGAATGAAGGCGATGTCCTCGGGATCATCCGAGCAGACCTTTACTGAATCCGGCTCGCAGAGTTCGACCGCGTCCAGCACGAAACGGTTGAGCTTGTCGTTGCCGAGGGCCTGGAGCTTCTGGAAGCTCGCATCGTCCATTTTCTCTTTCAGCACGTTGGTGGTCTTCTCGTCCATTGTTCTCTCTCTTCTTACGAATATCAGAAAGTAACCGCCCTAACGGGGCGGAAGCGAATCCGGCGCAGGGGGCCCGCGCGTCTGCCATAATTGGCAGGGAGTTTATACGGGATAGACGGCCATCTGTCAAGAAGTTCAGAGTGGATCAAGACGCCGACCGGCTCGGCCCGGAGAAATGAGCGCATACAAAAAGGGGCAGGCCGCTCGTCCTCAGCCTGCCCCTGGATCGGATAGCTCGCCACCCCCGAAGGGTCAGCTGCTACCCCGCATAAGGCTCGGTGACGACTCCCGAAGGAGTTCCCCCGTCGTCAAGCCCATCGCCCCCAGAACTCTTACCTGCCCCACAGCAGGCACGGGACCCAAAGGTCCCTGTGTATCTCGGACCACCCCCTGAACCGGTCCGAACCCCGCGGCAACTTGTGCCAGGCCGCTGCCTTACCCCTACAGCAACCTGACGCCTGTCGTCCACTACTGTTCTTATCGCCCAAAGGCGGGATTCGCTTGGCGTGCAGGATCACTCAAAGGCATGGGCGTCGGGTCGGGATATGGCTGCTTTTTCAGAGCTTCTGCTTGCGCACGGTATTCAGAGTGTTCCGCTTTTAAGGCTGGGCTCGCTATCGGCAGGGGGACATAAACCGCAACCTCTTCAACACAAAGGATATATTGCGTAGGGCCTTCCCTGTATACGAAATGTGGGTGACGCCGGTGCGGGTTCTGCCTGAGTGTTTACACCTATCCAGAGTTGCGGGACAATTGTGGCTATTGCCGACTTTTTTGGAGACTTCGTCTGCAGGCAGATGCGATTCTGCCGGCCAGGCCATCGGCCGTACTGAGATTCCGCTGCCCACCGGGACATTTTGTGTCTCTGCGGGGTTCAGGCTGGGATGGAAGGCTGCGAGGCGGTATCCTTGGCGTTCAGCAAGCCCTGCCGACGTAAGGGTCGGCCGGCAAACCCAGGGAACGGACCGGACCGATGACGCGATGCTTTCGTATCTCGTACTGAATCCTCCGAACTGGCCGGTGCTGCTGCCGACGGTGGCAGCGGCAGGGCTGGCGTGGGAAATCGTCAGCCTGACCGGTTCGTTCATTCGCCGAACCGATTGGCCCCGCGGGCTTGCGCTGACGGCAGCAGCGCTGCTGGTCGGCCCGCTGGCGGTGGTCGCCTCCATCGTCCGCGTGGCGATGCACGCCTCCGCCGGTGAGCAGGAACGCAGAGAAACATTCATCCCGCATTTCCTGCGCGGATCGGCGATCGCCGTGCTGGCTGTGGTCGTCTGGAAATTCGGCGCGTCGGGCGGCGTCTGCGCGATCGGGGCGGTGGCGATGCTCTGGTCGGTGCGAGCTTACGGCCGAACGACCGCGCCACTCAAACGGCGCAGCAAGATTCTCCTTCTGACGCTGCGGATCGCCGTGATTTGCCTGCTGACCCTCTGGGCGCTGGGCCCTGCCGACGAGAGCGTCCGCGAGGTCGAGATTCGCGGGGTCGCCCTGATCGGAATCGATACGTCCGCCTCGATGGCCCGCAAGGACATGCCCCTGGACTACCGCAGCGACACCGTGCCCGAGGACGTCCCGCCGCTGGCACGCATCGAGTCGCTTCGACAGGCGATCTCCGAGCAGTGGAACCGCATCGCCGCATTGGCCGACCAGGTGGACCTTGAACTGTTCCTGTTCGATTCCTCCGCCGGCAACGTGCAGAACCTTCTGCCGGACGGGCGCGACGTGATCCGCTTCGCCCAGCCGGACGGACCCGCCACCGCCCTGGGCGACGCCACCAACCGCGCCCTGGAACAGTTCGCCGTCTCCCGCCGCGACGTGGTGGCCGTCATGCTCTTCACCGACGGCTGCAACAACACCACCGACATCCTCACGCCGATCAAACTCGCCGAGATCAAGGGCTCCCAGGGCATCCCGTTTTTCACCGTCGGCGTCGGGTGGGACCGCGTGACCGGCTCGACCCATACCCTCTCAGTGCGCGATCTCTCCGCCCCGGAAGAGGTCGAGGTGTTCAACCGCCTTCCGATCACAGCCACCATCGAAGCGGTCGGCCTGGGCGAATCGCAGGCCAAGGTCACCTGCCGCGTCGGCGAGGAGGTGGTGGGCACGGAGATGGTCTCGATCTCCACGAAGAACGAGTCGGTCCCGGTGCGTTTCATGCACGTTCCGCTGGCGGCGGGCTTTCAGCGGGTGAAGGTCTCGGTAGAGTTGCAGGGCAAAGCGCCTCGAGGCCTGGCCGGGCAGATGAGCGACGACCGGCTCGTGCGGGTCACCAACCGTCAGATGCGGATTCTCTACATCGAGCACACCTTCCGCGTGGAGAAGAAGTTCGTCTACCGCGCGTTGCAGGCGGCGCCGCGCATCCGCGTGGTCGCCCTGACGCTCATCCGCCCCTTCGGCGACGATCAGCCCATCGAGATGCCCGGCGAAACCATGGACGAATGGATGAGATTCCACGCGATTATCCTGGGCGACGTGCCGGCCTCCGCCTTCAGCCGAAAGCAACTGGAAATCCTTCGCGAGCTGGTCAGCGAGAAGGGCAAAGGCCTGATGATGCTCGGCGGGAACCACACCTTCGGCCAGGGCGGCTGGGCGGACACCCCGCTGGCGGCGGCGCTGCCGGTGGGTCTCAAGAAATCCCGTGGCCACATCGAAACACCCATCCGCATGGTGCCCACCAAGGCCGGCCGAGCCGAGAATTTCATGCGAATCGGCGCCGAGGGCGAAAGCGTGGCCGAGGCGTGGGAGAAGATGACCCCCCTTCCCGGTGCCAATCGTCTCGGAGGGATAAAACTCGGGGCGACCGTGCTGGGCGAAACCGCCGACGGCAGAGCGCTGCTGGTGACCCAGCCATACGGGGCAGGCCGATCGATCGCCCTGGGGCTGGACTCCACCTGGCGATGGGTGCTCACGCCCAACGAGATTACCCCCGAGATGCAGAAACGGTTCTGGCGTCAACTGGCGATCTATCTCTGCTCGCCGCGCGGGAACATCTGGATCGCCACCGACAAGACCACCTACGACCTGCGGCGAATCGAGAGCGGTTCGGAGTCGATCGAGGTCACCGCCGGGGTGGAGGACCCCACCGGAAAACCCCTGCTGACCGCCAGGCCTGAGGTCATTCTCACCGGCCCGGGCGGAAGCCGATCGCAACTGAAGCTCGCACCGGGCGAGGAGAACCTCTTCGGGCGGATTCCCCTGCCTCGCGTCCGACAGGCCGGCAGCTACAAACTGGAGATCCGCCACACGATGGACGGCAAGCCGCTGGAATCGACCCACCGGTTCGAAGTCATCAAGAAAGACCTCGAAGCCCTCCAGGCGCTGGCGAACTTCGACCTGCTCAAACAGATGGCACGCGAAAGCAGCGGACAGTTCGTGCCCCTGCGCGACCTCGGCGAACTGATGGACGACCTCTCCCTTGCCACCCAACCACGGAGCGAACGGCGAATCGCCCGGACCGATTTGGCCGGGGAATACCGTTGGCCTTTGCTGATTGCCCTGGCGGTGCTGCTGTGTGCGGAGTGGATGCTGCGCAAACGCAAAGGACTGGTCTAAGGCCGCAGCAACAGGGGAGATGATCTACCGATACACGTTGGTGCGCATCGCGTCGCGGAGGGACGGGCCCTGCCGGCGGTTCCATCGGGCCCGCTCGACGAGGAAGTACACCAGCACCGTCACCCACAGAAGGATCGCGATCGGCAGGCTCACAAACAGCGAAACGCGGGAGACGGTCTGCATCGCGGTGCGCGGTGCCTCGACGGTGGCGGGGGGCATGAGCATGTTGTACTGATGGTGCACGTCCAGGGCGACCAATACCGACCCCAGCCCGGCGATGCACACCTGCAGGAATGAAACCGCCCACGCCCAGGAGATGCTCAGCTTCTGCCGTGAGCTGAGGAACACCAGCACCATCGCGGTGCACAGCAGGATGAGTCCGGCGATGTCGATGGCCACGCCGGCGTCCAGGAAGATGTAGCGGACCCACTGAGTTACGCGGGAGACGGCAAGGCCTTTGCGGGCAAAGGCGTCCATGAGTTCCTGAACCATCGCGCGGGACGAGCCGGCCACCAGGGCCCAGATCAGATACCCCAACCCCGCGAAGACCAACGCCAGACCCACGTCCACTCGAGTTGTCCGTCGTGTGCGTCCGAGCATACCGCTCATTAGAGCGAGGCGCGGCCGTCAGGTCAAACACATTGGGCGATCGGCGGAAAGACGCCGGCAGTGAACTTACTCCTCGTCGGGCTGGCAGAACGATTTGAGATGAGCGCGGAGCTCCTCGCCGGGTTGATCCGGGTTCGGGCTGCAGGCCGACACCACCTGCCGCAAGAGGCCGAACGCGTGGGACGACATCTCGCGGAAGTCCACGCCGGTGAATCCGTCCTCACTGCGCACCACGACGGCCGACGCTTCGATGGTCTGCTCGGAAAGATCGTCGGGCAGGTAAATCCGAACCTCTTCGCCGATGTCGACCGGATCGGGGGTTATCAGCAGCGCCCCGTGCAGGCTGATGTTCTCGACCTCGACCTGCAGTATTCGACCTTCCGCTTTTACGGTTGCCGGCCCGATGAACCGGGCCCTTGAGAATTTCCTGCGTTCCACGTCACACCTCCGGTCCGCCCCATCCTCCAGGTCCTCCCAGCCGACACACGCCATCGGCCGGGGACCCCTCGCTGCAACCTTCTTCGACCAGATCGACCGCCCCCTTCGGCTGCGCGGGGCCAATTTTCGCTGCCTCGACGCCCACGATCCGCCGCGGCGAGAACCCATGGCACAGCCGTTGCTAAAACAACCCCGTCGGCGGCGCCCCCAATACAAACCCGCTCAGGCCAGCCCGCTGAAAGGCAGACCGCACAGATGAGTCGTAACTCCCTTACAGAACACGGCCTGTCTATGATACGGGCACGATCGACCTCACCCGGGTGCGGCCGAGATGAAACAGAATTTGACGAGACATGCCGCCATAATTGTCGTTTATGCCGCCCGGCATTCCTTTTTTGTAGCTTCCAACGAAAGCGCGACAACGTTTGACCACCAACGAGATAGAACTGCAGGCGCTGAACACGATCGCCCGGATCCTCGCCACGCGGGCCGGCCAGCGTGAAATGCTGCTGGAGATTCTGGACGTGCTGGACCAGGAGCTGGGGATGGTGCGTGGGACCATCATGCTGCTGTCTCCGGACGGGTCGGAGCTGACCATCGAAGCCACCCGCAGCCATGCCGTGGGCGAGCAATCGGAGATGCGCTATCGGATGGGCGAAGGCATCATGGGCGAGGTGGTGCGAACCGGCGAGGCCGCCGTCGTGCCGAAGGTCTCGCAGGAGCCCCGCTTCCAGGACCGCATTCACCGGCGTCGACCGGGGGTGGGCGAGCAGGAGCTGAGCTTCATCTGCGTTCCGATCACTCTCGGCCAGGAGGTGGTCGGGACGCTCTCGGTGGACACTCCCTACGACGCCGACGTCGATCTCGGTGAAGCGCTGCGCGTACTCAACATCGTATCGAGCATGATCGCCAACGACGTCAAGTCCCGTCGGATGGCCCGGCTGGAACGCGAAGCCCTCCAGGCCGAGAACCTGCGGCTGCAAAGCGCGCTGGAGGAGCGGTTCCACCCCGATCACATCGTGGGCAACTCCAAGCCCATGCAGGACGTCTACATGAAGATCCGGCAGGTCAGCGCGTCGGACTCGACCGTGCTGGTCCGCGGCGAGTCGGGCACGGGCAAGGAGCTGGTCGCCTCGGCGATTCACTACTCCTCGCCCCGCGCCCGCAAGCCGTTCGTGAAGGTCAACTGTGCCGCCCTCAACGAGAACCTGCTGGAGAGCGAGTTGTTCGGCCACGAGAAGGGCTCGTTTACCGGCGCGACGTACGCCCGCACCGGCAGAATCGAGGAGGCCGACGGCGGCACGCTGTTTCTCGACGAGATCGGCGACTTCACGCCTGCGATCCAGGTCAAGATGCTCCGCGTCCTGCAGGAGCGGGAATTCCAGCGTGTCGGCAGCAACAGGACGGTCAAGGTGAACGTCCGGGTGATCGCCGCGACCAACCGCGACCTCGAAGCCCTCCAGCGCGACGGGCAGTTCCGCCAGGACCTCTACTACCGCATCAACGTTTTCCCTGTCTGGATGCCGCCCCTGCGCGACCGCAAAGACGACATTCTCCTGCTGGCCAACCACTTCTGCGAGACCTGCTCGGAGAGGATGAGCAAGCAGATCCGCCGGATCTCGACCACGGCGATCAACCTCATGCTGATGTACCATTGGCCGGGCAACGTGCGGGAGCTGGAAAACTGCATCGAGCACGGGGCCCTGCTGAGCAACGACGGGGTCATCCACGCCCACAACCTGCCCCCCACGCTGCAGGCGCCGGACCTCCGCGACGGCGGGAGCAACGTCGGCTCGCTCAAAACGCAGACCCAGGTGCTCGAACGGGACATGATCGTCGACGCCCTCAAACGCACCGGCGGGAATATGTCCGCAGCCGCCCGGCAGTTGGGCATTACCCCGCGGATGGTCCGCTACAAGCTCAAGAAGCTCAATATCGACTACCAGAAGTTCTTCCGCAAGCCACGCGGATGACGCCCGGTGCGGGCTTGGGGCGTTTTCGCTTCGCCGGGTCGATTGATTCCGGGTGAGTCCTCGACTATCGTTCCACCATGACCGACCCGACCGACGCGCGCAGGCTGCCCCTCCACGAGAAGCACCGCACGATGGAGGCCCGCATGGGCACCATCGCAGGCTGGTCGGTGCCCATGAGCTATATCGGCCCGCTGGAAGAGTCTGCCATCGCCCTGGCCGGCGGGGCGGTGTGCGACGTTTCATACCTCTCGCGCATCCGTCTGCGGGGCGACGGGGCGCTGGACCTGCTCGAACGCGCCTGCACCCACGACGTAGCCCACCAGGAAGACGACTCAGCCGCCCTGAGCTGCCTGTGCAACGATCGCGGGGGCGTCCTGGACCTGGGGTACCTCCTTCGCCTGGAACGCGATTGGCTGTGGACCGGCGACGCGGGAAACCGGGACAAGACGCTCGAACACCTCTCCGCGCTGGGCGAGGGGCTGGACGTGAAAATCACCGACCGCACCGCCCACACCGCACAACTGGCGGTGGTCGGGCCCGAGGCGCCCCAGCGGCTGGACGCGGTACTGCCCTTCACCGTCTCGGACCTGTCGGCCGGCACGGTCAAGGCCGGCTCGTTGCTGGTGGCCAAGTACACCGCCTCGCGCACGGGATACGCCGGGGCTTGGGGGCTGGAGGTGATTCTCCCGGCGATGATGGCCTCCCAGGCGTGGCGGTTCATTACAGACAAAGCCGGCGAAAACGCCCTGCCGCCCATGGGGGCCGCCGCGCGGGACGTTCTGCGCATCGGGGCGGGCCTGCCACGCTATGGCCACGAGGTGAACGAAACGATCGACCCGATCACCGCCGGCCTGCAGCGCTGCGTGGACCTCAGCCACGACTTCCTCGGGCGCGATCAGATCGCCGAGATCGCGCGGAGGGGCCCATCCCGTCGACTGGCGAAACTCTCCTGGACCCCGCCGCAGCAGCAATCACCCGCCGAGGCGATCGGGCGGCTGGGCGACGAAGTGCTCGACCCGGACGGTAACGAGGTCGGGCGCGTTACCAGCGGAACCCT
>CAZYIH010000129.1:0-8663 GCA_964646915.1 uncultured Planctomycetaceae bacterium | reverse complement strand
CGTTTGCCGCCGAAGATCCCGTCTTCAATTTCCTCCCAGCCCTGGACCACGTTCAGCCGCCCTTTTCCATCGAGCTTGCGGATACTGCGGGCCGCCTCGCGGAGTTCTCCCACATCATCGGCGTCGTAGTCGGGAATCAGGTAGGCGGTCATCCTGTTGTCCACGTATGCCTGGGCGTCGGAGTATTTGTCGCCAATGCCGATTTCCAGGTTCGGGAAGCGGTCCTTCACCTTGCTCAGCCGGGCCGTCTTGTACACGCCACTGTCGCCCACCGCGTCCGAGAGCGATCCGACCATCAGCACGCCCGTGGGGAAGCCTTGGCGGTCCAGCCACCGGCGCGACTTGCGGCTCAGCAGGTCAGGCCGATGCGTCAGATAGATGATGCTGTACTTCCGGGCGATCCGCTTGGTCACGCGGACCGACTCGTTCATCGGCTTGGCCCCGCCCAGCAGCACCCGCCAGAAGCTCGACGCCACCACGGTGTGGTCCAGGTCGATCACGGCGAATCGTTCGCTCTTGCGGCGGGCGGAGACAATCAGCGGAGCGGCCGACGCCCGGCGGAAGTCCTCGCCGAGATGCTCCGGCGCACGGAGAATGCGCGCCTCGAAGTTGTAATCGCCCACGCGCGACGGGGTCCATCGCACCACGGCGACACCGTCCTTGTCCGTGATCGCCCGTCCGATGAGAGTCTCACCGCGATAGAACCCCACCGTCACGCCGGAGACGCCGGCGAGCTTGGCCTGCACGTCCCGCACGCGGGCAGCCAGCTCGACTTCGCTGTCCGGATACGCCAGCGTGTCGAACCCGTAGAACAGTACGTCGCCCTCGGCTCCGACCATGTGGCTGCCGATGCCGTACGCCAACCCTTCCAGCCCCCCACCGCCGCTGGAGGGAATCTGCGATCGGCCGCCACTGCCCCCACCCGAGTCGATCCGGATTCGTTCGGGCACCTCGGGCACCTCGACCTGGACGCAGCCGGCGAATGCAAAACCCGCCAGCACCGCCACCATCAGAATGATCCGTCGTTTCATCGGTGTTCTCCCGCTTGTTGGAATCCGTAGTATTGTATCCGCCCGGCGCAGCTGTGCGCAGAGACGATGCACGATCCCCCTCCACCCGGTACGCACAGCCGAGCGCTTTCCGGGTTCCGGCGAGCGATTATGGCAAATCGGCCCGGGGAACAGTCTCGTTGACGCGGGCGAGGATATCGTCGGGTTCGATCCCGTCGGCCTGTCCTTCGAAGGAGAGAATCAGGCGGTGTCGCAGCGCCGCGGCGACGGCGGCTGAGGCGTCCTCGAAGCTCACGTTCGCCCGCCCGTCGCGCAGGGCGGCCACCTTGGCGGCCAGCAGAATCGCCTGGGCCCCTCGCGGGGAGGCCCCGTACCGCACGTACTTCCGCACGAAGTCGAGGCTGTGCTCGCTGTCGGGGTGGGTGGCCGAGACCAGCCGGGCGATGTAGTCGGTCACGTGCGATGCTGCCTGCACGCGGCGAACCAGGCGGCGCATCGCCAGGATCCGCTCGCTGTCCAGGACGGCCTGGGCGGTGGGCACGTCGCCGCCGGTGGTGCGGTCGAGAATCGTCGTCAGGTCGGCCACGTCCGGCGTGCGGACGGTGAGCTTGAGCATGAAACGGTCCAGTTGCGCCTCGGGCAGCGGGTAGGTGCCCTCCATCTCCAGGGGGTTCTGCGTGGCCAATACGAGGAACGGCTCGGGAAGCGAATGCGTCGTGCGGGCGACCGAGACGGTCCGCTCCTGCATCGCCTCCAGGACGGCGGACTGCGTTTTGGGCGTGGCTCGATTGATCTCGTCGGCCAATACCAGGTGAGCGAAGATCGGGCCCGGCTCGAAGCGGAACGCCCGTTGCCCGTCGGCATCGACGACGACGTTCGTTCCCGTGATGTCAGCGGGCATGAGGTCGGGCGTGAACTGGATCCGCGAGAAGCTCAACTCCAGTGCGTCGCCAAGCGTCCGGACCAGCAGCGTCTTGCCCAGCCCGGGCACGCCTTCCAGCAGCGCGTGGCCGCCGGCGAGAAGGCACGTCAATACCTCGTCGATCACCTCGCGATGCCCCACAATCACGCGGGAGATCTGCTCGGCGAGCCGATCGCAGTCGGCGGCGAACTCATCGACGGTATGCTGGAAGTCCTGGGTCGTTTCGCTCATGACGGTTCCATCATGTACCGCAGGGGCTCCGAGTGCAACAGGATGGTTTACAGCTCGATACCGAAGAACCCCGCGGCGTTGGCGGTGGTCTGTTCGGCGAGCTGCTCTTCGCACGCGCCGCGGACGCCGGCGAGGCAGCGGGCGACGTGCACGACGTTGGCCGGCTCGTTGGTCTTCATCTTGCGGACCGGCTCGGGCGAGAGGAACGGCGCGTCGGTCTCCACCATCAGTCGATCGGCCGGCACGAAGGCAGCCGCCCGGCGGAGGTCATCGGTCTTTTTGAACGTCACGATGCCCGAAAAGCTCACCATCGCCCCGGTCTCCAGCATCCGCCGGACACCCTCGACGTCGGCCGTCACGGAATGAAAGGCCGCCCGCGTCGCGTCGAACCCGCTTTCGGCGAGAATCGCCAGCGTATCGTCGAGGGCTTCCCGCGTGTGGATGACGACCTTCTTCCCCCGCCGGTGGGCCAATTCGAGCTGGGCGGCGAAGACTCGCTGCTGATCCTCGCGCGGGGAGAAGTCGTAGTGGTAGTCCAGGCCGATCTCGCCCAGGGCGACGTTCTCGTCTTTGTCCACCAGGTCGCCGATCTGCCGGAGGGACTCGTCGTTGACGGTTTTGGCGTCGTGGGGATGCACGCCGGCCAGGCAGCTCACCTGCGGGTATTCCCGTGCGATGCCCAGCGCAGCCTTGGACTCAGCGAGGTCGGACGCGGCGCAGATTATCGCGACGACGCCTGCCTCCACGGCGCGCTGAATGGCAGCCGCCGAGTCCTGCCGCAATCGGCCATGACAGAGATGACAGTGGGTGTCGATGAGTTTCATGGGTTACCGGAAGGCGTCGGGATAGTGGACGATGCTCGGCTCGCCGCCTGGCGGCAGGACGACCGAGACGATGTCGAACCGCGTGGGATGATCCTGGGCGGCGGGTCGTGCGGCGAGATAGTGGTTGGCGGCCTTGTGCAGCCGCCTCCGCTTGCCGGAGTCGACAGCGGAGGCGGGGTCGGTGTATCGATCGGTGCGTCGGGTTTTGACTTCCACAAAGCAGATGGCTGCTTCGCCGAGTTCATCCTTCGTGGACGGGTCCAGGGCGATCAGGTCCAGTTCGCCGCCGGGGCAACGATAATTGCGTGCGAGAATCCTCAGCCCGTTGCGTTTGAGATGGCGCCGTGCGAGTTTCTCACCGCGCGGGCCCAACCGCTGCTCCGGGCGGGTCTCCGGGCCGATCTTCGAGAACGGCCACACGGTGACACTACTCCTGCGACTCGGTCGTCTTGCCCTGCGCGCCGGCGGCAGCTTCGGCGGCGAGACGTTCCTTCTTGGTCATCACGCGCTTGTCCTTCACGCGGGTGGCCTTGCCGACACGCTTGCGGAGGTAGTTGAGCTTGGCCCGGCGGACGGCACCGCGACGGACGATTTCCACGTCGGCAACCCGCGGGTTGTGCAGCGGGAAGGTTCGCTCGACGCCCTGGCCGGCGACGATGCGCCGCACGCGGAACGTCTCGGAGATCCCGCCACCCTTGCGGGCGATCACCGTGCCGGTGAACGCCTGGATGCGTTCCTTCTCGCCCTCGACGATGCGGTACTGCACACTCACCGTATCGCCGATACCGAACTCAGGGATGTCCGTCTTGAGGCTGCCCTGTACCGCCTTGTTCAACAGTTCCTGACTCACCGTAGATCTCTCCCGTTCAAACCGCCGGGTCTGGGCCCGGCCCTGTCATGAATCGTGCTTATTCTTGTACGCGTCCCACAGGTCGGGGCGACGCTCGCGCGTGCGCTGCTCGGCCTGCTCTTTCCGCCACCGGGCGATACGCCCGTGGTCGCCGGAAAGCAGAACGTCCGGGACGCCCATCCCGCGATACTCCCGCGGGCGGGTGTATTGCGGATATTCCAGCAGTCCGTCGGAGAAACTCTCTTCCTCGACGGACTCGTCTTTGCCCAATGCGCCGCTCTGCAGCCGAACGACCGCGTCGCTCAGCGCCATCGCGGCGACTTCCCCGCCGGAGAGCACGAAGTCACCCAGCGAGATTTCCGCATCCGCCAGCGACCGCCGGACGCGTTCGTCGAATCCTTCATAGTGGCCGGCGATGAGAATCAGCCTCGGCTGTGCCGCCAATTCCGCCACCCGTTTCTGCGTCAGCCGTTCGCCCTGGGGGCTCAGCAGCACGACGATTCCGGGCGGGTCGGGCTGGTGGCGCCGCACCGCGTCGACAGCGTCGAAGAGGGGCTCACATTTGAGCACCATCCCAACCCCGCCGCCGTAGGGCGTATCGTCCACCGTGCCGTAGCGATCGCGGGCGAAGGCGCGGATGTCGGTCCGGTGGATCTCCACCAGTCCGCGGTCCACAGCCCGGCCGACGATACTCGTGCGACAGAACGCCTCGAACAGATCCGGAAACAGCGTCAGGATGTCGATGCGCATCGCCATTGTCGTCGTCGGGCCTGCCCGCCGCCGGCGGACGTCGCTACGCCTCGGTCGTCTCAGCGGGCCCCGTCGGGGCGGTCTCGGCCGATTCATCGCCGCCGCCTTTGCCCGTGATGCCCACCTTCTTGAGAAGGTTCCGGACCGTCTCACTGGGCTGGACGCCCACACTGAGCCAGTACCGGATCCGCTCGGCATTGAGGTCCATGCGCTTCTCGGGGTCCGTCTCGACCGGATCGTACCAGCCAAGCTCCTCGATCACGCGTCCGTCGCGCGGGGAACGCTGGTCCATCACGTTCAGCCGAAAGAACGCCCGGTGACGCCTTCCAAACCGTTTCATCCTCATTCGAACAGCCACTTGGTTCTCCCAAAATCCTGCCCGGACGCCCAAGGGCGACGCGAGCGCATACCATGCTTCTGTCTCTACGCGAGAATCCGGTATTCTACCAACCTTGCCCGCCCATGCAACCCCTTTCCGGCCGGGAATTCGCCATTTCCACGCCCGGCCTGTCGCCGGCCCGCACGACCTCCTCGCGATCCTTCACGCAGGAGGCTGTGTTCCATACAGTATACTGCCCGAAGTTGTCGCAGGTACCTCGGATCTGCCAGGAAGGGAGCATTGTATGAGTTCTATGACACGATGGGCCCTCGGCGTCGGGCTGATCCTGACCGCGACCGCCTTTGCCTCCGCTCAGGGCACCGCCCGGGGCTGGTACGACGTGGACCTGCGGCTGGAGGGTGCTCTGTGGGTGCCCGGTGATGGCGAAGTCTCGCTGAAATATCAGCCCGCCGACCTGCTGCTGCACCTGGGCGTGCGCGATGGAACCTGGCGGGACTACGTCATTGGTTGGTCCGGCGAGCACCGAAACAACCGGGGCCTGGTCACCCCCAGCGAACGCCAGCACAACCAGATGGACCACGAAGGCGACCTCAAAGCCACCACCGACGCCAACGGGACGGCTGTGCTGACGACCCGTATGACAATCCATGACGATCCGTGGGTCCGTGGCGGTCAGGCGACCTACCGCATCGAGGTCAGGCAGGACGGCAACAGCTTCGCGGGAACCTTCAAGGGTGTCTATCGCGGCAGGAAGGTCCACGGCAAGGTCACCGGCGAACGGATGGGCTATCTCTGGCCCGCACCGGTGGAAGGCGTGAAACCCTCCAAGCCCAACGAGCACCCGCGGCTGCTGTTTCGTAAGAGCGACCTCAAGACCCTCCGCGCCCGCATGAAAACGCCCCAGGGCAAGGCGATCCTGGCGCGATTGCGGAAGACGCTCGGCGGCGAGAACATGCCCACGCATTTCAACAAGGCCAAGCGGGCCTACGGCGATGGCGGCAATCTGCCCATGGGCGCGTACACGTTGTGGCATGGGATGGGGTTCGGGTTCCTCTATCAGCTCACCGGCGAGCAGAAATACGCCGACCTGGCCAGACGCTGCGTGGACAAGGCACTGGACGGGACGCGCGACCGGGACCAGCGGTACGCGTGGGTCCGCCCGGGCGGAAAGCTGCGGGCCGGCTCAAGCTACGCAGCCATCGCGATGGCGTACGACCTCTGCTACGACGCCTGGGAGAAGGACTACCGCACGAAACTGGCTGGGATGATCCAGGACAAGGTCTGGGTGCCCGGCGAGATCGACCGTCGGCGCAAAGCCCTGAAGGAACCGGTCGACGTCGGGCTGGTCTTCAAAACCGGTGGCGGCCAACACAGCCCCTGGAGCAATCACTACGGCGCGTGGAACGGCGGGGGCGGCTCGGCGATCCTGGCGATTCTCGGCGACGACGGGACCGACGACGAGATCACCACCCGGGCTTATCGCGTCTTCCTGCGCCGGGCCAAGCGAGCCCTGCGCGTGGGGTACGGCGATGCCGCCTGGTTCTTCGAAGGTCATCACGGCGGGAGGCTCAGCAGCAACACCGGGCTGGTGACCTACATCAACCACCTGCGCACCAGCCAGGGGCTGGACCTCGTTGCCCAGCGGCCCGAAGCGCAATGGCTGGCGGGCAAGCACGTTTTCGAGATCGTTCGACAAGGCGGAAAACTGGCGATTCCCGAGCAGGGCATTTACGCCAACGGGCAATTCGAGCGGGGCGGGATGAGCACCGGCGGCGACTTCGCCCGGGGGTTCGGCGTGGCGCCCGACTGGCAGAAACCCGCGATCCTGTGGTTCTTCAACCACGTCATCGAGCCCGGCGACAGCAAGACCTACGACGCCATCCGCTACCCGCACCACGCGGTCTTCGCGTATCTCTATTGGCCGACGGACGTCAAAGAGAAGAACCCCGCGAAGGTCATGGGCAAATGGCTTCGCGATCCGAAGGCCCAATACACCGTCTTCCGCAGCGGCTGGTCCGCAACCGACGAGGACGTCATCGCGGCCGTCGAGCGGGGCGCGGCGCGGATCGTGGGCATGGGGCTCAAGAAGTCGGTCGGGGTGGCCGGCGGACGCGCGAAGAGTTTCCGCAAGATCGGGCCGAACACCTGCGCGGTCGACTACGGAAAGGACACTCTCGTGGCCGACATGGACGGCCCGGGCGGTTCGCCGATTACCCTCGTGAGCATTCGGAACGTCCAACCCGGCAAGGTGACGGTCAAGGCGGATCGCAAGCTCAGCGCAGCCGAGAAAGCCTTCGTCGAGAAACTCCGCCAGTCGGCCCGGCGTCGCCGCGAGAACAAGCGGAACAACCCCCCTGCCGACCCGAAACCGCTGAAGAAAGGACAGGCCGGCGTGGTCGAGCGGGTGCGATACCTCGGCGGCGCGAAGTGCGAGATCGTCACGGTCGGCCGTGGACCGGCACCGGAGGCCGTCGTGGAAGGAAAGGCAGACAACCAGAGCCTGCGAATCGGCAGGCTCATCATCTCTATAAAGGATGAAACGGTCGTCGTCACAATCGACAAAGACGACAAAGCCCTGCCAGACGAAACAGGCCAAGCAGACTGACGCGGGGACCTGCTCAAACAGCCTGCACAGGCACTTCGGGTACAGCGAGGCAGCCTGTGGGAAATCCACCGATGAGACGTGAATCCAGCCTCTGACCGGGGATACGCGCTGTCTCGCGAAGCCTTGTCGGTGTTAAAATAGGCAAAGTTTAGTAGTGGTCATGTTTTTTTCGGCGGGTTTCCAGGGGGTTTATCACTTTTTCCCCGCAGACCTGAGTAGGGGGAAATACCCAAATCAGCCGCTTTACCCTGGGGTTTTCCCTGTTTGGAGCATCTTGGGGACCCCTATGGTGGCAACGACGAGATATGGTGGGTCGATCCGCCTGTCTTTACATAAACCACAGAAACCTGAGATCACTGCCATCTTACCCATCTTAACATACGTCCAAATCGGCACCCCAAAACCAGAATACTCAGACAAGCTGCCCACGCTTTTGAGTGAAGCGCCCCGTTGAATGTACCCGGGTCCCAGGGCGATACTGAGAGCGTCAAGTCAGTACGATTGGTGAACAGGCAAGTCTCCGACACTTCTGTAACAGGAAAAGAGGACGGTCCCATGAGTGCTAAACCAGCCAAAGCCTCAGCCGTGCAGTTGATTGACAATCATCTCCCCATCGCCCGCCAGATCTCCGCTCGTCTGAAAAGACGGTACACCTGGGTGAACATGGAAGACCTCTACAGCTATTCGCTGTTGGGGTTGACGATGGCCGCCAACGCCTACGACCCCACGCGCGGCGTGCCCTTCCCCAACTTCGCCTCGCAGAAGGCGATGTTCTGGGCCATCGACGAGATGCGCAAGGACAGCATCCTCAAGCGGCGTGGCGCGAAGAAGACCCCGCGGATGATCTCGATGCACGACACCAATCCCGACACCGACCAGGGAACCTTCGAGATCGCCGACGAAGGCGCCGGCGAAGCCAAGGAAAAGCTCGAAGCCAAGGATCTCTGCTCGGCCCTGCTGGGGCAGCTCCGCATGCAGGACCGCGAGCTTCTGATCATGTACTACAGCCAGCAGCTGACCTTCAAGGAAATCGCGAAGGTCTTCTCCATCAGCGAATCGAGCGTCTGCCTGCGTCACAAGGCGCTGATCCAGAAGCTCCGCAAGATGGCCCACACGATGAACGCCGCCTAG
>CAZYIH010000128.1:0-8709 GCA_964646915.1 uncultured Planctomycetaceae bacterium | reverse complement strand
TTGTAGGGGAAGCCCAGTTGCTCCCAGCCGTTGGACAGCCCCAGGGGCGAGTAGATCACGCCCAGTTGACCGTCGATTTCCACGCCCAGCAGTTGGGGGGTGTTGAGCTCTTTCTGCTGGGCCTTGACCAGGGAGGTGTAATCCACCGCCCTGATCTTGTAGGGCATGGCGTACACGGGCGAGTCGAGGGCGACGTCCTTGAGCTTCTGCTCGGGCAGCACGCGTTTCAGCTCGCGTCGGAAGGCGTTGTCGAACGCCACCCTGCCGGCGGCGGCATCGGCGATGAGCACTCCACCGCTGGCGAGGTAGGTCCTCAGCCGTTTGACCTGCGTCTCGCTGAGCTTGAAATCGTGCAGGCCGGTCATGTACAGCACGGGCTGCTTGAACACGTCCACCCCTTCGAGGTCCACCACTTCGCGCTGGAACTTCACGCTGAGGGTGGTGTTCTTCTGGATGTACTTCACGAGGTTCGGCAGGCCGTGGGGGGTGGGGTCCCAACTGCCGCCATGCGAGACCTGGGCGATGACGAGTTGGTCGCGGGTCTTTTTGTCCGCTTCGGGGTAGCGCTTCTGTGTGCCCCAGCTTTTGGCGTACTCGAAGTTCGCCAGCGTGGCGGCCACGATGTTTACCCCCAGCATCAGCCCGTCGTCCTGGTGGTAGAGCACCCCGCCCTCGATGGGGTTTTTCTCGACGTCCCACGAGCAGTTCATGTCGATCGGCGAGTAGATAATCGCCGGCCGACAGCCCAGGTACACGCCCTGAAGGACGGGCTTGGCGAGCACCTTGATGGGTTTCTTGCCCTGGCGGATTCGCATCTTGCGGTTCAGGTCGAAGAAGGAGTGGTAGATCGCCGAGTCGTTTTCGAGCGTCACCAGTTGGCGGTGGTCGTCCGAGCCTTTTGGGAAGGTGTTGGCGATCAGACGCAGCGCCGCCTTCTGGAATTCCGGTCGGCCGCACTGGGCGTGCAGCACGAGCGTTCCACCGTCGTAGAGGTAGCGGCGGAGTTTCTTGATCATCCCGTCGGTCCAGCGGGGCATGTCGGTCCAGCCGGTGATGTACAGCAGCGGCAGCTCGGCCGGGTCCCACGAGAACTTCTGTAGGCTGGTTCGGTTGTAGCGATAGCGGATCTTGAGACGGTGGTTGGCGTACGTCATCAGGCGTTCGATATCCACCTGCGTGGTGGGGAACAGATCGACGCGCGTCCGCTTGCCATCGACCATCTTGAACTGCGTGTCGGAGAACTGGATCATGCCCACCAGTGCCGGCGGGGCGGGCTGGCGCTTGCGTTCCGAGCGGCGCAGCGGCGTTGCCGGCAGGGGAAGCGGCGGGATGCCCTCTGCCGCCGATCGGCGATGCGGCTTGGCGCGGGGCGGTTGGACCTTGGGGTTCTCGAACTGCTCAGCCAAGGCGGCAGCACCGATCGACAGGACCATCGCAGCCAGCAGCAGGACCGAAACAATACGCGGTTTGCGGGTTCTCATGGCGTTCTCCTTCACTGAGGAGGCCGGGTCCCGAACGTGGGCGCAAGACTCGCCCCTCACTCAACCAGTATAACGGCCGGCGCGAGGGGCGGTATTGCGGAAATTCCCGAGTCTTTCTTCGGCTTGGTCGGCCGGGTCGGGACGGGAACTATCTCTTTTTCTTTTTGGTCAGCTCGATGATGCGGTCCTGGGCATGCTCGTAGTTCAACAGCCGATAGGGGTCGTTCTTCATCGACTCGCGGTAAAGCTCGACGGCCTTGGCGTCGTTGGCCAGGTCGTAATCGTACACCGTCGCCGCCTGGAACCGGGCGGGCTGATCGATGTCCGGGTCCCACTGCCAGGCCCGCTGATACCACTGCACCGCTCGGACGTTCTCGTTGAAGTACTCCTTGTAGATCTCGGCGATGAAGTAGGCCGAGAGGGCGATTTTTGTCGAGCGGGGGTACTCTTTCACGAGTTTGCGGAGCAGCACCAGCGCCCGCCGTTGTTTGTCGTAGTCGGTCGTGATGAACGTATTCAGGACGCCCTTGCCCTCGCGGAACAGACGATACGCCTCCTCGTAGAGGTTGTCGGCCTCGGGGATGACCTGCGTCGGTTCCAGCTCGGCCGGCGGGATCTCGGCATCGAGGAAGTACATGTACGTGCGGATCGGGTCGAACCGTGCAATGATGCTGCGGACCATCGCCGCCCGGAAGTCCTCGTTCTGCCCCTTGTAGAAGCGGTAGGTCTCAAGGACGGCTTCCTTCCACGCCTGGCGGGCCACGATCGCCCGTTCGACGATCAGCCGTTCGTCGGTGCTTTGGACCGACTCCCCGCTGGGGGGCTCGACGACCACACCCTGCCACTCAAAGGTCTGGGCTTCTTCGAGATTCTTCATCTCGCGCCGGGTCCACCGGAGTTTGTCGAGGTTGCCGGTCTTCTCGTAGTAGGCTTCGAGAACCTTCAGCCGAAAGCGGTAGTCCAGCCTCGCCGCTTCCATGTTGCCGACTGTTTCGTACTCGGCGGTGTTTTGCGTGTCGACCTCGATGAACTTCACCTCGCCCCCGCCCGGTGCCTTGGGCGGCTTGGGTTTGGTGTCGCAGCCCGCCACGGCAAACGCGGCCAGGGCGGCTGTGAGTGTGACGATCGAGGATATCCGTTTCCATGTCATCGGATGTGCTCCTTGCCTTTCGGATGCTTCCATTGCGATCCATTATCCGTTTGTGGGCGGTGCATGCAAGGCATTCGCTCGGCGCGCGGACATTCGGCCATGACATGCTATCGGCCGATCGCCCCGAATGGCGACAGTGCAATCGTCGCGTCAATCGGGCTTTGTTCGTTTCCGGGCGGTCTGGCAGCCGACCAGGCCACACAGCGTCAGCCCTGCCGGCACGACGATGCTCCGGCGTGTCCCCGATTGCATGATGTCTCTCCCATTGGTGTGCGTGAGTTGGTTTTGGACAACAGACCATATCCATTCGCTCGGGGTTGCGCAAGGAAAAAGACGGCCGACGGAGGGGAGAATCGAGTCTTTCCCGGGAGGCTGAATCGGGTAGACACAACGCCTCCTCTCCCCTACAATATTCGGTACGTACAAAGCCCACCGTAGCCGCGGTGGGTTTTGCTTTGCACGAGCGCTGCCCCGCGCGGCGAGTTGGCCAATGAAGCAGGCGGACTGCATGAGTGAGCATCCAAACAACCCATGGGCTGGGCTGGAAGGCGAGCCGGTCATCGCACCGTCGCTGCTGGCGTGCGACTTCGCGTGTCCCGCCCCGCAGATCGACGCGGTGCTTGCCGCCGGCGCCCAGGTCCTGCACGTGGACATCATGGACGGGCATTTTGTGCCCAATCTCTCCATGGGCCCGGGCTTCGCAAAGAAGATCCGCCAATACAGCGATGCCCCGCTGGACGTCCACCTGATGCTCACGGACCCGGCCTGTTATATCGAGCGATTTGCCGACGCCGGCGTCGACAGCATCACGTTCCACATCGAGGCGTGTTGCGGCGGTGGCTCGCCCGAGCGGCCGACAGGGCCCGACGAGCAGACCCACGCCACCGAGACAGCCCTGGGGCTGATCGACCGCCTCCATAAGCTGGGCTGTGGGGCGGGCATCACGCTTCGACCCGGAACGCCGGCAGACAGCCTCGAAGGCGTGCTGGACGCGGTGGACCTGGTGCTGGTCATGACGGTCGAGCCCGGCTACGGCGGCCAATCGTTCATGGCCGACCAGCTCCCGAAAATCGAGCAGATTCGACGTCGACTCCGCCCCGAGCAGCGCCTGGAGGTGGACGGCGGGATCAACCCCGAAACCTGTGGCCGATGCGCCCGGGCCGGCGCGGATACATTTGTGGCCGGCAACAATATTTTTGCAGCCGACGACATTCCCGCGGCGGTCCGGGCGTTGCGGACCTCGGCAGGAGGGTAGCGAGATGATGAAGAAGGTTGCCCCCACCAGGAAGATAACGCTCTACCTTGCCCGCACCGGACGGACCGTCTGGGAGGAGCAGGCCCGCGTCGAGTCCAACGCGGGGGTTCCGCTCAGCGAGTCCGGCGTGGACGAGGTGCTGCGACTGGCCGGCGAGTTGGGAGACTGCTCCGTCTCGGCGGTGTACTACCCCCCCGGCGAAGCCGAGAAGCAGACCGCCAAGCTGCTGGCCAAGAAGCTCGGGGTGAAACGACACACCGTCGAGGAGCTTCGCGAGATTGATTACGGCCTGTGGCAGGGGCTCACTGCCGACGAGATCAAACGACGCCAGCCGCGGGTGTTCCGCCAATGGCGAAAGACGCCGAAAACCGTCCAGCCGCCCGGTGGCGAGAGTCTCGGCGACGTCGAGCAACGCCTCCGGCGGGCGGTCCGGGAGATTATCCGCCGCAGGAAGGGCACCGGATCGCCGCTGCTGGTGCTCCGCCCGGTTGCCCTGACGTTGCTGCGCAGTATCGTGCGCGAAGAAGACGTGGAAACCCTCTGGTGCAATGGTGACCCGGACTTCACCTGGGGCGCCTACGAGACCGACGACCACCTGATTTAACGGGAGAGCCCCACATGGCAGAACCCATCAAAAGCGAACCAACCCAGCCGTACGATTCGTCCGCGTTTACCGGGCCCGCGATTCGCGAGAAGCGGAACATCCCCGACGGGCTCTGGCTGCGATGCCCGGGGTGCGAGGGCATTCTCTACCGCAAAAGCGTGGTGGAAAATATGCAGGTCTGCCCCGAATGCGACCATCACTTCCGCGTGGGCGCCCGCGATCGCGTCGCGCAGCTGGTGGACCCGGACAGCTTCGAGGAACTCTTCGCCGAGATTTTCCCTGCCGACCCGCTGGAGTTCGAATGGCGAGGCCGAAAGTATGCCGAGTACGTCAAGGGCTACCAGGAGAAGGCCGGCACGAACGAGGCGATTCTCACGGGCGTGGCGTATGTCAAGGGTCGCCGCGTGTGCCTGGGGGTCATGAATGGCGAGTTCATCATGGCGTCGATGGGGTCGGTCGTGGGCGAGAAGGTCACGCGTCTGTTCGAGTACGCCACCGAGCACGATCTGCCGGTGTTGATGGTCTGCATGTCCGGCGGGGCGCGCATGCAGGAGGGGATTCTCTCGCTGATGCAGATGGGCAAGACCTCCGCTGCCATCGCGCGGTTCCACGAGGCCGGCGGGTTGTACCTGGCGGTCTTCGCCGAGCCGACGACGGCCGGCGTGCTGGCGAGTTGGGCGTCGCTGGCGGACCTGATCATCGCCGAGCCCAACGCGCTGATCGGCTTTGCCGGGGCGCGGGTCATTGCCAATACGATCAAGGCCGAGCTGCCCGAGGGGTTCCAGCGGGCCGAGTTCCTGCGCGAGCACGGGTTCGTGGACATGATCGTCTCCCGCCACGACCTGCGAAGTGAGTTGGCCAAGCTCGTGGATTACTGCAAGCCCTGAGGCGGGCGGCAAGCGAACGGTGGGTTGGGACGTCGGCCCCTGAGCTGGGGGATTGAGTGACATCCCAGCCCTCCGGCGCGCACGAACAGCCCGCGACGCCGGGGAAACGGCTCGGTTGGGCGGGCTGCGGTGCCGGTGCTTGGCGGGTGCTACATCACGAAGCGGACGGTGTCGCTGTCTTCGCTTTCGTTGCTCTGCCCGGCTTCGCTGGTCGGCTCGGGGGAGGCGGTTGCGTTGCTCTGGGTATGGCTCATCGAGGCCAACTTCGTCCAGAGCTGATTGACCTCCGCGGAGATCTGCTGGCGTTCTTCATCGCTCAGGTCGCTTCGGCGGGCCCGCTCCAGCAGGAAGTCCACGTGAGCTCGAATGGTGTCCAGATCGTTCATGGGGCATCCTCATTTTCCGTGTCGTCGGCAGGCCGGCTACACATCGGCCACACTGATCTATCGGAAAAAGCGGACAGGCGATTCAGCCCGCAATGGCGCGGGAGCGGGAAAACGTCTCGCGATCCATTCCAGGAGGAAACGGGCGTTGGGAGGCTCAGCGTCGCCGGCGTCCGGCGCGGCGAGATTTGCCTCTGCCTTGGAACATCGCGCGGAACCGCGAGACGGTTCCGTCGACCTTCTCGGCGAGCATGACGTTCCAGAACCATTTTCCCACGTCGGCCGGGAACCCGCCCTCACCGACGGGTTTGGCGGGAATCTCGATGACCTCGTCGGGATGCGCGAGCCCATACTCGATGAACACTTCGGTCTCGCGGAGCATTCGTCGGCGGTGTTCTTCCCAGGATTGCGGGGTCTTGTCCATCGGCCTCACTGCGATGAAATGGTCGAGCAGCCATGCTACCATTTCACCAGGCTGTGACCAAACGGAATTGCTCCGGGTTCAGGTGGGTTGTCAGACGATGGGCAAGACGGGCGGGTACCTGAACTTTGACTGGACACGTTCGGCCGTTATGGGTGAAATACAGTGCGTCCGGCGGCTTTGAGGACAGGACCGCAGCGGGACCAGCATATTGAGGACAGGGATCACAGGAAGAGGTGACGCATGTTTCGGGTAATGATCGTGATTATGGTGTTGGGCGGCATTTTGTTCTACTTCGGTTACCAGGAGTACGCGGTCGGGGCCGGTGCCGGGTCCCAGCCGAAGCGGGTGGACCTGGCCAAGATCGAGCAGGGCGGCAAGCTGGACAACACCCACGTGCAGTTCGGCGAACACATGCGGCTGTACTATGGCATCGTCTACGAGTATAAGAACACCACGGGTATAGCCCCGTCCGGCACCGACTCGGTGACCAAGGCGTACTATCCGGTCATCTCTTCGGAGCACATGTTTGCCCGACGGATGCGGGCCTTGCTGGAGAAGCACGGGAACATCGACAGCATTCCAGAAGAGCAACTGCCCCAGATCGACAAGTTCAAGGTGCTCATCAAGAGCGGCGAGTACGACACGGTCGGTGAGGTCGATCGCCTGCCGCGCGTTCGGGAATCACAATCCATAGAGGGGTTGGTGGTGACCTCCATCAACAGTCTCGACAGCGAGGAAGAGAGTCTCATCCGCCAGAGTTTCCCGAGCGTGGACCTGGACCGCATGATCATTCTCGAGAAGGATCGCAAGCCCATGTCGGTCGCCCTGTCGATGGGCATGATGGCCGGCGGGGTTGCGATGATCGCCTTTCCCGCTATCGGCCTGGTGGTGATACACAAGCGCGGCAAGGCCGATGAGCAGGCGGCGCTTGCCTCGGCCGAGGGGAATTTCGCCGGCGGGTTCTCCCCCGATGCGGCGACCGGGCCCTCCACCGTCACGGAATCCGCCGTCGGGCAGGTGCCCCCGCCTCCCCCGGCCGTCGGGGGCGAGCAGGGCCGCAAGGACGACCAGGACGACGACCAGAACCCCTACCGCGTCTGACGCGGGAGCTGAAAGCAATGCGGGCCCGTTGCGTTTCCGCCACGGGCCCGCTCGTATGCGCAGCCGACGTTGTTCAGGCGGGGACCGGGGCGCAGGGCAGGTCGAACGTCTCTGCGACCACCGCATGGGTCACCTCGCCCGAGACGATGTTCACGCCGGCGGCCAACCCGGCGTCGTCGTTGACGGCCTGCTTCCAGCCTCTTGCGAGTCTGCGGGCATAGGGCAGCGTGGCGTTGGTCAGCGCGACCGTGGAGGTCCGCGGTACCGCTCCGGGCATGTTGGCTACGCAGTAGTGGATGACGTCGTGCACGGCGTAGGTGGGGTTCTGGTGAGTCGTGGGGCGGGAGGTCTCCACGCAGCCGCCCTGGTCGACGCCGACGTCCACGATGACCGCCCCGGGGTTCATCGTCGCCAGATCATTCTCGGAGATCAGCATGGGCGTGCGTCCGCCGGGCACGAGCACCGCCCCGATCACCAGGTCCGCGTGGGGAAGCAGCCGACGAATGCTCCATTTGCTGGACATTTCGGTGCGTACGTTGGCGGGCATGATGTCGGCAAGGTGGCGCAGGCGTTCCAGGTCGATGTCCATGATGACCGTCTGGGCCCCCATCCCGGCGGCCACCTTCGCCGCCTGGGTTCCCACGATGCCGCCTCCGAGAATGACCACGTGTCCCTGCGTGGTTCCCGGAACGCCGCCCAGCAGCACCCCTCTGCCCCCGGCGGCCTTCTCCAGGCAGCGGGCGCCCACCTGCACGGCCATCCGTCCGGCGACCTCGCTCATGGGGGTCAGCAGGGGCAGGCGACCGGCGGAATCTTCGATGGTCTCATAGGCGATGGCGATGCTTCCGGTTTGCATCACCGCTTCGGTGAGCTCGCGCGATGCGGCGAAGTGAAAGTAAGTGAACATCACCTGGTCGGGCTTCATCATCCCGCATTCGACAGGCTGGGGCTCTTTGACTTTCATCACCATCTCTGCGCGGGCGAACACGTCGCTCGCGTCGGGCACGATCGTCGCGCCGTGCTTCGTGTAGGCCTCGTCTTCGAACCCGCTGCCGATTCCCGCGCCGGTCTCGATGAGCACATCGTGGCCGTCTTCGGTCAGCACCTCGCAGCCGGCGGGCGTCAGCGCGACGCGGTACTCCTGCGGTTTGATCTCCTTCGGTATGCCGATAATCATCGTTGCGTTCCCTTCATATGAAATCCCTGCCATGGCGGCGAAACGGCATTCGCGCCTGTTTCCCGAGAGTGTACCTCAGGGCGAACGAATTCGACAGCTTCGGATTCGATATTGCGTCAACCGGCGGCGCAGGGGTGCATGCATATTGCCTCGGGACGGCGGGAAATGGTACCATCTTCCTCCATGTGGAGGCTGCGTCCTCGTGTTGATCCCTTTCTGATGGAGTTGATTGCCATGTATAATCGGC
>CAZYIH010000127.1:5566-8848 GCA_964646915.1 uncultured Planctomycetaceae bacterium | reverse complement strand
CCGGCGTGGGGACACGCCGGTGGCACCCGAGCGGAGAAAATCCTATTCCTTGTCAAGCAACGCTTCGCGACAGTGCTCCAGGAGTTCCTTGACCTTGAAGGGTTTCATGATGACCGACGCCAGCCCTTCCTGGTTCGCCCGGACGATCGAATGGTCCGGGTCGTACCCGAATCCGGTAATCAGGATCACGGGGACGTCCGGGTCGGCCTCCTTGGCAACGGTGAACACCTCGTACCCCGTCGCGCCGGGCATGCGGATGTCCGAAATCACCAAGTCGTAGCCGCCCTCTTTGACCATGCGGCAGGCTTCGCTGCCGTCCCTGGCCAGGTCCACGTCACAGCCGTGGGGCAACAGCACGTCGCCGACCGTCTGGCGGATGAGATCCTCGTCATCGGCGATGAGCACGCGTTTGCCCTCCAGGAGGGGCTCGGTTTCCACGCCGTCCTTCGAGGCGGTAATCACGCCGCTGCGGGCGCCGTCGGAGAGACATTGCATCCGCTTTCGCGCCTCGTCGGCTGCCTCGATAATCTTCGCCAGGCCCTTGCGCAGGTCGTCCAGCCCGAGGTAGTCCTCCTGCAAATTGCTCGCCTGGGTGAGAATGTCATTCAACGGGCCGGCCATCTCCGAGCAGACCGAGCCGGTCAGCCGCGTCTGGGTGGAGTACCGCTCGAAACTCAGCAGGTCCAGGATATGCAACGCCAGAGCGACGTAGTTGGCGAAGATCTCGGCGAACTGCCGATCCTCCTCGCCGAACGCGCCCAGCCGGCGGGACTCGGCATTGAGCACGCCGATCACCCGATCGTGCAGCCGCAGGGGTACCGTCAAGCTGCTGCGGGCTTCCGAGAGGCCCGGCAGATACCGCCGATCGTTGCGGACATCCTGACAGACGTAGCTGTTGCCGGTGGCTGCGACGTATCCGCAGATGCCGCTGCCCTCCGGGGTCGCGAACATCTGCTGGTTCTTCGCGCTGTCCATCAGGTCCACCGAGATGATGATATCCAGGCGGTTGGTCCGTTTGTCGTGCAGCAGCACCGCGAAGTGCTCGTAGTTCAGCACGTCCTTGGAGCAGCGGATAATCCGCTCCTCCAGCAGTTGCAGCCGCTCGAAGGCGTCGCGGTCGCGCAGGAGGTCCTTATCCAGCCGCACCAGCTCCCGCCCGGCGCGTTCGATGGCGTTGATCTTCCGTTGCTGGCGCCGTTGCGAGGTGGCGTTGACCACCACCGCCGCCACCTGGCGAAGCAGGCCCTGGCGATCGCGAACCGGCGAGCAGAGTACTTCATAGTACGTCCCGTCGCTGGGCATGAGGCTGAAGCGTTTGCCCGCGTCCGGGTCGCGCGGGTCCGGTGAGGTGGCGAACTGCTCGTAGGCTTCTGTGCAGATCTCGCGGATCGAGTCCAGCAGCGCCGAGGGACAGGTCCGCAGACGACGGTTCACCCAGACCAGTTCACCCTTGCCCCCGACGATGCACACCCCGTCCCCGATCGAATCCAGCACGACGGCAGCCTGCTGGGAAACCACTCCACGCTCGAGGGGAAGGAAGTCCGCCGTCTCGGCCAGCACGCCGGAGAACGGCTCGGACCGCATCTCGTCGAGCGCTTCATCCACGTCACCGACAACCTTCACGTCGTAGTGCTCGCGGAGTAGAGGGAGAATGCCCTGGGCTTCGAAATCCGGGCCGTGAAGTACAAGAAGACGGCGTAGGTCCGTGTGCTGCATCATAGGCTCATTCCAGGTACGACTCACCGACCGACCTGAGCAAAGCTGCACACCCGAAGAGCGACGTCCTCCCACCACTTCGGGTGGCGTGTTCGCACGCCTCAGCTATCGGCCTGAGAACCTGAATTATCGGTGTGTATTATAGGCGAATCCCCGCGTTGAGTCAATCCCCTCAGCCGATTCATCGTCCCGATCGGCGGGCCCGTTTCGCGGCCCGGTCGGATGCGGTTTGTGCCTCGGCAGCGTCCTCGCAAATCATCACCAAATCACCGCTTACCTCGTCGCGAACCATAGCCCGACACCGCCATCCGGTCTCCGTGGCCGTCACGTGTACGCCGACGCAGGAGTGGCAGTCAGCGCCCACCTTGCGGAGAAACGCGCGCTCGGCCTCCACGGCCGTCCGCGTTGCCGGGTCGTCCAAGGCCTGCGCGATCGCGAAAACGTCCTCACGATCTGCCCGCACCTGGCAGGCCAACGCTCCCTGTCCCCCGGCCGGTATGAACGTACCGGGGTCCAGCAGATGGGTCTTGCCGGCCAGCGCGTCCATCCGTCCCAGCCGCTGCAGACCGGCGGCAGCGAGGATCACGCCGTCCAGGTCCGCTCCTTCGCCGATGGCCCGAGAGAGTCGCGTGTCCACATTGCCGCGAACGCCCACCACCTCCGCCCCCGGCTGCAATGCCTGCAACAGGGCCGCCCGTCGGGGGCTGCCCGTTCCGATTCGTGCCCCGGCTGGGATGTTCTCGGGCGACAGGCCGGCCGGTGAAACCAGCACGTCCCGCGCGTCGGCCCGGGGCGGGAAGGCCGCCAGCGCGTACCGCTCGTCGAGTCCCGCGGGCAGGTCCTTGGCCGAATGCACCGCCAGATCGATCTCGCCGCTGTCCAGCGCCTCTTCCAGCCGACGGGTGAACAACCCCTTGCCCCCGCTGTCCGCCAACGGGCCGGCTGTCCGGTCGCCCTCGGTGTGGAGGCCCACCAGTTCCACCGTCAGCAAGGGGTTCTCGCGCATCAGGGCGTCGGCGACCAGTTGACTTTGCGCGCGGGCGAGGGTGCTGCGACGGGTTCCGATGCGGATGGTCGCCATGGAAAGCTCCTCACAGGGCGGGACTATTCATTGTACGGCGTGTGCTGGATGCCCATTGCCTTGCGGTGGCGCCGCTGAACCTGCTGGGTGAGGCGGAACTTTTCACGTACCGCTGCCATGGCATCGGCCTTGGCGGCCCGTTGGCGATCCGTCTCGTCAGGCCAGTCGCGGACTTCCTGAAGCTCATCCCAGACCTTCTCGGGATCGAGCTTCTCCAGCGGGACGCAGTCTTCGGCGAGGATCGTCAACACGTTCTCGTGCATCTGGGCGACCCCGCCGCTGGCGTAGTAGGACTGGTCCTCGCCCTCCAGCCGTTCCAGCAACACGCGCCCGGCGCCCATCTTCGCCACCAACGGCGCGCGATTGGCCAACACGCCCATGTCCCCATCCACGGCGCGGAAGGTCACCCCCACCGCCTGCTCGTCGCAGATGGTCTGGTAGGGCGTCATGATCTCACAACGGAATGGACGATTCCTGGCCATGGT
>CAZYIH010000127.1:0-5466 GCA_964646915.1 uncultured Planctomycetaceae bacterium | reverse complement strand
GTCACTTCTTACCCTTCGACGCCATTTTCGCCGCCTGCTCTGCCGCCTCTTCCACCGTGCCGACGTACATGAACGCCTGCTCGGGGAGCGTGTCCCATCGACCTTCGCAGATTTCCTTGAACGATCGGACCGTGTCTTCCAGCGGTGTGTAGCTGCCCTGCTTGCCGGTGAACGCCTCTGCCACGAAGAACGGCTGGGAGAGGAATCGCTCGATCCGCCGGGCCCGCGCGACCACCTGGCGGTCTTCCTCGCTGAGTTCCTCCACGCCGAGAATCGCGATGATGTCCTGCAGGTCGCGGTAGCGCTGGAGGATCCGCTGGACCTCGCGGGCGACCTCGTAGTGCTCCTCGCCGACGTACTGCGGGTCCAGGATGCGCGACGAGCTGCTCAGGGGGTCGATGGCGGGGTAAATGCCCTTCTCCACGATGGACCGCTCGAGCACCACGAACGCGTCGAGGTGTGTCACCGTCGTCGCCGGGGCCGGGTCGGTCATGTCGTCGGCGGGAACGTAGACGGCCTGCACCGACGTGATCGCGCCCTTGTTGGTGGACGTGATGCGTTCCTGCAGCTCGCCCATCTCGGTCGCCAGCGTGGGTTGATAGCCCACCGCCGATGGCATGCGACCCAGCAGGGCAGAGACTTCCGCACCGGCCTGGGAGAAGCGGAAGATGTTGTCGATGAACAGCAGCGTGTCCCCGCCGCCGAGGTCGCGGAAGTACTCCGCCAGCGTCAACGCGCTCAGCGCCACCCGCATCCGGGCGCCGGGCGGCTCGTTCATCTGGCCGAACACCAGCGCCGTTTTCTCGATGAGCTTCTGCTGGGTCTCGCCGATGACGGTTTCCTGCATTTCCAGCCAGAGGTCGTTGCCCTCACGGGTTCGCTCGCCCACCCCCGCGAACACCGAGTACCCGCCGTGCTTGGTCGCCACCCGCGTGATGAGCTCCTGGATGATGACCGTCTTGCCCAGACCCGCACCGCCGAACAGGCCGATCTTGCCGCCGCGAACGAACGGGACCAGCAGGTCGATCACCTTGATGCCCGTCACGAACATCTCGCTTTTGGGCGTGAGATCCTTGAACTCCGGCGGGGGTTGATGGATCGAGCGGTACTCCTCGGCCTCCACGGGTCCGCGGTTGTCGATCGGATCGCCGGTGACGTTGAACACCCGTCCCAGCACGTCCGGGCCAAGGGGCATGGTTACGGGTTTGCCGGTGTCTTCCACCTCCATCCCGCGCACGAGCCCGTCGGTGCTGCCCAGCGCCACGCAGCGCACACGCCCGCCCCCGAGGTGCTGCTGCGCCTCGCCGATGAGGTGAACCTCCCGGCCGTCCTGCTCGAAGTCGACGCGCAGAGCGTTGTAGATCGAGGGGATCTCGTTCTCGTCGAATTCCACGTCGAAGGTGGATCCGATTACCTGACTGATTCTGCCTTTGGCACCCATGGTCTCGTCTTGTCTGCCCAGCGGGTCCGCGGACCCACCGGCGGAAACGGTTCTATTCCAGACCCGATCGGCCTCCGATGATCTCGGACAGCTCGGTCGTGATCTGCTGTTGGCGCATGCGATTATATTGCACGGTCAGCGAGCCGATCAGCTCGTCGGCGTTTTCGGTCGCCGATCGCATCGCCGTCATTCGGCTGATCTGTTCGACGGCGGTGGCATCCAGGAAGCACTGGTACAATCGCAGTCGCACCGCGGCCGGCAGGAGGTTGCGCAACACATCCTCGCCGGAGGGATGCAGCTCGTAAGGTCGGCGGATGCCCTGCTCGTCGGTCTCGCTCTGATCGGCCATCAACCAGTCGATCGGCAGGATCTGCGCAATGACCGGGCGAGACTGCGTCGCCGAGATCATCCGCGTGTACGCCACTTCCAGCCCGCCGATCCTGCCGTCTATGAACTGCCGCATGAATCGCTCCGCCAGTCGGCCGATGACGTTGTAGTCCGGCAGGCCGTCCAGATCGGTGTACTCGCGATCCACCTGCATGCCCTTGTAGCGAAGATGGCTGATGCCCTTCTTGCCCGAGACATGCATTTGGACGTCGTAGCCGGCCTGGAGCACCTGCCCCAGGCGTTCCAGCGCGACGCGGAGAATCGCCTGATTGTACCCCCCGCACAGCCCGTGGTTGGAGGAGATGATGAACATCACCTCGCGTTTGGTCCGTTCGACGTCGTCCAGCAGCGGGTGCGAGATCTTCCCCTCGTGGCGGGCAAGCACCTCCCCCACCATGCGGGTGAGGCGGTCGGTGTACGGGCGGGCGGCTGCGGCGTGCGTGTGCGAACGACGGAACCGCGCAGTCGAGACCATTTCCATGGTCTTGGTGACCGTGCGGATGCTCTTGACCGCGTTGCGGCGCTTCAGGATTTTCCGCGCCTTGGCCATCGGTCAGGGCTCCTGTACCGCCTCGGGGGAAGGCGAATCGGTCTCGGCTGCGGCGGCGGGCTGGGGCTTGGACGCCTCGGCCTTGCGGCGCTTCGCCCGTCGCGTCTCGCGGTACGGCCCTTCGAGGTACTCCTCGATGAGGAACCCCAGCCGCTTCGCCCGGCCGTCGGGCAACTGGCCATCTTCGGCGAACTCCTCGTAGAAGTCCTCGTACTCGGTCTTGATGTACCGCAGCAGGCCCGCTTCGAACTCGTGAATCTCCTTCGGGTCCAGCGAATCGAGATGACCGTTGACGCCGGAAAAAATACTGATCGCCTGGTCGATGAAGCTCATCGGTCGGTACTGCGGCTGAACGAGCAGTTGCACCAGCCTCTCGCCCCGGTCCAGACGCTGCTGGCTGGCAGTGTCGAGATCCATGCCCAACTGCGCGAACGACTCGAGCTCACGGTAGGCCGCCAGGTCCAGCCGAAGCGAAGAAGCGACCTTTTTGATCGCCGGAATCGCCGCCTTGTAGCCCACTCGGCTGACGGAGATGCCCACGTTGACCGCCGGGCGAACACCCGCGAAGAACAGCGCCGGTTCAAGATAGATCTGCCCGTCGGTAATGCCGATCAGGTTCGTCGGGATATACGAGGAGACCTCGCCCTCCTGCGTCTCGCAGATGGGCAGCGCCGTCATCGACCCGCCGGAGTTGGGCAGCGTGTGCAGGCGAAGGTCGTCCTTATCGGCCCGCTGGTCCATCGCCTGATGGGCCTCGGACAGCCCGATCGGCCCGTGGTAGGTTTCCCCGTCGACGCCCTGGACGTCCTCGGTGTCTTCGGGCGTGGAGCTCGGGGCGATCACGTAGCTCTCAGCCAGCTTGCAGGCACGTTCCAGCAGTCGGCTGTGGAGGTAAAACACGTCGCCGGGGTACGCCTCTCGGCCGGGCGGGCGACGCAGCAGCAGCGAGATCTGGCGGTAGGCGGCGGCCTGCTTGCTGAGGTCGTCGTACACCACCAGCGTGTGCTTGCCCTGGGTATACATGAAATACTCGGCGATCGAACAGCCCGAATACGGGGCGATGTACTGCATCGGGGCGGCGTCGCTGCTGGCGGCGGTAACCACCACGGTGCGGTCCAACGCGCCGTGCCGGCGAAGCGTTTCCACCGTGCCGGCGACGGTCGATTCCTTCTGACCGATGGCGACGTACACGCAAATGACGCCGCTGTCCCGCTGATTGATGATCGCGTCGATGGTGATGGCGGTCTTGCCGGTCTTGCGGTCGCCGATGATCAGCTCGCGCTGTCCCCGGCCGATGGGAATCATCGCGTCGATCGCCTTGATGCCCGTCGCCAGGGGCTCGGTCACCGGCTGACGCTCGGCGATTCCCGGGGCGATCAGCTCCACCGGCCGACGGACCGAGCAGTGCAGCTCGCCCTTTCCGTCCAACGGGCGCCCCAGCGGGTCCACCACGCGCCCGAGCATGCCATCGCCCACGGGCACATCCAGAAGTCGCCCCGTCGCCTTGACCGTATCGCCGGCCTTGATCGATTCGCACGAGCCGTAGATCACCGCGCCGATGGAACTCTCTTCGAGGTTGAACACCTGCCCCAACTGCCCGCCCTCGAAGGAGAGCATCTCGCCGGCCATCGCACCCGAGAGGCCGTACACCTGGGCGATCCCGTCGCCCACCTCCAGCACGCGTCCCACCTGCGAAACGTCCATCTGACTGCGATAGTTGGCGATCTCCTCGCGGATGACGCTGGTGATTTCGTCGGCTTTGAACTTCATTCGCTCTCATCCTCGCTCAGCCTGATCTCGGCTGAGGCGTTCTCGATTCGTTGCATTCCCCGCTGGACCAGGGCGGCTCGCAGCAGACGGAGATTGCGGGCGACCGACGCATCGAAGACCTTGTCGCCCACCTGCACCCGGGCGCCGCCGATCAGCGATGGATCCACGCGCGTCCGCACCACCACCGTGGCGTCCAATGCCTCGGCGAGGGTCTCCTTCAGAGCGGTCAGCTCATCGGCGTCCATCGCGACGGCCGTGGTGAGCACGACCTCGACAACGCCTTCCCGCTCCCAGAGAAGCTTGCGGAACCGCCGCGCCACGCCACGCAGCAGCATGAGTCGGTCGTTGCGGGCGAGCACGCCGAGAAAGTCCATGAGCGTCTCGTGGACGCGCCCCTCGAAGATCCGCCGAACCATGGCGGCCCGCTGCTTGTCGTCCATCGCAGCCCCCGCCAGCAACTCCTCGAAGCCGTCGACGTCGCGCACCATCCGGGCAAGCTCATCGAGTTGGTCGGCGACGATCTCGGCCTGGTCGGTCTCGGGCAGGAGCCCCAGCAGCGCCTCGGCGTAGACGTTCGCCAGGGACAGCTCCCGGGGGTCCATCACGCTTTCGACGTGCGGGGCGGGGGCGTTCATCGCGAGTCATCTCCGGCGTGTTGGCCGATCTGCTGCAGCGATTCCTGCACCAGTCGCTGATGTTCTTCTTCCGAGAGGCCTTTCTGGATGACCTGGCCGGCGATGTCCGCAGCCAGGCGGGCGGTCTCGTCGTAGAGGTCCCGCATTGCTTCGCGACGGGCCAGATCGATGGATTCCTGGGCGCTCTTGACGGACTCGGCCGCCTCCTTCCGGGCGGTCTCGATCATCTCGTCTCGCGTCCGTTCGGATTCCTTGCGGGTCTTCTCCAGCAGTTCCCTCGCCTCGATCTGCACCTGCTCCATGCGGGCCTCGTAGTCGCCGATGAGCGTCTGGGCGTCGATCTCGCGCTTCTCGGCGCGCTCGATGCTCGCGGCGATCGCCTGTTCGCGGTGCTGAAGCTGAGCGACGATCGGCTTCCACGCCCACTTGCCGAGAACCACCAGTAGAAGCAGGAAGATGATGATCGTCGCGATCGCCTGTCCGAGATCGCCCGGGTTCACGCCGCTGCCGCCCGCCGCCTGCGCGCAGGCAGGCAGCGCAAGAAAGGATACCACCGCGACTGATTGAAGACCGATCCGATGCATGGAAGTCACTCCGCCGGGCGGGCGCGAGGAACGTCGCCCCTGCCGCCCGGACGCTGCATTGCTAGGACTTCAGCAGGCAGACCAGGATGGCGAACAGCA
>CAZYIH010000126.1:0-8936 GCA_964646915.1 uncultured Planctomycetaceae bacterium | reverse complement strand
TACATGGGCTGGAAGCCCATGCCACGAAGTCATTCCGCCCGCCACAAGTTGCGGGCCCGACGGCTCGCCGCGAATGGGCGCCGGTCGATTGGACCTGTCTGCGATCGCGTGCTATTATCGGTGTCCGAAAGGATGCTCTCATGGAATTCACCAAGATGCACGGGGCCGGCAACGATTACGTCTACGTCGACTGCTTCGAGCAGTCGGTAGAGGACCCCGCCGCGATGGCCAGGACAATCAGCGACCGCAACTTCGGTGTGGGCGGCGACGGGTTGGTGCTGATTCTTCCCTCCGAGCAGGCGGACGTTCGCATGCGGATGTTCAACGCCGACGGTTCGGAAGGGGAGATGTGCGGCAACGCCGTCCGCTGCGTGGGCAAGTACGTCCACGATCATGGTCGATCGCGACGGAACCCGCTGACCGTCGAGACGCTGGCGGGCATCATGACGCTCGAACTGCAGCTCAACGCCGACGGCCTGGTCTCCGGCGCGACGGTGGACATGGGCAAGCCCATCCTCACCCCCGCGGAGATCCCCACGACGCTGGCAGCCACGAAGGACGGTGCCGTCGTTGACGCGCCGATCACCGCTGCCGGCGAGACGTTCGAGGTCACCTGCGTGTCCATGGGCAACCCCCACGCCGTGACGTACGTGTCCGACGCATCGGCTATCCCGTTGGCCGAGTGGGGCCCTGCCATCGAGACGCACGAGGCGTTCCCCAACCGCGTGAACGCCCACTTCGTGCAGGTGCATTCGCCGGAGGAGGTCACGATGGCCGTCTGGGAGCGGGGCAGCGGACCGACGCTCGCCTGCGGGACCGGGGCGTCGGCTGTCTGCGTCGCCGGCGTGCTCACCGGCCGAGGCGGACGGGTGATTACCGCCCACCTGCCCGGAGGCGATCTCACCCTCGAATGGCGCGAGCACGACGGACACGTCCTGATGACCGGCCCGGCGACCGAGGTCTATACGGGCACTTGGCCGAGCGGCAAATAGAAGCCCGCGAACCCACACACGCGAAAGGACAAACACATGACGATGGGCGGATTCCTCGGAGGCTACCAGTTCCAACGGTCAGCCCAGAATGCCATGGACGCCATGGACCGGGCGGCCCGCGACGTGAGCAACCGTCGCGAAAGGGAAGTCAGCTCCAGCGTGGAAGTCCTGGAAGATCGTCTGGAGAAGCTCTCGCTGGTCTCGCTGGCGATGTGGTCGCTCATCCAGGAGAAGACCGGACTCACCGAGCAGGACCTCATGGACCGCGTCAAGGCGATCGACCTGGCCGACGGCATCGAAGACGGGAAGGTCACCCAGACCGTCAGCAAGTGCGTCAAGTGCGGTAGAACGATGTCCCCGCGACACCGCAAATGTCTCTACTGCGGAGCGGCCGAGCTGAGAACATCCGCCTTCGACGACGTCACGGGGTGATGCTCCCGGCCGACGGGCATCAAAGCTGTGGCGCGTGGGCGACGATCATCAGCACGTCGGATTCGTTGGGGCGGTACGGGCCGAACTGCAAATCGCCGAACGTCTCAATGCCTGTAAGCCCGGCCTGGCGGAAGGCGGCTGCCAGTTCGTTCTCCTGCCAGGGCAGCAGCGTCGTGGCGTGGAGCTGGTGGCTGGGCGGTGTGGTGCTCCAGTCGATCTCCAGGGCGTTGAACCGCAGCGTCGGGTCGGTGAAGTCGTAGAACCGCACGAACTCCTTGTCCCCGTCTCGCGTGATTCCCACAATCCGCTCGCGCCGGGTCAGCAGTTTTGTGTAGTTCAGCAGGTGGACCACCGCCACCCCGCCGGGCGCCAGCACGCGGGCGAACCCGTCGAAGGTCTGCTGCAATTCGGGACGCGTCAGCAGGTGCGGCAGAGAGTTGCCCATGCACAGGACCGCCTCGAACCCCCGGGCAGTGAGTCGGCCGGCGACGTCCTGCATTGCTCCGTGCACCCAGCGGACCTCCTCCTGCGACGCTCGCGCCTCGGCCAACATCGCCTCGGAGAGGTCGATCCCCGTGACGTTCACGCCGCAGCGCGCCAGGGCCCGTGCGTAAAGCCCGGTCCCGCAGGCGGCATCGACGGCAGAGCGAACGTCGTATCGTTCCAGCAGGCGCGAGACGAAACCCTCTACCGCCTCGCTCCGCTGCCGCTGGGCGACCAGCGTGTCGTATTGTCCAGCCAGGCTGTCGTAAAAATCCACATCGTCCTCCGAGCAGGCAATCGCGGCTGCGCTAAAAAATGATAGCGCCCCGCTCGGAGAGGATCTTGCGGACCCGGTCGATATTGACGTCGGCCACGTCACAGCCACGATCGGCCGCCAAAGCAGCAGCCACGCCGGCGGCTTCGCCGGTCTGGTTGCAGTTGACCATCACGCGGATCGCCCCGAACGCCCCGCGATCGGCGTCGACCAGTCGTCCTGCCGTCAGCACGTTGCGTCCGCCGCGAGGCACGAGTGAGCGGTAGGGGATCTGGTAGAACGTCGGGTCGTCTTGGCCGTCGGGCAGGGGGTCGCGCCATCGGCCGATTTGGCGAGGCCGGCCTGGCTCGACGTATTCCTCCGTGCCATCGAGGTAGCGGAAGGTCAGCCCCGATCGCTCGCTGTGATGCACGTCCACGCGGTACGAGCCGTTGGCGATGGCGTCCGGGAAGCGTTTTCCGGTGAGTACTTCCTGCTCGGTGAGGGTGTGGAGGCATTCGGCGTGACGTGTCTCGCGAATGCCGATCATGTGCCCCAGCGTCGCCAGGGCAACATCCTCGCCGCCGGGCAGGTCCGCGACAATATCGCGGATGGCGCGACATTGGCGGCGCGTTTCGATGCTCGCAGCGGTCAGTTCGTCGGCGTCGGCGCAGTTGGCCCCGTGTGCGCGTGTGCCGGCGACCATGTACAGGTCGTCCAGCCCGGGCAGTTGCGTGCCCCACAGAAAGCCCTGTTTGAGCGCCTTGGGATGGGACGGGTCGTGGACGGACTCCGAGAGATCGAAGTCCCGGTTCGCCTCGCGCACCTTCGCCAGGCCCTGCAGCCAGAAGACCATCGTCGGCGGCTGGGGGTCGCCCAGAAGCCTCGTCCCCAGCCCCGCGCGGACGAGCATGTCGCCATCGCCGGTTGCGTCGATGAACGTCCGGGCGGTGATGGCACGTCGGCCGCTCTTGTCCTCGATGATGGCGGCCTGGGCTTGACCGTCGCGCATCGCCACGTCCACCAGGCGCGTATGGAGGCGAAGTTTCACGCCCGCTTCGTCGGCCATCGCGTCCAGTTCCACCGCCAGCTCCCACGGATTGAGGCGGTAGCCCCAGTCATGTGAGGGGTTGGGGTTCACCATCACCGCCTTGCGCGTCGCGAGCCGATCGACCGTCTCCTCGGTAAGCCCGGCGATGATCCGCTTTCGCCCGACGGTGTCGCTCGGGCTATGCCAGATCGCCACCAGCCCGGCCGTCGCCATTCCGCCGAGGTAGCCGTTGTTCTCGACGAGCACCACCCGCGCGCCCTGCTGGGCAGCCCGGATCGCGGCGAACAGCCCCGTGCAGCTGCCGCCGACCACGCACACGTCACAATCGTCCGCCACCGGCGTCTGCCGGGCGGGTTCGTGTATCGAACTCATTGCGATTCCTTACGGATCTGTGCCTTGTTCTCGTCGATCGCCCGCGTCACGCCGGCCGGCGTGATGACCTCCAACGAGTCCACCACGCGATGGGCGCCTCGCTGTTCGAGCACCTCCGCGCTGGTCGTGCCGGTCAGCGCGATACACGCCATCCCCGCCCGCCGGGCCGCCTCAACGCCTGCGGCGGCGTCTTCCACCACCAGGCAGTCGTCCGGGGCGATTCTGAGCTTCTCGGCCGCGGCCAGGAACACCTCCGGGTGCGGCTTGCCGTGGGAAACATCGCTGCCGGTAACCCGCGCGGTGATGCGGCCTGCCTGGGGCAACTCCTCCAGCACCGCCTTGACGTTCTCCGTCGGGCCCGATGAGCCGACCGCCAGGGCGAAACCCGCCTCGTCGAGCCGACGCAGCAGGTCGCCCGCGCCGGTCATCTCGGGGAAATTCTCGTGGAGGATCTCGCGGAAGGCGACCTCTTTCTCGTCGCTGATGGCCTGGATCGTATCCGGATCGTCGCACTCGGGCCAACGCTGGGGGATGATCGTCTGGTTCGTTTGGCCGAACGACGAGGCGAACATCTCCTCGGTCATCTCCAGCCCGCGATTCTCCGCCATCCGCATCCACGATTTCAGGTGGGCGTCGTAACTGTCGATCAGCACGCCGTCCATGTCAAAGATTACCGCTCGTCGAGTCATGATTGCTCCTGGGGAAACGACCTCGTGAGGGACCATTGTAAGCGCCCGGCAAGCCGAACGGTAGGTGGTTTGCGGATGTTCGCCCCCGGCGAAGCGAGTGATGCCCAGCCGGGGCAGATAGCCTGTCGTCGTCAGTTGCTGGAACTGAACGAGTTCTTTGAGTAGACTACCTGTACAAGTGTCTTGGCGGGGACATATTGAGGTACGAGAGTGAGCGGGAACGTAAGAGACAGAAAGCGTCTGATTGCCGTTACGGACGGCAATATCGAGCACAAGCACATTTACCTGAGCGGTCACCATGACTTTTTCCCCAAGGAGAGCTACGGTGCCTCCAATGGAAAACAGCACTTAGGTGCACCCCTTAGGCTCAATGTGGAAGGGCTTCGCGGGACCATTGAAACTGACTTGGCGTCGCGGGGCGGGCAGCGTTATTTCTTTCGGAAGCGCGGATGGGTCCGCAGGTTCTTCGAGAAGCACGAGATACGACCAGGCGATGTGATCGCGATCGAGAGGTTGGGCAAGCGAGAGTACCGCGTCTATCCCTTTGAGTCCAAAAACGTACGCGAGGGTACCTCCATTCCCGACCATTGGCCTTCCATCGATGCGGTGAAGCCAACGACCATCGACGTGTTTGCTGGATGCGGCGGGTTCACCATCGGTCTGCACAGGGCGGGTTTTCAGACGCTCTTGGCTGTGGAATGGGACGAGTCCTGCTGCGAAACGTTCCGGGCGAACTTGTCCAAGCGCATTTTGAACTGTGCAATCCAGGAGATCGAAGGTTTTCCGGAGTGTGACTTGCTCGTCGGCGGCCCACCGTGCCAAGGCTTCAGCAACCTGGGTGAACGAGTGCCAAATGACCCGCGGCGTCAGCTTTGGCGTCACTACCTGCGAGCAGTCGAGGAGGCGAACCCACTCATCTTCGTGATGGAAAATGTGCCTCCTTTGCTAAAATCGGGAGAATATCAAGAGATCGTGCAGGTGGCTGAGTCGCTTGGATACCAAGTTGAGGGACGTGTACTCAACGCTGCCGATTACGGCACTCCACAGACCCGCAAGCGGGCGATCGTCGTAGGTAGCCGGATCGGCGTTCCCCCATTCCCCAAGCCCACGCACCGTGACCCCAGCAAAGCGCCGGTGTTCGAGACCGAAGGGCTTCCGTCGTGGCGCACGGTTCGAGACGCCATCGGCGACCTGCCCCCCAACCCAACCGAAGAGAACTGGCACATTGGCAGGAACCCGACCGAGTTGTCCCTTCAGCGATACCGTGCCGTACCGCCCGGCGGGAATCGCTTTGATTTACCAAAAGAGCTCCTTCCGAAGTGCTGGATACGGAAAACCAAGGGAGGGACGGACCTGATGGGAAGACTCTGGTGGGAACGCCCCTCCGTTACGATACGAACTGAGTTCTACAAGCCTGAAAAGGGCCGCTATCTGCATCCGGAAGAGGATCGCCCGATCACGCATCGTGAGGCTGCCCGTCTGCAGGGCTTTTCCGATGACTTCGAGTTTAGAGGAAAACGGATAGCTGTGGGAATCCAAATTGGCAATGCGGTCCCCCCGCCGCTCGCGGAGCAAATCGGAAAGGCGGCAATGAAACAGATCAAGGCTTTTCGCCGAGAGAGGGAGCAGAACAGATGACAAGTGACCACAACGAGAAAGTCCGGTGTCTGATCCGCGAACTCGACTCGCATCTTAGAGATTACGCCCGTGGATATGGTGGGATGACGTGGAGGCAGAAAGTGCTTCTCCTTGTCAAGGCCGACGTGTCGCTCAAGGAACTCGGAAAGCACTCGGATCCCGAAGCCGCCAAGGTTGGCGCGAGAGATCGGCTCCGACTATATCTTATACGCCATGTCGGCATCAAAATCCATGCGACTGAATTGAAGGTAGTGTCAGGCATTTCTGATTATGCTCGACGGATCCGCGAACTTCGCGTGGAGGAAGGATATAAGATACTGACGGGACACAGCCTTGATCCCGAAAGTGGGGTCGACATCGGCTCCAATGAGTACCTCTTGGTATCCGAAGAAGCCGATCACCTTGCAGCGCGGCGTTGGAATCTGGCGAACAGAATTCGAAGGGATAAGTCGCTGGGTAGTCAACAGAAGCTGCTGGCCTACTTCAAGGAAAGTGTTGGCGAGGTCATGACTACCGAGGAGCTGGCGTATGTGGCGAACAATGCTCGTCAGTATGCTCGTCGGGTTCGTGAGCTTCGCACGGAACACGGGTACGCGATAGCTACCAAAGTCACAGGACGCCCGGATCTGAACATGGGCGAATACGTAATGGAGAGTGCGGAACGCGTTGCCGAACCGCATGACCGAAAGATACCTTTCGTCACCCAGAAGGAAGTCTATGCGCGAGACGAGAACCATTGTGTGCTATGTGGATGGTCACACGATCGTTGGACTCGTCAAGATCCTCGAATTCTGGAGTTGCACCATATTCGACAGCATTCTGAAGGTGGTCATAACTCTGTGGAGAATCTGATCGTGTTGTGCTCGCAGTGTCACGATGAAGTTCATGCGGGCAGGAGGACGATCCCGGATAAGGACCGGGAATAATTGTCCGGATAGGTTGGGGTCGTGGCTGACGTTTACTCCAAGAAGAAAAGAAGCGAGATCATGTCTCGTGTACGAGCAAAGGGGACGGGGCCGGAGCAGGCGGTCGCGGCCATTCTCCGTATACTTGGTATCCGATTCGCCTGTAACGTGAAATCGCTGCCGGGATGCCCGGACTTCACGATACCCAGCCAACGAACAGTGATCTTTGTCCATGGCTGTTACTGGCATCGGCACCATAACTGCAAGAGAGCAACCATCCCCAGAACGAATCGCGAGTTTTGGTTCAAGAAGCTAACGGGTAACGCGCGGAGAGACAGAAGGAACGCGAGAAAGCTCCGGGCCGATGGCTGGCGCGTATTGACGGTGTGGCAGTGCCGGCTGAGGAAACCGGACGCGGTCGTACGTCGCCTGCGAAGATTATTGACCTAACCGCCCGCTTCAGAGAATGGAGGAAGCGAACCAGAGCACTTTACGTATTGCAGCCGGCGGTGAGGCCGGTGGGTGTGGCTGCGGTGATGCGCAGGGGCACGATGTCGCCCGGCTGGGCGTTTCCGTCGGGGAAGGTGACGGGCAGGTAGCGGTCGGTCATCGCCACACGCAGCCCGGCCTCGGTGACGGTGCTTTCGACGAGTGCTTCCATTTGTTCGCCCACGAACCCTCGGCGGTAGGCGATCGCCATTTCGCGTTCCAGCTCGGCCAGGCGGTCGAGGCGGTGGCGGGTGATGTCCCTGGGCGGGGCGTCGTGACGGTAGGTCCAGGCGGCCGTTCCCTCGATGGCGCTGAAGGGGAAGGCGTGAATCTTGCTGAACCCTGACTGCCGGGCGACGGCGAGGGTCGCGGCGAAGTCGTCTTCCGTCTCGCCCGGGAAGCCGGCGATGATGTCGGTGGTAATCGCCGGCCGATCGAGGCGATCGCGGACCTCGGCGACGGTGTGCAGGAACTGCCCGGGGGTGTACTGGCGGTTCATGCGATGCAGGATGCGCGCCGAGCCGGACTGCAGCGGAAGGTGCAGATGCGATGCGACGGTGGGGGTCTCGGCGAACACCTCCAGCAGGCGGGGGGTGACGTCGCCGGGTTCGAGGCTGGAGAGGCGAACGCGCCACAGGCCCGGGATGGCGGCGACGCGCTGGACGAGGTCGGCCAGGGCGTCGGAGGGTTGGGTCCACTTTCGGCGGATGGCGGTGGATCGCCCGAACGCCCCGAGGAACACCCCGCACAGGACGATCTCGCGATGCCCCGCAGCCACCAGGGCGGCGCACTCTGCGAGAATGTCTTCCAGGCGGCGGGTGCGAACGCGCGGGCGGGTGTAACAGACGATGCAATAGGCGCAGAACGCGTCGCAGCCGTCCTGGATTTTCACGAATGCCCGCTGGTGGGAGGGGAACGTTTCCAGCGGCGCCAGCCCGTCGGTGCCGGGGGCGCATTCCTTGACCGCGCGCATGCGGTTTGGTTTAATTGATTGTGGAGATCGCCCCTGGCGGCGGGTTTCCGCGCTGCGATTCGAGCCGACAAGGTCGGCCTTCATCGATTCATCATTCCCAGCAGCGTCCGCCGATGGGTTGGCCTGGTTCGCCGTCCGGTCGTTGTTTGCCTGCGCGGCTGACTTCGGGCGGGTGAGCAGTTGGTTCAGTTGCGTCGCGAGGTCGCCATGGTGGCCGACGACGGCCCGGCAGTCCGGTGGAATTCCTGCTTCATCCAGAATGTCGATCAGCGTCCGGCCATGGTAGTCGGCGTAGCAGCCGGTCAGCAGGACAGCCGACGGTTTGTGGGTTCGGATGGCTTTGCGGATCGCCTGCCGGGCTTTCCGCATGGCGGTTCGGGTCACGGCGCAGGTGTTGACCACGACCAGGTCGGCGGGGGTGTTGGCGGGCGCCTCGGTGAGCCCGGCGCGCCCGAGTGTGGCGGCCAGGGCGGCCGATTCGTATTGGTTGACTTTGCATCCGAGTGTGGCAATCGCGTAGGTTAGCATACTTGAACCGTGTGGTTGTCGGCGAGTTCCGCGAAGGTGAAGAATTTGTTGGGTCTGGGTCGTTGCCGTCGCTTGTCAAACAGCGTATCATATTCGACGCTCCGCGGCATCGGGAGCCGAATAGACCCCAT
>CAZYIH010000125.1:0-9017 GCA_964646915.1 uncultured Planctomycetaceae bacterium | reverse complement strand
GCCCGCCGCCGCGTGATCGACCTTCGTGACGCCGGCGAGGAGGTATCCTTCGAGGCGGTGCTCGACGCCATCGAGCAGCGCGACCGAGACGACCGCAACCGCCCCGTGGGCCCGCTGACCGAGCCCGAAGGTGCCATCCAGATCGACACGACGGATCTTTCGCCCGAGCAGACCGTCGACGCCCTGGAACAGCACGTCAAGGAGGCCCGCTCGTGAGACCGATCGAATCGCGGCCGAACCCGCAACTGACGGACGAGCCCTGGGACGAGTCGGTCCCGCAAGCGACTCGGTGGTATCGCTTCAATCGCGGGGTCATGCGCGCCGGGGCGTCGGCCCTGTGGCGAATCCGCGTGTTCAACCGCCACCTCGAACCGCCCCGTGGCGGAACGCTGTACATCTCCAACCATCAGAGCTTCCTGGACCCGATGCTGGTTGGCTTCGGGCTGGTTCGGCCGATGAACTACATGGCCCGCGACTCGCTGTTCGAGGCGCCCGGGCTGGGACGATGGATGAGTTCGGTCAACGCTTTCCCCGTCAAACGCGGCAAGGCCGACATGGGCGCCATCAAGGAGGCGATGCGCCGTCTCAAAGCCGGCGGGGCCGTCACCATCTACGCCGAGGGAACCCGCACCCGCGACGGCAACGTCGGGAGATTCATGCCCGGAGTCTCCATGATCGCCCAGCGGTCGGCCGACTGGGTCGTGCCCGTCTGCATCGAGGGCGCTTACGACGCCTGGCCTCGCACCCAACCCCTGCCGTCGCTCGGCGCGCACATCGTGGTGCAATACGCCCCGCCGATTCCGCGCAAGCAGGCCCGGGAGCAGTCGGCAGAGGACCTGCTCCACAGCGTGCGGACCTCCATCGTGGACATGCAGGCCGCCATCCGCCGCCGACTGGGCAAGCCCCCCCTGCCCGCAACGGAATAACGCTCATTCGGCCAGGGGCACTTCGATGCTGCGCAAGGCGACGGGGGTGGCCGTCGGGAAACGATGGGCTTTGCTCTCGTCCTCCACGCGGGTTCGTCTGGCCAGCACTGCCTCGGCGATCAGCACCGATCCCCACCCGGCGAGCTTGCCGCAGAACCAATCGCCCTCCGGCAGCAGCGGCAGGTTCAGGCGGTCGGCCTGCAGCGAGCGGACCTCGAAGCCGTGCACCGTCAACAACTCGCGCAGAAAACCGGCTGTGTAGACGTGCAGGTGGCCCATGTCCTTGGTCCAGTGGGGATATCGGCCGAGCAGGAGGCGCTTGCGTTCTTTCCAGTAGCCCAGATTCGGGACCGCCACCACGAGCAGGCCGCCGTCGACCAGCACGCGGTTGGCCTCGTTGAGCGGGCCATGCCAGTCGACCACGTGTTCGAGCACGGCCCCGGCGTGAACGCCATCCATTGCGGCGTCGTCCACCGACCATCGCTGTTCGACGTCGCCCACGAAGCAGCGGTCGTACCGGTCGGCCGCGATGGCCGCCGCCGATTCGCTCAACTCCAGGCCGGTGATATCGAAACCGTCCTCGCCCAGCCACGTACGCAGCGGACCCACCCCACAGCCGACGTCCAGCAGGCGATATCGCCCCTCCGAACCGTTGCTGTGGTCCCGGATCGCCCGGCAGCATTTCTCCAGCCGAACCATTTCCTTCGGGTCGTATTCCTGCTCGCCATGCCACGCCGTGGCGTACATGTCGGCCCGACCGCCATCGGCCATGCGGGTCTCCCGATCTATTCGACAGATCTCGTCTGGGGTGGCTGTTCTAGCTCAGACCCATGCTGGTAAGGTTGCGGTAGCTGATCTCCAGCGACTCGAACGGCGTGCGGTCGTAGGTCTGATCCTGCTCGACCAGGGCATACTCCACGCCGCCGGCGTCGCAGGCGTCGATGATGGCTGACCAGTTGAGGTTGCCTTCGCCGATCTCGGCCATCCGGACCTCGCGATCGGACGTGATGACCATGTCCTTGAAGTGCACCAGAGGCTGGCGCCCGGCGCACATGTTGATGTACTTCACGGGGTCCCCGCCGCCGGCGACGATCCAATACGTGTCGATCTCGGCTTTGAGGATCTCACCGGGGATGTCCTGGTAGAGCGTCTCCAGCCAGGTGCGTCCGTCGGGCATTTTCTGGAGTTCGAGGTTGTGGTTGTGGAAGGAGAAATCCATGCCCTCGGCGGCCAGCTTGCGGGCGATGGGTTCGAGCTCCTGGGCGAATCGCTTCACGCCGTCCGGGTTGAAGTAGTCGCCCCCGCCCAGCGAGCCGACGGCAGTGTGGACACAGTCCCACGCCTTGTGGGTGTCGATTACCTCATCGAGGTTTTCCTTGAACTTGCTCCAACCCATGTGCGTGCAGGAGCATTTCAGCCCGGTATCCCGCAGGATCTTGGCGACCTCATGCGGGTCGACCGGACCCATCCCGGAAATCTGGACGTGGGTGTAGCCGATGTCCGCAACCTTCTTGAACGTTTCGCGTACGCCGTCGAGATCCTTGAGAAACTCGCGGCAGGTGAACAGTTGGGCGCCGATGGTTGGTTTGGCCATGTCGTTTCGTCCTCTCTGTGTGCGTCTTGTGTGGCTGGCCCGCAGGCCGGCGGTTATGCGGCTTGTTGTTCTCGTTTTTCCATGTGACGAAGCTCGTGAATGCGCGAGCTGATCCAGAACCCCAGCCCGGCTCCGCCGACCCCGGCTGTGATCCAGTCCAACGGAAGCGCGTGGGCATAGGGCGGCACGCGCAGCCAGGCGTTGTGTGCCTCCACCGCCCCGGTCGAGGCGAACATCCCCAGCAGGTAGATGACCACCCCCAGAACCACCGGCATCGCCAGCAGCGGACCGGCCAGCGACGTCGGCGACGCCTGATGGGCCACCAACACCGCCACGGTGAAGCTCGCCAGCAACGCGAAAAGCACCTGCCCCCGCTCGCGCGACTGGACCAGGATCATGTACAGTACCACCGCCAGGACCGCCGAGATAAGCAAGCAACCGGCCAACGCCTTCGCTTCGTCCAAGGCCGACCGCTTCTTGCCGTAATGCGGACTTCCGCGCTGACCGATCATCTCCAACAGGGCTGCGACGGGGTTGGTGAAGGCAAAGTGGCTTTTGCGTGAATCGGAGGATGTCGAGGCAGCCACTTCATCGCTCATGAGCGGATCGCGCCAGACCCATCGCGGGTTGATCCCGGCGATTCCCTGGCGCACGAGCCCGACCACCAGGCAGACGACGATCACGCCCACCGACAGGGCCAGCAGCTCGAAGATGAAGCCCATGAACAGCCCGCCGAATTCGCCCTCGCGGGCCCACAGCAGCGCCTTGAGGGGCGGAGAGTGCATACACAGCCCGCCGGTTCCCAGCAAGGCGGCCACGATCGACCCGACCGGGCGAGAGTGCACCGTCACGGCTGAGGTAATCGCCGCCAGGACGGCCATCGCCAGCAGAATCGCCAGGATGCCCGGTGCGTTACCCTCCGCCAACAGCACCAAGGGCCCGTCGGGGTCGGCCGGTCGAAGCATCGGCCAGAGAAGGAAGTACGTCACCGCCAACGCCAGACCGGTCACGACCTGCACCTGCAGGAGCTCTTTTCGTTGTACGCGCCAGTGTCCCATTTCGGAAAGTTCTTGTTAAGGTCCGGTTACCGTCCTTGCAATTTGCCGACGGGAGATGCAAGATTCCATATCCTAGTGACCAATAGAGACAAAGGCAACGCCATGAGCAACACCGTCGTAAACAAAATCACCGAAAAGGCTGTCGAACTCTACAAGCGCATCGTCCTTCCCGAATCGGACGATCCCCGCGTGCTGCAGGCGGCCAGGAAGATCGAGGACAACAAATACGCCGAAGTCGTCCTCCTCGGTGATCCGGATGAAATCGCAACCCGGGCGAAGGAACTGGAGATCAACCTCGACGGGATCGAGATCCTCAATCATATGGAGGCCGACCGTCGCCCGGAATACATCCAGCTGCTTCACGAGCGCCGCAAGCACAAGGACATGTCCCCCGCCGACGCCGATAAGCTGCTGGCCAAACCCGTCTATTACGGCGGGATGATGGTGGGCTCGGGCGAGGTCGAGGGCATGGTGGCCGGGTCCATCTGCCCCACACGGGATACGGTCCGCAGCGCGCTGTTCGGCGTGGGTCTGGAAGACGGTAACAAGACCGTCAGTTCCTGCAGCATCATGAACACGATCGTCGAGGAGGTCGGCGTTGACGGGTCGCTGATTTTCGCCGATACGGGCGTGGTTCCCGAGCCGACCGTCGAGCAACTGGCGGATATCGCCATCGCCGCAGCCGGCGCGTGCAAGTCGCTTCTGGGCGTCGAACCGCACGTGGCGATGTTGAGCTTCTCCACGAAAGGCTCTGCCTTCAGCCCGGCCGTCCAGAAGGTCATCGACGCCACCCGCCTGGCCCAGGAACGTCGGCCGGAAATGAAAATCGACGGCGAACTGCAGCTCGACGCCGCCATCCTCCCCAGCGTCGCCGAGCGCAAAGCGAAATCCTCCCCCGTGGCGGGCAAGGCCAACACGCTGGTATTCCCCGATCTCTCGTGTGGAAACATCGCCTACAAGCTGGTCGAGCGTCTGGGCAACGCCAGCGCCCTCGGTCCGCTGCTGTTGGGGCTGGCCAAACCGGTCAACGATCTCTCGCGGGGCTGCAGCGTGGACGACATCGTGCTCATCACGGCCATCACGGCGGTGCAGGCGGCGAAATAGCCCCTTCCGCCTTCCGGCGGTTTCGCGGAGAACTGCGAGCAGGGATTCCCGCAAAGACGCGGAAAAAGAAAACGTCCGGGCCCGCCGTCAACCTGCTGCACAAGAGACAGGCTGACTCGACAAGCCCGGACGCCCCGTCCCTGGTCTGTACTTCCGTGCCGGCGCCTTCCGGCACGTCCACCTGACAACGCCTCCGAAGGCCTCCCGAGCGAGCGGTCTGCCCGCCCCGTCGTCCCGGCCAGCCGGGCAACGTCAGGCCCTCATTTGGCCTCCGCCTCCTAGCGGATCTGCTCGCTGAGCAGTTCCAGGAGCGTCCCGGCGGGCATGGTCCGCGTTCCGCCGGGCGTGGTCCACTTCACCTCGCCGTCCTCGGCCAGCAGCTTCTCGAACCGCTTGCAGGCAAGGAGGACCGAGGAGTGATTCTTGCCCATGAACCGCCCGATTTCCGGGAAGCTCATCTGCGTGTGCCGGCGAGCGAGATACATCGCCACCATCCGCCCCAGCGATACCGTTCGTGTCCGGCGCGAGGAATGCAGGTCGGCCGGCGTGATCCCGAAGTACGGGGCGACCACCGCCTCGATGCCGCCAAGCGTCACGGCGCTGTCGGTTCGCGAGAGATGTTCCGCCAGCGCGTCGGTCGCCATCTCCAGGGTCACTTGGCCGTTGCCCAATGCCGAGAGGGCCGCCAGCTTCACCAGCGTGCCTTCCAGCTCCCGCACGGACGATCGGACGTGGGTGGCGATGTATTCCAGCACGTCGGAGGGGAGGTCCATCTTCATCCGCCGGGCGCGCTGTTGGAGGATCTTCATGCGCGTCGCCTCGTCGGGGGCGTCGATCTTCACCACCATGCCCGAGAGGAAGCGGCTGGTGAGCTGCTCGTTGAGTTCGCCGACCATGCGCGGATGCACATCCGAGGCGAGCACGATCTGCTTGCCCAGCGACTCGATCGCGTTGTACGTATGGAGGAACTCGTCCTGGGTGGCCTTCTTGGCCGCCAGGAAGTGCACGTCGTCGATCGCCAGCAGGTCGAGGTTGCGGTATCGGTTCCGAAACTCGGCGATTTTCTTCTGCCGAAGCGACGAGAGAAACTCGTTGGTGAACTGCTCAGCCGTCACGTAACGGTAGTTCATCTGCCGGCCTTTGGGTCCGGTGGCAGCTCCGTTGCAGATGCCCTGCAGCAGGTGCGTCTTGCCGACCCCGCAGGGACCATGCACAAACAGCGGATTGAACGGCGGCTCCCCGGCCCGGCTGACCGCCACCGCCGCCGAGTGGGCAAGCTTGTTGCTCTGCCCGACGACGAACTCCTTCAGCGCGTAGCGAAGCGGTGCAGGCTGAAAGGTCGGGCGTTTCCGCTGGCGGCCATGAGTCGCCTTGGTGACCATGTCCGCCTGGGCGTCCAGCGTGCGTTTGCGGAGCTTTCCGCTCAGTTCAGGATCCACCGTCACCATCACCGCCCGCTGCTGTCCGAGGCGTTCCTCGGTGGCCGAGGCGATCTCGGAAACGTAGTGCGTCTCGATCCAGTTGGCCACAAACGGATTGGGGACGGCCACCTTCAGATGAGAATCATCCAGCGAGAGCGTGGTTCCACTCTTGAACCATGCCCGGAACTTCTGAGGCCCGATCCGGCCTCGAAGGGTCTGGAGGATGTCATCCACCGGGTCGCTCTCAGCGCGCACCGATTCCGTCCTTTGATCCATACTTTTTTCCTGTTCCGAAAGGCTCGCCGGCCGGCTCTTCGCCCGCAAGCGACTTAGACACAACAAGTTTCCCGCACATATCGGATCCCGAAACGACCTCAACGGCCCACCGTGTTCCGGGCTCCCTTTTGCCGATTCAGACTCTACTCCACCATCCCGAAGTGGTCAAACCAAAAGGCCTAACGGACCCGGCCAGAACTTATCCACACCCGCCAAGATCAGGAAATACCCAACCTTGGGACCGAAAAAAAAGTTTCGTCCACATGTTGTCCACACCGGCCCTTAACAAACTCGCAACCTGTTATTCAGCAGTGCTTTATATAGGCATTTCGCTCCCGGCAGATCGTCAGCCCCGCAGCGCGGTACGCGCGGGCCGCGGTGGCGTTGCGGCGGTCCACCGCCAGCGTCATAGCCGTAAGCCCTTCCTGCCAGCAGGCTTGCATCACCGCGGCGGTCATCCATCGCGCCAGTCCCCTTCCACGGAACGCCGGAATCACGCCCAGATACACCATCTGCGCTTCGCCCGATATGCTCTGGTTGACCAGGACGCAACCGGCCGCTTGGCCTTCCCAGCGGACCAGCCACCACGTCGAGGGGTTGAAGATACCCGTGGCGCGGTGCCCTTCCATGACGTCGTCCATTTCCCGCAGCTCAGCCAGGCCGGGACAGTCCAGCGAGTCCTGGTAGGTCGCCTGGATGACGGCGGCCAATTCCTCCTGGCTGTATTCGCCGAAGGATTCCACCGTGACTTCCTCTCGCTGAGGGAGGTGTGGTTCGGGCTTGCCCGTCAGGTCGCGCCGCATGTACTGCAGCTCAGCAAGCAGGCGGAAACCGGCGTCCACGAGCACAGCCACGTCTGCCTCGGCGCCCTCGGGCGGGATGGACTGCACCAGCGAAAGACCGTCCGACAGTGCGTCGTCGGTGGCAGCGGCGATGGCGCGCGACAGGGCTGCTTCGTCGACGCCGTCCTCCCCCGCCGCCGGATACAGCGCGATGCCCACCTTGCCCGGATCGGCCAACACCACACACGCGCCGCCCGGCGGCCCCGAAGGTCGATCCGTCGGCCTGGCCCAGCGCAGCCAGTATTCATCGGGCCGTCGCAGGGACAGCAGCTGGTGCAGCGCGTCGCCCTGCCGGGACGGCTGGTTTTTGTCGCCTCTGCCGGCTACAACGAGCCTGCAGGCGGCGAGCTGATCGCCCCGGGCGGGCGTCTGGATGGTCCACTTCTCGGGCATGGCGGGCATGGTACCATCGGCGGGCGGAAGATTGCACTCCCCTTGTGTTGCGTTGGGGCAGACACGTCGGCTCTGAGGGCGGATAACTTTTGTTCACGGCGTTGACTTTATCGGCGGGGGCGGGTAGTTTTCAGGTTGTGTGGCGCGGTGGGCGCCGTTTACGGACCCCTTCGGGAGTTGACGTATGAAGAGGAAGCTCGCAACCGTAGTGTTGATCTCGGCGGCCGCCTGTCTGTGGGTCGGTCCGGCGACGTCCGCACCCAAGCCCTCGGAAGCCTCGCCCAGCTGGGACCTGGATTTCACTTTTGAGCAGCCCACGCCCATGATGGTGAAGATCCCGGGCAGTGATACCCCCCAGCGGTTCTGGTTCATGCGGTACAAGGTCGTCAATCGCACGGGGCAGGACATCGGCTTTACCCCGGAGTTCGTGCTGTACACCGACACGGGCGAACTGCTCCGTGCCGGGCGCGGCGTTCCGTCGGTCGTGTTCGAGCGGATCAAGAAGATCTACAACGACCCCCTTCTGCGGACACAGACCGCCATGATCGGCAAGCTTCTGCAGGGCGCCGACAACGCCAAGAGAGGCGTTGCCATCTGGCCGGACTTCGACAAGGACGCCGGAGCATTCGACATCTTCATTTCCGGCCTCAGCGGCGAGTCGACGCGCGTCAAGCTCCCGGTCCCGATCAAGTACCAGAAGAACGGCGAGACGAAAACCAAAGAGGAGATCATCCTCACCAAGACGCGTAAGCTGACTTACGACGTTTCCGGCGAGGCGGCCTCACGGACGGCCAAGTCGATCCGCCTCAAGAGCAAAACGTGGGTCATGCGGTAGCGCCCCACTTCCTGAACCGATCCACCGACCTCCGCCGCGAGACGCTGCGGAGGTCTTCTTTTTGCCTGACGGTGTGGCCATACACCCCTCGGAGAGATGCGCATGTCGCTGGATGCCTTGACGAACGAACACCGGAAGATCGTGATCCATCGCTCGCGAGAGGTCGGCCGAGAGGAGTACGTCGAGTATATGACGTTCGACCGCCCGGGCCCGCCGATGCTGACCGAGCTGTTCGGCCCGCTGGTGGGACTCAAGGACGAATGGCGGGATCAGGGCGCTTCGGCAGGCGAGCTGGACTTCAGCGACTTTCGCTACCGTCAGCCGATGTTCGGATGGGTCCCTGCCCACTGCGGCGCCGTCGGGCTGCCCGAAGGCGAAATCCTCAGCGAGACCGACGACGAAATTATTGCGCGCGACGGGCTGGGACGCACCATGAAGCTCTGTCGTCACTCGGCCACGCTGCCCCTTCCGTTGGACTTCCCCGTTAAGACGCGCGACGACTGGGAGCGACTCAAACCGCATTACACCTGGCGGGACGATCGGCTGATGGACGACTGGCAAGGCCGGG
>CAZYIH010000124.1:0-9053 GCA_964646915.1 uncultured Planctomycetaceae bacterium | reverse complement strand
TGTCGCCTGCGATCTCGGTGGTTTACTTCGCGCCGCCGGCGCGGCAGAATGATCGGGCGAACCCATCGCGTCCCGGCGCGATGTGACCCACGCAGCCGCAGGGCCCGCGACTTGTTCGGCACCTGCCGGCAGGCAGGCGAAATAACTCATTCAGGAGCAACCAGCTATGGCCAAGATACTGATCTGTTACTACTCCAGGACCCATCACACCGAGCACATGGCCGAGACCGTCGCCGAGGGCGTCGGGCAGGTGGACAAGGCAGAGCCCGAGATCCGCACGGTCGATCAGGTCGCCCCGCAGGATCTCGCGTCGTATGACGGGATCATCCTCGGCTCGCCGGTCTACTACGGTTCGATGGCCGGCGAAATCAAAACGCTGCTGGACCAGAGCATCACCATCCACGGCAAGCTGGTGGGCAAGGTGGGCGGGGCATTCGCCAGCAGCGCCAATGTCGGCGGCGGAAACGAGTCGGCCATCATGCACATGCTCCAGGCGTTGCTCATCCATGGCTGCGTGGTGCAGGGGTCGGTGATGGGCGACCACTACGGGGCCGTCGCCGTCGGCGACCTCGACGACCGCTCCCGTCGGCAGTGCTATAACCACGGCAGAATGATCGCCGAGCTGGCTGTCAAGCTGCATGGCTGATCCGGCGTCCGAGTCCGGCAACAGCGGTTGGCTGGCGGCGCTGCGGAGTGATTCGCCCCCGTGGCCCGTTCGCGCGATGCTCGTGGGCGAGGTGCTGGGGTACGTCGCCATCGCGCTGCTGTACACGCTGGTGGGCATGCGTCGGCCTCGGGAGGTCAATGCGTGGGTCGTGGCGTTCTTCGTCTTTGCCGCGGCCTGGCCGATCGCGATGAACCTGCTCCACGGCGACCGCCCGAAAGATTCCGGCCTGCGGCTGGACACGTTTCGTCCGTCGCTGAAGGAAGTCCTGCCCACGATGCTGGTGATGATGCTCGGGGTCGGCCTGGTCGGCTGGTGGGCGGGGGGATGGCATTGGCATCACGCGGGGCATTTCGCCCGCATGGGCAGCCAGTACATGCTCTGGGGCCCCATTCAGCAGTATCTGCTCCAGGCTTTCGGGCTGCGACGGTTCCGTCAGGCGGGGTTGCCCGCGTGGGCGGCGGTCGCGTGGGCGGCAGGGGTGTTCGCCATCATGCATGCGCCCAATTGGCCGTTGGTGGCGCTGACGTTCGGGGCGGGGATGGTCTGGTGCGTGCAGTTCCTGCGGCACCCGAATCTGCTGACGCTGGGGCTGGCCCATGGCGTTCTGGCGGTGTGGGTGTACCACGTCCTGCCCGGCGAATGGATGCAACGGCTGACGATCGGGGCGGAGTATCTCCATCGCCTCGCGCGATAGCGCAGCCGAGCGGGGTTCACGGTGTCAGCAGGGTCTCGGCGATCATGATGGCGTTGAAGGCCGCGTGGGTCAGGATCGGGGCGACGAGTCGGCTGGTACGTTCGTAATTGTAGCCCAGGATGACCCCCAGCAACACCAGCGACGGGACATCCTGGATGAACGAGGCGTGGACCGCGCCGAACAACACGCTTGCACAGGCGATCGCCACCCAGGGGCGACGGGTGTATCGGCGGATCATCGTCTGCAGCAGCCCGCGGAAGAACGTCTCCTCAGCCAGCGGGGCCAGGACCACCGCAGAGACGATCAGCACGACCTTCCAGCCGATCGGCAGCGAGGGCAGTTGTTCGAGGAGAAAATGGTGTCGCTGGAGGTCGGGGGGAATCAGCCAACGGCTCACAGAGAGTGTCACCAGCACGATGGGCATGGCGATGAGCGTACCCATGGCTGCCCGTCCCGCGTCGAACAGCCAATGTCGCGTCGAGAGCCCGAAGCCCCGGACCAGGCCGTTGCGGAACGCCAGGTGGGCCACCGCGAGCGTCGAGCCCAGAAGGGCCAGTTGGCCGGCGATGTTGGCCAGGAGTATCTCGGGCATTTCGCCCCAGAAATGGCCGGCGACGGCGCTTGCCAGTACCCACAGAATAAGCGGGATAATCGCATGCAGCGGGGTGAGCGTGCTGGGGCGTGGGGAGGTGCGGGTGGCCAGGTCGAGCTTGGCCGGAACGGCGATACGGCGGATCGTCCAGATCGCGAGCATGACGGTCCCCACCGCGGTGATTCCCGTCAGCAGGGGAGACATCGTCGGGTCGCTCAAGGCCGGTTGGCTGGTGGGGCCGGTTTGTGCAAGTCCCTTCGCCGCATCGGCCAAGGCGTACAATGGGTTTGACATCGATCAGCTCGCGCGAGTAGGTTGATTTCGATCCGTATACGGAGGGCGTATCCCGATGGCAGAAACTATATTGCACCGCATCCTGGAAACCAAGCGCAAAGAGGTGGCTGCGTTGTACGAGCGGACCTCTCTGGAGGCGATGCGCGACCGGGCCGGGCAGGCCTCGGGCCCGCGGAATTTCTTCTCCGCGGTCACGGGCAGGCCGGCGAGGCTGGTGAATCTCATCGCCGAGGCGAAAAAGGCCTCTCCTTCTGCCGGCGTCATTCGCGAGGACTTCCGACCGGCGGAAATCGCCCGCGAATACGAAGCCGGCGGCGCCTCGGCCATCAGTGTGCTTACCGACGAGCAGTACTTCCAGGGGCACCTGGATTACATCTCAGCCGTCAAGGACGCCTGCAGCCTGCCCGTGTTGCGCAAGGATTTCATCATCGACCCGATCCAGGTTTTTGAGGCGCGGGCGGCCGGCGCGGACGCCATTCTGCTCATCGCCGCAGCCCTTCCGCCGGGGAAGCTGCTGGATCTGATGATTCTCGCCACCGAGCTTCGCATGACGACGCTGCTGGAGGTGCACGACGTCGAGGAGGTGATGGGCATGCGATCGGTGGTGGGTTTCCCGCTGCCGAAGTACGGCCTGCTGGGAATCAACAATCGCAACCTCGCCACTTTCGAGGTGGACCTGGGGACCACGTTGAGGCTGTTGGACCTTGTCGGCGAGGAGACCCCCGTGGTGAGCGAGTCGGGCATCAAGACCCGCGAGGACGTCGAGAAACTCCGCAACGCAGGCGTATCGGCCCTGCTGGTAGGGGAGACTTTGATGCGAGGCGGCGAGTTCGCCCGGGGAGTGAACGAGCTGCTCGGCCCGAAGAGCGAAGACTGACCGCGGCGAGCAGAATCGCCCGGGCACGAACGTTCGCTCCGCAACCGGGCGGATCCGGTAGTCTGGAATTCGCGTGCAGGGGGGCGTTGCTCTGCGAGGGCAGCGCAGGAACGTGGTTCTCTCGGGCTTTCGTGTATAGGCTGGTGATGAGACGCGAGGTTTCACGGAAAGGCCTATGCAATGCCGCAACCGCACGACGCGATGCTATGGGAGCCGCTGGACGACAAGCAGGTGCATTGCCACCTCTGCGGCCACGAGTGCCGGATCAAGCCCGACGCGCTGGGACTCTGCCGCGTGCGGCGGAATGTCGACGGAGAGCTCAAGACGCTCAATTACGAGTCGATCATCGCCGCGAACATCGACCCGATCGAGAAAAAGCCCCTGTTTCACGTGCTGCCCGGCAGTGAGAGCCTGTCGGTGGCGGCGGTGGGGTGCAATTTTCAGTGCGATTTCTGCCAGAACTGGCAGATCAGCCAATCGCCGCGCGACGGGGGGGCGTTGGACGGTCAACCCGCGCCGCCGGAAGATCTCGTAGCGGCTGCGGTGAACCACAACTGCCGCTCGATCAGCTACACGTACACCGAGCCGACGATTTTCTTCGAGCTGGCGTATGACACCGCCAGGCTCGCCGGCGAGAAGGGGCTGGGGAATTGTTTCGTGTCCAACGGGTACATGACGCCCCAGGCCGTCGAGACCATCGCCCCGTATCTCACAGCGATCAATGTGGACCTCAAAGCCTTCCGCGAGGAGACCTATCAGCAGGTGATGCGTGCGTCGCTTCAGCCGGTGCTGGACTGCCTCCGGGCGCTGCGGGCCGCCGGGGTGTGGGTGGAGGTGACCACGCTGGTGGTTCCCGGCATGAACGACAGCGACGAGGAACTCACGCAGATCGCGGAGTTCATCGCCTCGCTCGAAGGAGACGTCCCGTGGCACGTCAGCCGATTCCGCGCGAGCTATCAGCGGACGGACGGCCAGACCACGCCGCTGGCGACGCTCGAACGGGCCACCGAGATCGGTCTCTCGGCCGGGCTGCGGTTCATCTACTGCGGCAACGTTGCCGGCCACGCCAGCGAGAGCACGTTCTGCCCGTCGTGCAGCGAGAAGCTCATCGATCGTCAGGGCTTCATGGTCTCCCGTAACGACCTCGACGCGGGAACCTGCCCGCACTGTCGCGCGGAGGTCCCCGGCGTCTGGTCGCTGTAACCGTCGAAGGAGCATTCACGTAGCACGGCCTTCCAGGCCGTGTTTTCATGGGCCCTTCGGCTTCGCTCAGGATTTCCAACTGGAAGCCCATGTCACGTTTAAGGAGAAAGGGAACTGGCTGGTTGTGCGCCTGTCTGCCGCTGCAGCCGCCTTTGCCGTTGGGTCAACATCCTCGCTCGTTCTCTGCGCGTTGACGAGACAAAACCTGCCTGTCCCCCTTGACGCCTTGGCCGATTACTCCTCGTCTTCCTCGTCGAGTCCTTCGTCGTCGGCCGGGTCGTATTCGGTGATCTGCAGGTCGGCGAATCGCGTCTTGCCCAGCCGCAGGATCGTCAGGCGAACCTTCTCGAGCCCGTCCGCTTTGGCCTTGGCGACGAGATCCCGCAGGTGCTTTGCCGATTTCACCGGCGTATCGCCCAGCTGCGTGATGACCTCGTTGGGGAAGATTCTCGCCACCAGCGTCGGCGAGCCGGATTCCACCTTGGCCACGAGCACGCCGGGGTCGGAGGGCTTGCGGTTCAGGGCGTATCGCACCTCGTAGGTAAGGTTCCGCACGGTGATGCCCAGCTTGCGGTTCTGCCACTTCTGGGCGGAATCCTGGTCCGGCGGGGCCAGTTCGATCTTGTAGTTGGTCTTCCGGATCTCCCCGGCGTCCTTGCCGTTGCGGTCCTGGACCCACAGGACGACATTCTTGCCCACACCGATGGCATCCATCGCGCGGGTCAGGAAGTTCTGGCGGTCCTTCCAGATGCTGGCAGCCGGCCCGAGTTCGCCCCCGCCACCCCGACGGTACCAGGGGTAGTCATAGTCGTTCCCGCCGGCCAGTCGCGCCTGGAACTCGAACGGATAGGGCATTCCCGCCGACTGGGCCCGCAGGAGGATATCTCCCGGCTCGATGCCCAGCCTGGCGGCGGGGCTGTCGGGGTAGACCACGTTCACGACGAACCCGATCTGGCCGTCCTTGGTGGGCGTTTCCACCTTGAACTGCTCGGCGAGCTCCTTGTTGATCGGCACGAATTCCACCCCCAGCCACGCCCGCCGCTTCGCGAGCGTGCGCGGGCGGATCTTGATCTTCGGGTCCATGTACTTCTCGGGACTCTTCAGGGCGTCGCGCAGCTCGGAGATGGTGAACACGCGCGTCTCGGTGGGTGTCTGGTCGTAGTAACGGTCGGAGCGTTCGAGTTTCTTGGCTTCCTCGTTCTCGACGCGCTGACGGAGATACATGCCCACCAGCTCGCCCTCGAAGTTCAGCAGTACGCTGCCCCGCCCGATCCCGCGGATCGCCTCCCAGTGGTACTTGCCCTCGTAGCCGCGGGATTTTCCGATCAGGCGGTTGGTGCTCAGTTCGAGATACTTGCGCCCGAACTTGCGACGCAGCGAGCCTTCCCAGAACGGTTTCATTGGCGGCTGATTGTTCTTGGCCAGCTTGATATGCGCGGGCAGCTTGCCCTTGCGGACGGTCACCACGAACCCGGTGAATCCCTTGTACGCCCCGGCAAACTCCACCCGCTCGCGCTTCGAGGGGGAATGCTTGATGTAGAGTTTGTCGATCCGGTCGGCCGTCTTGCGGTCCAGCGGGATGGGCACGAAGATGTGCTTATCGCTGATGGCCACGGCGAAGACGGGCACCTCTCGGCCGGCGGCGGAACTGCCATAGCCGTACCGCCCGCTGCCGGACTCGCCCCGGAACTTGATGATGATCTCGTGGAGCGAATCGTCCAGCTTGCTACGGATGGATTCTTCCTTTTTGGCCAGCTCAGCGGTGGCGATGCCCTTGGCGTCGATGAGGTCCGGGCCCTTCCAGAGGCACTCGGTCTGCTTGACGTCGAAGAACCGCCCCAGCGAGCATCCCACGGGCTTTCCGTCCTTTCGACAGACGATGCCCGGCTCGGTGGTGTTCATCCCGCGGTATCGGCCTCGATAGCCCCGATAGCCGTAGAAGACGTTGTCGATCTCGCCGCGGGCGAACCGCACCGAGGGGCTCAGCGGGTGCTTGCGGATCCGCCACTGGTCCTCTTCCTGCAACAGGCCCGCCTCGCTGAGCGAGCTGTTCAGTCCGCGGGGCAGGGGAGCAAACGCGAGCGGAGTCAGCTTGGACGCGTGCTTCCTGGGAACGACCAGCTCGATGGCCGTCACGTTTGAGAGCAGCCGCGAGCGGGTCGCGGGGATCTGCTCACCGGCGACGGTTTCCACCTCGACGCGGTCGATGAATCGCGGTTCGATCCCGTCGTCGTAGACCAGGATGCGTCCTTTATCGATCACCACGCCCGAGGTCTCGCGGGGTCGCTTCTTCTCGATGTACTCATCGTACATTTCCGAGAGGCGGTAATTGTCCTCGACTTCCGAGGGCGTCTCGGTGACGTCCTTCTTGAACCACGTGCGGACGATCACCAGACTCCGCCTGGCCGCGGTGAGCGTCGCTTCGGGGAAGAGCGGCTCGTTGGCGTCGTCGGCCGGGGCGTTGGCGTCTTCGGTCGACATCGCGGTGTTGGGGTCTTGCGCATCGGCCGATCCGTCCGCGCTCAGCCAGGCCGGCAGGACCACCATCGTCAGCATCGTCATTGCGATCAGGAGCTTCTTCATGATTATTCCTCCTTGAGGTAGTCCTTGGCCCAGTCGAGGGTCTTCCAGTCCAGGCGGTTCTGCCGCTTGATGGTGATGAGCACCTTCTTGTCCGCCCGTTTCGGATCGTTGATGAGTTTGTCGTAGGCAGCCTTGACGTCCTGGAGCGTTTTGACCTTCGTCTCGCCGATCTTCAGGATGATGTCATTTTGCGCCAGCCCGGCGTCCGAGGCGTTGCCCTCGTATCGCACGCCCTGGATATACACCCCGCCGTCGGGTTGGAAGAAGTGCAGCGTGGGGTTTTTGTACTGCGAGATCTCCTTGACCGTCATGTTCCAGCGTTTGAGGTCCAGGTCCTCGCCCTCGAACTTCCCGCGCAACGCCGGCGCGAGCGTCACCACCATCAGCGACCGCCGCCCGAGTCCCGGGAGCCGACGGGTCATGGGTTTGTCGGCTTTGCCCGCCCGGCGAATGGCGATCCCATCGGGGATGTTGGCGTCGCCGGGTTCGCCGCCCTTGACCTTTCGCGCGATGAGCATGGACGTATTGGCGTCCACCGGCAGCCGCGCGAGACGGCGCTCGATGGCAGGGAGGTTCTCAACGTACATCCCGTCGACCAGCAGCATCGCCTGGTCGTCTTGGGAGTCGCTCTGGGAAGAGCTCGCGATCGCCACCAGCAGGTCGCCGTCCCGGATGTCCGCGTTCGCGGCGGGGCTTTCGGCGTCGACGCTGCGGACCAGCACGCCGCAGTTGGCGTCGGTGAACGTGTTGGAGTTGAAGTCCTTCAGCGCCTGCAGCTGCAGGCCGGTCTGGGTGCGTTGCACCTTCACGGGCCAGTCGTTCGGGTCGGTCGCGTCGGCGCGTTTCCGCAGCCGGGCGGTGATGTCCGTCACCACGTTGGATGGGATGGAGAACCCGATCCCGTCGGCCCACATGCCCAGCGTGTTGATGCCGATAATCTGCCCGTCGGCGTTCACCAGCGGTCCGCCGGAGTTGCCGGGATTGATGGCGGCGTCGGTCTGGAACCACAGGTTGAACCGGTGCTGCGAGGAGAAGCCCAGGTACCGCCGCGTGTTGGAGATGATCCCCTGCGAGATGCTCCGCTCGAACCCGAACGGCGAGCCCAGCGCCATGGCCAGTTGGCCTTCGATGACCTTGCTGCTGTCGGCGAATTTCGCGTAAGGCAACGGGTCGTGGCCGTCGGGCAGCTTGAGCTTCAGCAGCGCCAGGTCCGTCTCGGGGTCCAGCCCGACGACGATGGCGGGCACCTGCGTCTTGTCGCCCAGCACGCAGTTGACCTCGATGGCGTTCTCGGCGACGTGATTGTTGGTCACGACGTAGCCGTTGGGATCGATGATCACGCCCGAGCCGACCACCTGGGCCCGCTCACGCTCACCGCCCTCGAACACCTCCTGGATCGGCTTGATGTAGACCAGGGCAGGATACACCCGATCCTTCGCGGTGGCTTTGGCTTGTTCGTCGTCAACGCTGTGGAGTTGCCCGTCGCACCCGACGAAGACCCCTACGCTCACGACGCACAGAAACGCTGCAGCCCAACGGGCGGCTGTGCTCATCCCAGACTCCTTCCATGCAACAGGTGAGGGAGACGATCGCTCCCCTGACTCGGTCCCGGCCGCCCCCGGCTGGAACCTTTGACAGATTATGCCCCTCCCATAGACGTCGGGGCAAGGAATATCTTACAACACCGCCGGCTGAGATGTATAATCCGTGCCCCATTGGGGATACCGACCATGAACGATACCACCGACATTCGCTCGCTGCTCCGCCTGCACCTGGCCGACGGGGTAGGCTCTGTGACGTTCCATCGTCTCGTGAAGGCCTTCCGCACTCCCGCCGGCGTGGCCGCTGCGTCCGAGGGACAACTCCGCCGCGTGCAGACCGTCGGCCCGAAGACGGCGGTGGCGATCCGCTCGGTGACCGACGGGCAGATCGACGACGAACTCCGCGAAGCCGACCGCCTGGGTGTGCGCATCATCGGCTGCGACAGTGCGGACTACCCCCGCGCCCTGCAACATCTGGGCCCGTCTCGCCCGCCACTGTTGTACGTCTGCGGAGAGCTGACCGCCCCCGACGCACTGGCCATCGGCGTGGTGGGCTCGCGGCGGTGCACGCATTATGGCATGGAACAGGCCGGGCGGTTCGG
>CAZYIH010000123.1:5182-9094 GCA_964646915.1 uncultured Planctomycetaceae bacterium | reverse complement strand
TGTCTCCCTGCGGTGTGCTTGACTCCACTGGCGGCCGGATGCGATACTGCACCCGCCTTCGCCCCCCGTCGTCGGGAGGCGAGCTCCCCAGCCGACCGCCGGGGACGTCAGCGCAGCATAACCCAAGATACGAGGCGAGCCAACCGTCCGTCGCAGTCATTGCCCGACGGGGTCGTTCGCCCGGTGACATTCTATGCTCAAACTGCTCGGACACCTGTTTTTGAAGCTCATCGGCGGCAGCCGAAACGAACGCCTCGTCCGCGCCCGCCTGCGGCGCGTCCGCGAGGAGATCAACCCGCTGGAAGACGAGATCCAGCGTCTCAGCGACGAGGAGCTGCTGGTCCGCTCGGACGAGTTGAGGCAGCGCCGCGGGGGCGGCGAGCCGCGCGACGCGATCCTGCCCGAGGCGTTCGCCCTGGTCCGCGAAGCCGCCCGCCGGTCGCGATCGCACCGCCATTTCGACGTGCAGCTGGTGGCGGGGATGATCCTCGATGAGGGGACCATCGCCGAGGAAGCCACCGGCGAGGGCAAGACCATCGCCTGCTATCCGGCGATCTACATGGCCTGGCTGGACGGGATGCACTCCCACGTGGTGACCACCAACGACTACCTCGTGCAGCGCGACGCGGAGTTCGCCGAGCCGATCTTCGCTCTGCTGGGTGTGACGGTGGGCTACATCACCTCCGAGATGAACAGCAAGCAGCGTCAGCCGATGTATGCCCGGGACGTGACCTACGGGACCAACTCCGAGTTCGGGTTCGACTACCTGCGCGACAACATGAAGCTTTCGACGGCTGAGCAGGTCCAGGGCCCGCTGGACTACGCCATCATCGACGAGGTGGACAACATCCTCATCGACGAGGCCCGCACGCCGCTGATTATTTCCGGACCGGCCCACGGGGGAACGGGCAAATACTCCAAGGCCGACAGCGTCGCCCGCGAGGTCATCAACAAGAACCGTCCGTGGGACCAGGCCAACAAGGCCGTCGAGTCGCTGCGGCAGAAGGTTACCACGCTGGAAGGCGAACTGGACCGGGCCAAGGGCGACGAGGATCGCCGCAAGGAAATCCGCAAGGAACTGGACGAGGCGCGGGAGAACCTCGCCCAGGCCGAGGCGACGCTCAGGCAGAAGGACCAGCTCTACGAGGTCGAGCTGGACAAGAAGTCCGTCAACCTCACCCACGAGGGCGTCGGGGTGGCCCAGGAGATCGCGGGGGTGGGCAGCTTCTACGTGGGGGCGAACATGGAATGGCCTCACCTGATGAACCAGGCCCTCCGCGCCCATCTGGTGTACGAGCGCGACAAGGACTACATCGTCCGCGATGGGAAGGTCGTCATCGTCGACGAGTTCACCGGGCGACTCATGGAAGGCAGGGAGTGGTCCGACGGGCTCCACCAGGCCGTCGAAGCGAAGGAACGCGTCACCGTCAAGAAGGAGAACCAGACCCTCGCGACGATCACGCTGCAGAACTTCTTCAAGATGTACAAGAAGCTGGCGGGCATGACGGGTACCGCCCTGACCGAGGCCAACGAGTTCTCGAAAATCTACAAGCTGGACGTGGTCGCCGTCCGCACGCACCGACCGGTCAACCGCGTGGACCACGAAGACCGCATCTACGCCGACACCGAAGCGAAATACGACGCGATCGTCGAGGAGGTCAAGCACTACTCGCGCGACCTGGGGCGACCGGTGCTGGTGGGTACCACGAGCATCGAAAAGTCCGAGGCGCTCTCGAACATGCTGCAGAAGCGGTACGGCATCGATCACCAGGTGCTCAACGGTCGGCCGGAAAACGCCGCCCGCGAGAACGAGATCGTCGTCAACGCCGGCCTGCAGCGCCCGCTCAAGCAGGGCAGCAAGCAGATGGTCGGCACGGTGACCATCGCCACGAACATGGCCGGCCGCGGTACGGACATCAAGCTCGGTGCGGGCGTGGTGTACGACAAATGCAAGGTCCCCGACGAGCAGACGCTGCGCGATCTCGGCGTCGAGCCAGACCCGCTCTACCCCTCGGGCGTCAACAAGTGCTGCATCCACTGCCAGCAGTACGACGCTGCCACCAACTGCGCCCACTGCTTCAAACCCAAGCTGGACCAGGACTTCCCCGAGCGCGGCCGAACCAGATGCCGCGAGGAAGTCCCCTGCGGGATGCACATGGTCGGCACCGAGCGCCACGAGGCCCGCCGCATCGACAACCAGCTGCGAGGCCGATCGGGTCGACAGGGCGACCCGGGTTCGAGCCGCTTTTTCCTCTCGCTGCGCGATGAACTGATTACCATCTTCGCCGGCGACTGGATGCTCAAGGTGCTCGGGTGGCTGGGCCTGCAGGGCGAGGCATCCATCGAGGACCGCCGCATCTCCAAGGGCATCGAGCGGGCCCAGAAAAAGGTCGAAGAACGCAACTTCGAGATCCGCAAAAACCTCCTCGAATACGACGAGGTGATGGACTATCAGCGCAAGGAGTTCTACTCGCGCCGGCAGACCGTGCTGGAAGGACGCAATCTCGAAGGGCTGGTGATGGACATGGTCGTCGACGTGATCGACGAGGCGGCCGCCAGTTACCTCGACGGGCAGTACGTCAAGCGATGCATCGCCGAATGGGGCCGACAGACCGTGCGGTCCAGCATCCAGCCCGGCAGCATCCGCGGCGACACGATGGACGAAATCGAGGACATCCAACGGCAGCTCCGCGAAGCCGCCAAGGACGAAGCCAACAACGAGGTCGCCATTACGCTGGGCGAGTACATGGACGACGCGATTCCGCCCGAGGAGTGGGACCTCCGCGGACTGAGCAGTTGGGCCATGAGCCGCTTCGGCGTGCAGCTCTCACAGAACCAGTTGCGGAAGATGGATCCGCCCGAGGTCGAGGAGCATCTCACCGAAGCCGCCGCCGAGAAGATCGAGAAGGTGGACCTCTCGGGCGTGGCGGCCTTCCTTACCGATGGCTACGCCGTGGAAGCATTGGCCGAGTGGGCCCGGCAGAAGTTTGCCATGGAGCAGATCACTGCCGACGACCTCTCGGAGACGCCCGACGAGGCGGCAGAGAAGCTCATCGAGATCGTCCAGGCCGGCTACCACCATCGCGAGATCGAGTACCCCGTCGAGCATGCCATGGACATGACGGTCGCCCAGGCGGGCACGGAGAACGTCTACGCCATGGAGACCCTCGTCGGCTGGGCCAATCGCAAGTATCAAGCGGGTCTGGCGCTGGAGGACGTGCTCAACGCCAAGCCGAAGGACATTTACGAACGTCTCCTCGGCGAGGCCCGCAAGTGGGACGACGATGACGCCATCCGCCGGTACATCCGCTCGCGGCTGGGCGACTCGCCCGATATCGAACCGGCCATCGAACTGGCGAAGAACCGTTTCGATACCGAACTCACCGAAGAGGACTTCCAGAACGCCGAGCCGATGGACGTGCTGGTCCGCGTCGGCCGATCGTACCTGCGACGGGAAATGACCGAGCTGGAACGATTCGTGCTGCTGCAGATTCTCGACAGTTCATGGAAGGACCACCTGCTGAGCATGGACCACCTGCGCGACAGCATCGGCCTGCGCGGGTACGCCGAGCAGGACCCGCGAGTCGCCTACAAACGCGAGGGCTCGGAATACTTCCGGGCGATGCTCGCCGGCGTCCGCGACAAGGTCACCGACATGATCTTCAAGGTCCGCCTTACCGGCGAGAGCGAGATGGCCAGCGTCTACGAGGTGTCCAACACCGTCCACGAACAACTCCAGGGCTACGACCACCTCGCCCAGGACATGGCCGACCAGCAACAGGCCGCCGAGCCGCAACCCGTCAAGCAGATCGTCCGCGACGTGCCCAAGGTCGGTCGAAACGACCCCTGCCCGTGCGGGTCCGGAAAGAAGTACAAGAAATGCTGCGGCCGCGATGGCTAGGCGGCCGAACG
>CAZYIH010000123.1:0-5082 GCA_964646915.1 uncultured Planctomycetaceae bacterium | reverse complement strand
CACCTACCACGCCGGGCCTTGGAGGTCGACCGGGCCCCTCGGCCAGGGGCGATCGGCGGGATAGTGCAGAACCACGTCGTCCCACCAGGGGTTGGCGGCGGGGTCCTCGGCGTGGGAGTTGGTCCATGGGTTTTCGACGACGGCGGCGTGGAGCTTTTCGTAGAACGGCTGAACCGGGTGCGACGTCTGGAACAGCGCGTGGGTGGGCGCACCGGCGTCTACGGGTTTGAAGGCGGCCTGCACCACCGCCCGCGCCAGGCCCTTGTGGCGGAAGTCCGGATCGGTGCAGACCCCGGCGAGGGCAAGCACGACCAGTGGCTCATCGGCGATGATGATTTCGCGGGTGAACGTCTCGGCCTGGGCGAGATGTCGGCCGACCTCGTCGCGCACCACGTGGAACGACAGGTTCGGCCGACCGGGCCAGCCGGCGGCAAGCTGCTCGCTGATCCAGGCGATCCGCTGATCCCGCGTTCGCCGGGGTTTGGGGAAGGCCCGGTGGTGGCAGGTCACGCTGGCTTCCACGATTTCGGGCGTGACGTCGGCGAGGGTGAGGCGTTCCACGACAGGTTGACTCATGGGCAGGTTCTCCGGTGGGGGTGCAGCGGGTATTGTCCTGCCGGCCGGGCCGGCGTCAAGGGGTCTTCCGGGCGGGGCAAGGTTGCTTTCGTGGCGTGGCTGCGTCGGGTACCATAGACCGGTGACCTGACGGGGTCGGCAACCTGGTCGGCGTGGCGGGTTTTCCTGGATGCGGCAGGCGGGAGAATTGCGGATGGATCTGGACACTTCGGCGACACAGCAGCAACTGGCAGCCTTGCGGGCGAACCTCGCGAAGGTCATCTACGGCAAGAGCGAAGCGATCGACATTCTGACCATCTCGCTGCTGGCGGGCGGGTCGGTGCTCATGGAAGACGTCCCCGGCGTGGGCAAGACGACGCTGGCCAAGGCGCTGGCGTCCAGCCTCGACGCGGTATTCCATCGCATCCAGTTCACGCCCGATCTCCTGCCCGCAGACATCCTCGGATCCAGCGTCTACAACCCCCAGGGCGGGACGTTCACCTTCCGCCGCGGGCCGATCTTCTGCAACATTCTGTTGGCCGACGAGATCAACCGCGCCTCGCCGCGGACGCAGTCGGCCCTGCTGGAGGCGATGAACGAACAGCAGGTAAGCATCGAGGGTACGCGACACGCGTTGCCCAGCCCGTTCCTGGTGCTGGCGACGCAGAACCCCGTCGACGCGCATGGAACCTATCCGCTGCCCGAGGCGCAGCTGGACCGGTTCCTGGTGATGTTGGACCTGGGCTACCCCGACGCCGACGTGGAGGCCGACATCCTGCGCTCGCACGCGCGGCGACACCCGCTTGAGGATCTCGAGTCGGTCATGGACCAGCACCTCGTACGCGAGCTGCAGCATCGGGTTCAGCAGGTGACGCTGGATGAGAGCATTACCGACTACATCGTCGCGCTGGTGCACGCCACCCGGAACGAAGGTCGACTGAAGCTGGGCGTAAGCCCGCGCGGTTCGCTCATGCTCGGCCGGGCGTCCCAGGCGGCGGCGTTTGCCGACGGGCGCGAGTTCGTCCTGCCCGACGACGTGCAGCGCCTCGCGCCGTACGTGCTGGCCCACCGCGTGATCCTGACCTCCAAGAGCAAGTACGACGGCACGAGCAAAACCGAGGTGATCCGCAACATCCTCTCCGAGGTGAAGGTTCCCACATGACCAGGCGCCGCCGGCGCAACACGAAGCGACGGGTCTCCAGCCGGGAGTTCATCCGCTTCCGGATGACCGAGTCCGGCCGTCTGCTGGCGCTGGGGACCATCGCGACGGTGATGCTCGGATCGCTCACGCTGGACATCCCGATTTTCCACCTGTGCATGGGGCTGGTGGTGCTGTTCGTGGTCGCGGCGGCTGTGGGGTTCGCGTACTGGCCTCGCTGCGCGGTCCTGGGCGGGTTCGAGGGCAAAGCCGTCGCCGGCGAGCCGGTGCGGGGTCATTACACGGTGCGGAATCGCTGGGGCCTGCCGGCGTATGACGTGTCGGTGGGGCTGTTCGACCTGCCGCGCGAGATCGAGGTCATCGAGCACGCGCCGACGGCGCATCGGTTGGCGGGCAAGGAATCGGTCCGTCTGGCGATGGCGATTCGCCCCCTGCGCCGCGGGCTGTACACGTTGAACGGGTTGCGGGTGTACTCGACGTTCCCCTTCAACCTGTTTCGCACGGGCCCCGCGGTGGATCGGCGCGAGAGCCTGCTGGTGCTGCCCAGATTCCATCCCCTGCACACGGTGGACGTCCCGGTCGGCACGCGATACCAGCCCGGCGGGATCGCCCTGACCAGCCACGTGGGCGAGTCGCCCGAGTACATCGGCAATCGCGACTATCGCCCGGGCGACCCGTTCCGGCGGATCGAGCCTCGCGCGTGGGCCCGTCTGGGAACGCCGGTGGTCCGCGAGTACCAGGAGGAGTATTACTGCCGCGTCGCTGTGGTGCTGGATACGTTCATCCCGCCGCGGCGGGGCAAGCCCAAACCCACCGGATTCGCCGACCTCGAAGCGGGCGTGAGCCTGGCCGCCGCCGTGGCCGACGCGATGAGCCGGGGCGAGTACATCATCGACTTCTTCGCGGCCGGCCCGGATCTGTACGTCTTCCGAAGCGGACGTCATACCGCGCTGCTGGAGAACATGCTGGAGATTCTCGCTTCGGTCGATGAATGTCGCACCAACCCCTTCGAGGCGGTCACCCCCGCCCTCAGCGAAGAGCTCGGAACCGTCTCGGCCGTGGTCTTCGTCCTGCTGGACTGGGACGACTCCCGACGCCAGCTCGTGCGTGCCGCCGTCGAGGCGGGGTGTTCGGCGCGGGTGGCCATCGTCCGCGACGGGGAGACCTCGCTGTCGTATGCCGAGGACGAGGCATGGACGGGCCCGGTGGTCCAGGTTACGCCCAAACAGGTGCGGGCCGGGGGGATGGATCGCCTATGAAACGCCGCTCGATAGCGTGGTTGCTGCTGGCGCTGGCGGCCCTGGCGATGGCGCTGACCGGCAGGGAGTGGGTCTACCCCACGCTGGTGGTGCTCGTGGCGGCCGCGGGCGTGTCGGGTCGACGTCAGTGGTCGATGCGCCCCATCCGCAAGGCGATCCTCTTTCTGCTGATCGGGATGCTCTTCTCGCTGAAGTGGCGGTTCGCTCCCTACGAAGGCGACGAGGTCAGCGGGTTCGTGATGTATTCGTTCATCCGGGCCGGGGCACAGTTCCTGCTGGCGGCGATGACGGCGATGTTCTTCATCCGCCACGAGGACGGGTTCCCGGCGTCGTTCATGCTTCTGGGGCTGATGGTGTTGCTCTGCGCGGGCGACGTCTTGCTTCGGCCTCGCGAGGAGCTGGCCTACCAGGTGCTCGCCCTGGCGTACATCGCCACGTCGGTGCGGTTCGCGATGTCCGCCCGCCGACCGGCGAGGACCAGGCACCCCTCGCGAATGCGGGGAGTTCTTGCGTTTCTGGTTCTGGGCGTGGTGATGATGGGCTCCTACACCGCCAGCCAGACGCTGAAAAAACACGAGCGTGAGGCGTCGTTGTGGCTGGCGAAGTTTCGCCTTCCCCAAGCGCCTCCGTCGGTGGGTTTCTCCCGGCAGGCGAAGCTGGAAAGCATCAAACGAATCCAGAACGACGCCCCGGGCGAAATCGCCCTGCGTGTCCGGTCCGGCCGCGCGCCGGGCTACCTCCGCGGCGCGGCGTTCGACAGGTTCCACGCCTCGCGATGGGAGCCCGTTGAGGAGTTCGTCACGCGCCGACCCGCCCGGGACGACCCGAACCTGCCCGGTGGAGGGAACGTGTTCTACCTTCGCTACGGGCAGGCCGACGAACGCCGTGTCATGGACATTTGGCCGTCGCCGGCGATCGAAGAAGGGGTCTTCCTGCCGGCCAACGCGACCAGGCTGCGCCTGCCGGTCGATCAGATCTCCGTCGATCGCCATCGCATCGTCGAGTCGGCCGATCTGCCCGCCGGCGTGAACTACCACGTCAAGATGGCCGAGGGCATCCAGCGGGAGAGGAAACTGGGCACCGTCTTCAAGGGGCGATGTCTGCAGGTCCCCTCGAACCTGGCCCCGGCGGTCTGGGAGCTGGCCGAGCGGATCTTCGCCGACGCCGAGACCCCGCGTGAGAAAATGACCGCCGTCGTGCGGTACTTCCGGGAGAACTACGAATACCGCCTGGGGATCGACGTGCCCATGGACGCCGACCCGCTGACCTACTTCCTGCTGCACCAGCCCGCCGCTCATTGCGAGTATTTCGCCTCGGGGGCCGTCATCCTGCTTCGTCTCGGGGGCGTGCCCGCCCGGTACGTCACCGGCTTCGTAGCCGAGGAGGAATCGCCGTTTGGCGACTATTGGCTGGCCCGCCACCGCGACGCCCACGCCTGGGTCGAGGCGTGGGACGCCGAGGAAATGCAGTGGGTGCTCGTCGAGCCGACCCCGCCGTCGGGTCAGCCCTCGCCCCAGCCTGGAGGCTGGTGGGCCTACCTGTGGGATTACGCGCGGTTCCTGTGGCGCCGGGTGCAGGCGGCCGTCTCCCAGCAGGGAATCTCCGGACTGCTCGGGTGGGTCGGGCATGGCCTGCGGCAGGTGGGCATGAGGCTGCTGACCACCGTGCCCGGCTGGATCGCGATGGCCCTGGCGGCGCTGCTGGTATGGCGGCGCACGTCCCGCTGGCTGGCCGCCCGGTCGGCCGACCGCCCCGACGACCCGCTCTTGCGCAGCCTGCATGAGCTTCTGCAGCGCATGGACCGCCTGGTGACCCGCTGCTCGGGAGGTTCGCTCAAACGCCGACCAGGTGAGACGCTGCACGCGTTTGCAGATCGGCTTCGCCAGCGTCAGCCGCTGGCCCCGCTGGCGGAGTGGTACGAGTCCTACGCCGCTGTCCGCTACAGCCCCGAGCGGTCCGAGCGACAACTGGACCTCCTTCGCAACCAACAGAACCAATGGAAACGAACAGCCCCCCGACTTCGAACGTCTATGAAAGAAGCAGCCAAACGAAAGGGAGACATATGAAAAACCTGGCTATCGTGGGTGTGGTGCTTATGGGGTCAGCCGT
>CAZYIH010000122.1:0-9128 GCA_964646915.1 uncultured Planctomycetaceae bacterium | reverse complement strand
AATCTGCAGGACCGCATCCTGGCGCTGCCTGATCTCCGGGAAGGCCTCGCCGAAACGGTCCACGACGGTGGGCACGAGTTGTCCGAGGAACGGTCCCTCGATGTCCAGATACTGCCTGCCATAGCGGGCGGCCCGGCGGAGAATGCGCCGGATAACGTACCCGCGCCCGTCGTTGCTGGGCAGGATGCCGTCGGCGATGGCGAACGTCAGCGTCCGGGCATGGTCGGCCAATACGCGGCAGGCGACGTCGCCCATGTGAACCTGACCCTCGCCGCCCACGTCGAAGCGGTCGTCCAGAGCGGCCTCGGCTCCGTAGCGGTGGTCGGTGAGCGTCTCGATCTGTTCGATGATCGGGCGGAACACGTCCGTGGCGTAGTTGGATGTCTTCTCCTGGAGGACCATGGCAATCCGCTCGAAGCCCATCCCCGTGTCCACGTGCTTCGCCGGCAGGGGCGAAAGCTGCCCCTCGGCGTCGCGGTTGAACTGGATGAACACGAGGTTCCAGATCTCGATCACCCGCGGCGAATCGGCGTTCACCAGCTCGCCGCCGGACTTATCGGGCGTCAGGTCGATGTGCAGCTCGCTGCAGGGTCCGCACGGGCCGGTATCGCCCATCTCCCAGAAGTTGTCCTTCTTGTTGCCCGGATGGATGCGGTCGGCCGGCAGGTACTTACCCCAGAGCTCGCGGGCTTCCTCGTCCGGGTCGAGCCCGTCGGCAGCGTCGCCCTGGAAGTACGTCGCGTGCAGGCGGCTGGGATCCAGCCCCCAGACACCCGTGAGCAGCTCCCACGCCCAGTCGATGGCTTCGGTCTTGAAATAGTCGCCGAAGCTCCAGTTGCCCAGCATCTCGAAAAACGTGTGGTGGTACGTGTCATGCCCGACGTCTTCGAGGTCGTTGTGCTTGCCGCCGGCGCGGATGCACTTCTGCGAGTTGGCAGCCCGGGTGTAATCCCGCGTCTCGGTGCCCAGGAAAATCGCCTTGAACTGGTTCATCCCGGCGTTGGTGAACAGCAGCGTCGGGTCGTCGGCAGGCAGGAGCGACGCACTGGGGACGAACGTATGGCTACGTTCCTGGAAGAACTCGATGAACTCGCGCCGGATGTCGTTGCCGCTTCGGTGCTTCATGGTTTCACCGTCGCTTCGCCGGAAGGAATGCAATCCGCCGGACAGGGAAGGTAGAAAGATCGCGTATTCTACAAGCCGACGCCACGCTTGCCAAGAGCTTTTGAAGGATCGTCACAGGTCGGCGCGCGAGACGATCTGGCGATGGCCCGTCAGGCAGCGGGGCGGCCGCGGTATCTGTGTGCTTCGTGGGGTTCATCGCAACCCGTGGTACAATGTCCACATGCCCACGGAGGACCCGTACAAGCTGCTGGGGATTTCGCCGAAGGCGAGTCTCCACGAGATTCGCCTGGCCTACCGGCGCCTCGCGCTGAGGGTCCACCCGGACAGCCGACCGGAAGACCCCAAAAACGCCGCCAAACGCTTTCACGAACTGACGATGGCGTACAAGGCGGCCTCCCATGCCGCCCAGCGCGGGGAAATCCACCGGGGCAGTTTCCGCAACGGCGAGGGAAGACGCTACACCCCCGGCGACCTCGCCCGCGAGTACGAGTCGGCCGTCCGGGCGGCTGAGCGGTCCGGAGTGAGCGAAGCCGACCCCGTTGCCCACGCCGACGTGCCGTTCCTGCGGAAGGTGTCGATCCCCACGCTCAACGAGCCGGCTGCCTTCGTTGCGATGTGGGCCGGGGCGGTGCTGCTGGGCGTTGCCGTGGCGGGAATCGTCGCCAGCCGGATAGGCCTCGGGCCCGAGGCCGACTGGACAGAGTGGGGTTGGTTGGTGGGCATCTCCGCTGCGGCGTATCTTCTGGCGGTGGCGGCGGCTGTGATGGTTCTGCTCTTCACGCGGCGGGTGGTGTGGATGGCCTATCAGCTCACCCTCTGGGCCAGGCGTGCCCTGCCCCCGGCCGTCCAGGAAAAGACCCTCCCGAAGCTGCTGGAGCTGCTGCGGATCGGACGCAAGTAATTACGATACAGCGGCTTGGCCTCGCTCAGACCTCCGCCGAACGGCAGGCCGCCTGCAGCGCGTTGCGGGCCCAGGTGTCCCACACGCCAACCCCCAGCGCCGATCCGTCCGAGTGGTAAGGCTTCCAGGCTGCCTGGAGCAATCGGCAGACGCTTTCGCGATCGGCCAGCGACGAAGCGAACAGCGTCGCCACCACAAGCAGACTCACGTAGCTGATCGGCAGGGTCATCTCCAGGATGCTGGATGTCCAGAACTGGCGACGGTCGAACTCGTCGGACATCTGGACGGTATTCCCCGGCCGAAGGATCGCCGCCTCCATCGCGCCGACCAGCCCGCCGTGGCTGAAGTGCGAGAGCGTGTCGTAATAAGGATACAGCACCTTCGCCAGCTTCCTGTGGGCATCTTCCTCCAGCAGACCGACGGCCTTCCCGGGCGTGGGCATATCGGCGATGAAGCGTTTCTTCCAGCGCTCGTCGAGCTCCTCGCCCAGCAGTTCTGCGCGGAAGGTCTGCAGCTCGTCCTCCCAGACGTACATCTGCCGGGCGAACGCCCGCAGGGCCGAGATGCCGCTGCCGTTGGGGCCGAAATAGTCCTCAAACTGCTCGAAGTGCCCCAGCGCCGCCCGGTCGCGGAAGAACTTTTCGGCAAATGCTTTCCATGCGTTCTTGCAGTAGCGTTTGTGCCACCGATCGGGTTGATCCTGAATAAGCAGACACAGAAAGCAGCGTTCCAGTTGTACCCGCGTCAGGGGCAGGGCATCGACCGAGAGCTCCAGTTCGTGATCGTCGCCGGCGGTGAGCAGCTTGCGGATGGACCGGTGGGTACCCCGCATCGCCAGCAGGAGCTGCCGCTTGGTCATCAGCAGTTGCAGCGTGTCCAGCGAGTGCTCCTCTTCGAGCGTTTCGTAGAGGGCGTCGGCCACCGCGTCGATGGCGGGGAACAGCAGCTTGTCCAGCTGCTGCACGTGGGCTTCGAGATCCGTCCGTGGAGGGCGTTCCAGGGCGGGTGGAACGGCGGGAAAATCAGAGGCCTTGCCCTTGTTTCCCTTGCCGCCTCGACCGCCCTTTCGCCATTGTTTGCGTCCGTTTCGAGCCATGGTACTTGTATATCGGCATGGGCCCGGGCGGAATTGGGCTCGCGAGGAAGTTTTGCGCTGCTCCGGCGTTGCCAACCGATTGCGGCGCTATTCGCCGGAGGATTGGGGCGCTTCGACGTCTTCGGCCGGTGGCATCTGGGGCTTGGATTTGGGCTTGCGGGCGTACTTCTCGACATCGGGCTCGTTGATGGTCTTCAGCAGTCGCCGGACGATTTCCACCGAGTCCACACCCTCGCTGGAGGCGGCGAAGTTGCACCCGATGCGGTGTCGCAACACCGGGACAGCCACCCGGCGGACGTCCTCGGTGGACACGGTGAATCGGCCATCCATCGCCGCGAACGCCTTGCCGCCCAGAATCAGGTACTGCCCCGCGCGCGGGCCGGCGCCCCAGTCGACCATCGTCTTGACGAAGTCCGGCGCCGACGGGTCGGCCGGTCGGGTCGCACGGACAATCTTCGCGACGTATTTGATGACGTATTCGCTGACCGGCACCGAGGCCACCAGCTTCTGCATGTTCAAGATCTGCCGGGCGTTGAAGATGCGGCTCAGCTCCGGGCGGGCCCCACCGGTGGTGGCGGCGAGAATCTTCTCCTCGTCGCTCTCGGTGGGGTAGTCCACGAAGATATTGAACATGAACCGGTCGAGCTGCGCCTCGGGAAGCGGGTAGGTGCCCTCCTGCTCGATGGGGTTCTGCGTGGCGATCACGAAGAACGGCTCGGGCAGCTTGTAGGTCTCCTGGCCGACGGTGACCTGGCGTTCCTGCATTCCCTCGAGCATCGCCGCCTGCGTCTTGGGGGGCGTTCGGTTGATCTCGTCGGCGAGAATGATGTGAGCGAACAGCGGGCCCTTCACGAAGCGGAACTCGCGACCGCCCTGCTCGCTTTCCTCGATAACGTTCGTTCCGGTGATGTCCGAGGGCATCAGATCGGGGGTGAACTGAATGCGTTTGAACGTCAGCTCCAGGACCTTGGCGATCGAGGAGACCATCAGCGTCTTGGCCAGACCGGGAACGCCCACCAGCAGGCAATGGCCGCGAGAGATGATGGCCGCGAAAATCTGGTCCAGCACCTCCTGCTGTCCGATGATGCTCTTGGCCACCTCACGCCTCATGATGACGCGGGAGTTGGCGAACTGCTCCATCAGCTTTTCATACGTCTCTTTGGCCATCAGGACCCCCGGAGGCGATCAGGATTAGCGTTTTGTCCGGCCATCGCGGGCTGGTACAATGGCAACACGCCAGCCAACGCCGGACAGGGAGAAATCTTACCCATGAAATCAACCGGGCACAAGCTTTGCCTCGCCTTACTGATCGCCGCGATGCTCCTCTGCGCCACGCCGCTGTCGCAGTCTGCCTCGGCGGACGTCTCCGGCCAGGAGGTCAAAAAGGCCATCCAACTGGCGATTCGCAATCTCAAGGGGAGCAGTAACGGGGGGGAATGGGACAAACGCGGCAGCTACAAGGGCGGCAACTCGGCTTTGGCGGTGCTGGCATTGATCAACGCCGGCGTCCCCGTGAACGATCCGACCGTACAGAAAGGCCTGAAGTACCTCGATAGCGTCGAAAACGAGCGGACGTACGTGGTCTCGCTGAAGGCCCAGGCGTACGCCGCGGCCGGGCGCGACCCCAAAGACAAACACCTCGCCGGGGCCACCAAATGGCTCATCAAGACCCAACTGGACAACGGGATGTGGGGTTACGGCGTGTTCCGAGGCAGGGCGTGGGGGCGCGGGGACAACTCCAACACCCAGTTCGCCCTGCTGGGACTGCACGAAGCCGCCAAGGCCGGGCTCGATGTGCCCAAGCAGATCTGGACCAAGTCGCGGAGGCACTTCCTCAACACCCAGACCAACGACGGCGGCTGGGGCTACTCGGGCACAATGCGGTCCAAGCCCTATGGCTCGATGACGACGGCCGGGCTGGCGAGCCTGTACATCTGCGGGCTGCGCCTGCACGTGGGGCAGCGAAAGGTGTTCGTCAACGGCGCCTACCCGGGCTGCGGGCAGTACCAGCAGAACCGCCACGTCGCCAAGGGCATCGAATGGTTGACCAAGAAGTTCTCCGTCAAGGAAAACCCCGACCACCGCGGCTGGCTGTACTACTACCTTTACGGCCTCGAGCGGGTCGGCATGATCGCGGGCATCCAGCAATTCGGAAAGCACGACTGGTACCGCAAAGGTGCGGCCCACCTCGTGAAGCTCCAGGGGAATGACGGCAGTTGGGCCGGTGGCGGCTGGGGCGGACGTGCCCGGCGCGGGCGCGGGCAGGTGTACGACACGGCCTTCTGCCTGCTGTTCCTGGCCAAGGGCAATCGCCCGGTTCTCTTCCAGAAGGTCCGCTGGGAAGGCACCCGGAAACCTTCCTGGAACCGCAACATCCACGACCTCGAACACCTCACCGAGCACATCGGCGACAAGCTCGGCCAGCAAACCACCTGGCAGAGCGCGTCGCTCTCTGCGCCGCTGAAGGAACTGCGCGTCAGCCCGGTGCTGCTGATCACCGGTCATGAGTTCCCGGTTTTCACCGCCAAGGAGAAGAAGAAGCTCCAGGACTACATCGAAGCCGGCGGCGTGCTGCTGTTCGAGGCGTGCTGCGGAAACGACGCGTTCGACAAAGGCTTCCGGACCTTCGCCAGGGATATGTGGGGCAAGAAGGGCTACAAGCTCGCCCCGCTGGAGCAATCGCACCCGGTCTTCGGCAGCTACTACGACATGAAGACCACCTACGGGCTCGAGGGCGTGAACATCGGCTGTCGCACCAGCGTGTTCTACTCGCCCAAGGCGCTCAGCGCCCTGTGGGAGCTGCAGGACATCAAGCCGTGGTCGGAGATCGCGTTTCGGCTGGGTACGAACATCGCCGCCTACGCCACCGGCAGAGAGCAGCTCGCCAACAAGCTCGACGCGGTCGACCTGCCCCAGCAGAACAGGGACGGCAAGAAGGCGTTCGAGGTTCCCCGCGGGGCGATTCGTCTGGCGAGGCTGTACCACAAGGGCGACTACAACGCCGACCCGCAGGCACTGGTGAACCTCGCAAAACTTCTCCGCGACCGCGCCAAAGTCACCGTCGTGTCCAAAAACCGCCACATCAAAGCCACCGACGAGGCGATCTACGAATACCCCGTCATCTTCATGAACGGCCATTACAGCTACACACTCTCCGATGCCGAGATCAAGGCGCTCCGCAAGTATCTCAGCAAGGGCGGGACGCTGATCGCCAATCCATGCTGCGGACAGAAAGCCTTCGACAAGAGTTTCCGGGCGATGGTCAAATCGCTCTTCCCCGATCAGACGATGACGCCCCTGGCGAAGGACCATCCGCTCTACAAGGGAAAAATCGGTGTTCCGCTGGGCGAGCTGACCTACCGCAAGATCCTCCAGGACGAGCTGAAGAAATCCGGCCAGCGCAACTGGCGCGGGACCAGTCGTCCCCAGATCGAGTCGGTAACCGTTGACGGACGCACCGCCATCCTGTACAGCAGGTGGGACTTCTGCTGTGCCCTCGAAGGAGACAATCCGTACTCCTGTCGTGGGTACGTGGACGAGGACGGGAAGAAGCTTGCGATGGACCTGTTCCTCTACGCACTGACGTACTGACCCATGGACGCCACGGCAAGGCCCCTGCACGGATGACCCGACCCAACGCCCCAAGCACACGACATCCCATCCGCCCGCGACGATCGGCCGGACCGCACCACACCGCCCGAGTGATCGCAGCCGTGATGGCCTTCGCCGTGATCGCAGCCTGCCAGGCCCGCGCGCAGACGCCCGCCACCCAGCCCAGTTCACCCCGCCCGACAAGGCCGACCTCCCCGGCCCGGGTGGATATGGCGATGCAGCGCGGGTTGAAATTCCTCCGGTCGGCCCGGCAGGCGGACGGCTCGTGGAACGCCTCCCAGGCGCGCCGCTACAGCGGCGGACTGACCGCCCTGGTGTTACGTGCAGCCCTCGCCGCGGGCGCCGAGCCCAACGACCCGATGGTGGTCGACGGTGTGAAACGGCTGACCCGTCTCCAACCCGATTGGACCTACGCCCTGGCGATGCACGTCTCGCTGCTGTCCCGCACGGATCCCAACGCGCGGGCGCGGACCATCGCCGTGGACACCGAGCGACTGGTGGCCATCCAGAACACCGAAACCGGCGGCTGGGGCTACGGAAAGGGACACCCCACCGCCCTGCAGGACCCCACCTACGTGGACAGTTCCAACACGCTGCTGGCGGTCCACGCGCTGGCGACGGCCAATGACGCCCGGGCCAACGTGCCGGTGGAGACCTGGACCCGCGCGATCCACTTCTGGACTTACTCCCAGAACGACGACGGCGGATGGGGCTACCTGCCGCCCGGGGGCAAGAGCTTCCGCGTCAAACCCACCAGCTACGGAACCACCGTCGCCGGCGGGCTCTCCGCCCTGATGCGCCTGACCGATCAATGGGCCCACGGCAACCCCCTGCCCGGCGAGGAGCCCCCCACCCGCAAAGCAGCCGACCGGGCACACGACTGGCTGAAGAAGAACTTCGCCGTCTCGACCATTCCGGGCTACCTGTGGGGCAGGAACGACGCGTTCTACTACCACTATCTCTGGCTGCTGGGGCAGGCGGGAAACGAGCTGGGCGTGAGTCGCTTCGGCGAGCACAAGCCCTGGCCGACAGAAATCAAACGGGCGCTGCTCGCCCAGCAACTGCCCGACGGCAGTTGGGTCAGGCCCAAGCCCGGCGACCTCCGAGCGGCACCGGAAGGCAGCGACGCGGTGATCTGCACGTCGCTGGCGATGCTCGCGCTGCGCGAGGCGAATCGCCCCGTCCTGCTGCACCGCCTGCGCTTCGGCGCCGGATGGAGCGGAGACTTCCGCGATGCCGCCTCCGCCGCCCGATGGTACGACGCGCACGTCGCGCCGGCCTGCTGGCGATCGGCCACGCCCAAAACGCCCCTCGATCAGCTCAGGCGGGCCCCGCTGCTGTTGCTCAATGCCGCCGGCGATATTGCCCTGGACGAGGCCCTCTCCCAGCGACTTCGCAGCTACGTTCGTCATGGGGGAACGCTGCTGGTGCAGGCGCGCGAGAAGGGCAGCGAGTTCAACGCCCAGCTGATGGAATTTCTCAAGGGCATTTTCCCGGAGTACCGCGCCAGCCGTATCGAGGGCGAGCACCCGCTTTTCAATGCACGGTTCACTATTGCCCAGAAGGACCGCCCCACGCTGGTGGGTCTCGCCGCCGGCAGGCAGGTGCGCGTGGTGGTGGCGATGTCCGACATCTCCGGTGCACTTCACCGCGGCCGCCCCACCGCGGAGCTTCCCGCCGGTCGGCTGCTGGCGAACCTGGCGCTGTACGCCACCGACGGGGCGGGCCCGGGCGGCGGGCTCGTTGGCCGGGCCCCGCCGAGGAAGGTCAACGTCGCTCGCCGCATCACGATCGGGCGGGCGAAACACCAGGGCGACTGGAACACCTGCGACGCCGCAGCCGAGCGTCTTTCAACGTCGCTGGCCAACGCCATCAGCATCGGACTCGTCGAAAAGCCCGTCGCCCTGACGAGCGCGATACCGGCCGAGATGCCGCTACTGTGGATCGCCGGGAATCGACCGGCCAAGCTGGCCAGCGATGAGCGGAAGAATCTCCAGGCCTACATCGAGGGTGGCGGAACGGTGCTGATCGACCCCGGCGCGGGCAGCGAGGCGTTCTACAAGGACATCACCGCGACGATATCGGCCATGGGGTTGGGCAAGCTCACGCCGATCCGTGCCACAAGCCCCTTGCTGACCGGCAAGCTCGCCGGCGGGCTGGGCAGCAACGTCGGCCAGGTCCGCTACAGCCGCGCCGTGCAGGAGAGCAGGCCCGAGCTGAAAACGCCCGTCCTGCTGGGGGTGGAACGCGACGGCAGAGTGGCGGTGGTCATCAGTCGATACGGAATCGCATGCGGCGTCGAAGGGCTGCCCATCTGGAACGCCCGCGCCCTCGCCCCCGCCGACGCCCGCCGCATAGCCATGAACGTCCTGCTCCACGCGGTGTCCGGCGAGA
>CAZYIH010000121.1:0-9129 GCA_964646915.1 uncultured Planctomycetaceae bacterium | reverse complement strand
CATGGGCTGGAAGCCCATGCTACGGCTGCCCGTGCTTGCCAGAGGCAATACTACATACCAAGCAACCATCCTAACGTAACAAAATACACCCATGGGCTGGAAGCCCATGCTACGTGCTTACAGTTCTTCGATCTCCGCGGTCTTGGCGGTGAGGAGTTTGTCGACCTCGGCCTCGTACTTATCGGTAAGCTTCTGGACCTCGTCCTTGCCGCGTTTGGCTTCGTCCTCGGTAAGCTCGCCGTCCTTCTGCTGTTTGTCGATATCCTTGTTGGCGTCCCGCCGGGCGTTCCGGATGGCTACGCGGGTCTGCTCGGACATCTTCTTGACCTGCGTGACCAGTTGCTGGCGGCGCTCGCCGGACAGCGGCGGAATCGTCAAACGGATCACTTTCCCGTCGGCGGCCGGCGTGATGCCCAGGTCACTGGCGTGGACCGCACGTTCGATGTCCTTGAGGCTGTTGGGGTCGAAGGGCTTGATGACGATCAGGTTCGCCTCGGGCGTGGAGATGTTCGCCAACTGGCGCAGATCGGTCGGCGAGCCGTAATAGTCCACCTTGATGTGCTCCACCAGTCCGCCGCTGGCCCGGCCGGTGCGAATCCCGCGGAACTCCTGCTTGAGGTAGTCCACCGCCGATTCCATCGCATCTTCGGTTTCCAGAAGGATCTCGTCCATCGCCATCGTGGTCACTCCTTGCGTTCTGTGCCGCAAACCAGCGTTCCGACCGGCTCGCCGCGGACCGCCCTGAGCAGGTTGCCCGCGTCGGCAAAGCGGAACACCAGCACCTCCAGGCCGCTGTCGCGACACATGCTGAAGGCGGCGGCGTCCATCACTCCGAGGTTGCGCTCCAACGCCTCGGAAAACGTCAACGTCTCAAACTTCTCAGCCTCGGGGTGCTTGTGGGGGTCGCGATCGTACACGCCGTCGACCTTGGTGGCCTTGAGCACCACCTCGCATCCCAGCTGCGCCGCTCGCAACGTGGCGCAGGTGTCGGTGGTAAAGTACGGATTGCCCGTTCCGCCGGCACAGAGGACGACCTTGCCGGCCTCCAGCGCCGCGATGCCCGCTTCCCGTGAAAACTCGGGCAGATACTGCCCCGCACGGAAAGCACCCATCGCCACAGCGGGAATGTCTCGCCCGGTGAGCGAATCCCGCAGCGCCAGGGCGTTGATGATCGTCGCCATCATGCCCATCGCGTCGGCCGTCGGGCGGGCGATGTGAGGGTCTTCGATGAGGTCCCGCCCGCGGAGCAGGTTGCCTGCCCCCACGACGACGGCCACCTGCGTACCTTCATGGACCACCGCGGCGATCTCGTCCACCACGCGGGCCAGGGCGGCTGAGTGTACCCCGCCGGCGGTGCCCTCACAGAGCATCTCGCCGGAGAGCTTCACAAGCACGCGTTGATAGGGCTGGCGGGTCATCCGCGGACCGATCTCCTCTGGCCGTCAGGCACGGGCTACAGTGCGAACCGCGCGAAGGACGTTACCGTCGCCCCGCCGAGCACTTCCTTAACCGTCTTGGACTCGTCGCGGACGTATTTCTGCTCCATCAGGGCGTTCTGTTCGAGGAACTTTCGCATCTTGCCCTCGACCATTTTTTCGGCGATTTCCTGGGGCTTGCCGGATTCCACCGCCTGCTCGACGGCGAACTTCCGCTCCTTCTCAGCCAGCTCGTCGGGGATGTCCTCAACGGTGATGCCCATCGGGTCGGAGAAGGCGATGTGCATGCACACCCCGGTGAGGGTCTCGTCGTCCACGTCCTGGTCGACGCCCACCAGCACGCCCACCTTGTTGTTGTGGTGCTTGTAGCCGCCCACCTTGGTCGCGGTGATCTTCACGCCCTGGCCGTAACTCATGTTCTCGCCGATCTTGGAGAAGGCTTCCTGGACGGCGGCGGAGATGTCCTCGGTGGCCTCGATGGGGCCTTCGTTTACCGCGGTCTGGGCCTTTTCCAGAACGTCGTCCACCATCGCGATGAACACCTCGTTGCGGGCGCAGAAGTCCGTCTCGCAGCGGACCTCGACCATCGTGCCGCTGGTCTTCTCGTCGCTGATGGACATGGCGACCAGGCCTTCCTTCGTCTCGCGCTCGGCCTTCTTCTCGGCCTTGGCGCCGGCCTTCTTGCGGAGGAGGTCCTGGGCGGCCTCCATGTCACCGTTGCACTCGGTGAGGGCCTTCTTGCACTCCATCATGCCCTGTCCGGTCTCTTCCCGGAGGGACTTGACCATCGATGCCGTAATTTCAGCCATGATTATTGCTCCTGGTGTCTATGCGTGTCGGGATCGGGGGCGTCCGCCCGGTCATCCTGCCGGGCGCGCCGGTTCGTTACTCGTGATGGGCCCGCCGGGCGGGACTTACGAAGCCGGTTCCTGCGACGGGGAAATCTCGCTGGCCGGGGCCGGTTCGGGCGTCTTCTCGCCGATTTCGGTCTTGTCGGGCTTCTCGGTGGCGTTGGTCTCGGATTTCGGGCCGTCTTCGGGCTTGAGCTCCTCGGCGACCTCGGCAGCGACGTCCTCGGCCCGGGCGGTGGTGGCGCGCTGGCTGCGACGGCGGGGCTTGCCCTCTTCCTCCGGGCTCGCATCGGCCTGGCCACGCCCCTTGATGCCTTCCTCGATGGCGCTGGCCAACTCGCGGACGATCAGCTCGATCCCGCGCATCGCGTCGTCGTTGCCGGGAATCGGGATGTCCACCTGGTCGGGGTCCGAGTCGGTATCCAGCAGGCAGACCACCGGGATGCCGATCTTGCGGGCTTCGCGAACGGCGATGATCTCGCGCATCTCGTCGATCACGACCATCGCGCCGGGCAGCTTGGTCATCTTGCGGATCCCGCCGAGGTTCCGCTGGATCTTGCGCATCTCGCGACGAAGCGAGGCGCCTTCCTTCTTGGAGTACTGGTCCATTCGGCCTTCGGCGTCCAGCTTCTCGAGCTCTTCCAGTCGGCCGATACGCTTGCGGATCTCACGGAAGTTCGTCAGCGTCCCGCCCAGCCAGCGGTCGGTCACCCAGTGCATCCCGACGCGGGCGGCGTGGGTCTCCACGCTCTTGTGGGCCTGTCGCTTGGTGCCCACGAACACCACGTCCTTACCCTGGGAGACCACCCGGGCGAGATACTTCTTCGCCAGCAGCAGCCCCTTGAGCGTTTCCTTGATATCCACGATGTGGATCAGGTTCCGCTTGCCATAGATGTAAGGCTTCATCTTCGGGTTCCATCGGCTCGCCCGATGCCCGAAGTGGATTCCCGCGTCGATCAGCTCTTTTACCAATTCCGTCGTGTTCACTGGTGCACCTCCACGTGGCGGCAGGATTCAAGCATCCATACCCAAGGTCGCATCACGTGTTACATGGGGTTCAAAACGAGAACGCAGCCTGCGTTGACGCGGAGATACAATCTCCCCGCCGGCTGCGTAAAGCACGGTAGATTACCCTGATGCCGACGTTTCCGTCAAGCCATTTTATCCCGACGAGAGACGTTTTTCTCGCTGCTTCCTACTCCGACGGCCTGGTGCCCGTCCCCGAGACATCCACCGCCCGGGCGATCTTCTTCCCCGGTCGCCAGATGATGCGCGACGCCGACTTCTGCTGCAGGCCACCATTGCGATCGCGATACCGCAGATATACGTTGCCCCCGCGGCGATCCCCGCCGAGCGAACCGTCCAGCACCACCAGGTCTTCCACGCGGTCGTAACTGAGCAGTTCGCAGTCGTCCACGCGGGCCCGACCATCGCGGAGCGTCACGCCCCGCCGGGCCGCGAACCGGTCCAGTCGCCCGCTGAGGCCGAACACCCCGTCGGCCTTGCCTTCCTCGTCGGTCGGCTTCGAGACGTCATTGGCGTCGGCAGGCTGCGAGAACGTCGCCGTCAACCAGTCGCACCCGAGAATCGTCTCCCGACCGGCCGGCGCGTTGGCCATGACGAAGGGCACCTTGAGGCCCTTGGTGAGCACGACGTTCTTCCCGCTGCGGTGGACCACGCCGACGTCGCCCTCCATGATCACCGTCAGATCGTCCTGCGAGAGAGACATGCTCCTGTCCCACTCGAACGCCGTCTGCGAAGGGCTCACGAGATAGGCGTCGTCGCCGCCGGTCGATTTCTCGCGGCGCTGCGGGGGGCGGTAGTCCTCGATCGCGAGCTTCCCCTCACCGGAAACCTGCATCGTCCGGGCATTGGCGTCGAACGTCAGTTGCCTGGGCGTCACCAGCGTGAACCGCCAGAGCATTCGGCTGTTGGGGTCCTCCTGCTTGCTGAACAGCCGAACCTTCCGCGTGGCGATCACCTCGCGGATGCGCCGCTGGGCGAACGAATCCGAGCCCATCTCCAGTACGTCCGGGCCCTGCTTACCATCCGCCGTCGCGTTGGCGTCGGCCGGGCCGTTGGCATCCACCCGGTCGAACTGCACGACCATGGTTTCGCAGTCCATCTCCTCGGCCTGGGAGCGCAGGCGCACCGTGCCGGTGAAGGTGGCCTGGTCGTCGGCCCCGATGAATTTCATGTGCTTGGCCCAGCCGACCGTCACCAGTCGAGCGCTGGGGAGCTGATTGCCTTCCAGGTCGCGATCCGTCCGAAAGGTCATGCTGCCGGCCCCGCGAACCTCCAGCCGTTCGTGGGTGGTGTTGGGAGCATCCTGGCCTGCGCCGCGTTCGAGGTAGATCGTCTCGCCGGTGAGTTGATTGGCATCCTGCAGAATGCGGGCGGGCTTTCCGTGCAGCGTCGCGCTGCCGTCCAGCAGGTTGGACTCCAGCGTCCGGCAGGTCGCCAGGATCGCCGAGTTCGGGTCGTTGGGGTCGCCCCCGCTTCGCAGCCGAACGTTGCCGGACGCCCTCACGCCGGCCGGGCGCGCCTCGGCGGCGGGGCTGTTGGGCTCTGCCGTCGGATCGGGGGCGGCGAAGGTGAGCGTCACCTCGTTGGCGTCGATCTGGCTGCCGGACTGCCGGGCCGTGAGGCGCTGGCCGGGCTTGAGCGTGCGCGCGATGATCTCCCGCGGATAGGTCTCGATCTTCGGTTCACCGTCGGCGGGGTCGGTCCGCCGGACCTGCCCCGTCTCGATGCGCAGCCACGGCGTGCGGATGTCGGTATCGTCCGACGCCCGGCGGAAATCCACCTCGCCGGTGAACGTCGCCCGTTGCAGCACCGGCTGGGCGTTCGGATCATCGCCCTGGCGGAAGACCACTTCGACTTCCTCGCTCCAGGTGATGCTCTCAGCCGCGTTGGCGTCCAGGGCATCCTCTTCGAGATCCAGAAGCATCACGTCGTGGGCGTTGGCGTCCGTCGGCCGACTCATGCGCCCGGGCCCGACCAGGAAAACCTTGCTGGTGTTCGGATCGGTCGAGAGGCGATCGAACAGCACCACCGGGGCGGTGGCCCGTTCCCCGCCGGCCATCACCATGCGGACGGGCTGATCGGGCGAGCCTTCGAGCTTGCCGATCTGCTTGTTCGGATCGGAGACGTACGAAAACCGTCGGCAGCGGGCGCGGTAGTCGGTGCCGTTGAGCAGCACGCGCCGCCCCTTGCCGTGAATGGCCCATCGTTTGGACGACGGCGTCGCGGTGTACCCGGTCGGGACCACCTCCAACGGCCCGGACCAGTAAACCGTCAGTGGCTGGTCGGCCCGATCGTCGGATTTTCCATCATCGTCGACACGCGGGGCGGCAGCGTTGGCGTCGGCAGGCACGTCGCGCAGCGGTCGGCGTCGTGTTGGCCGAGCGGTGCGGCCTTCGTCGTCCAACTCCGCCTGCCACTCGAACATCAGCGACAGCGATTCGATCCCGGTGGCCGATCCGTCGGAGGCGATCACGCGGACGTCGTCGTTGAACGTCGCGGCGTACTTGTTCATCGCCGGGCGCTTCTCGCCCTCCCCTGCCGGCTGGGTGGTGGCGGGCGTGCGGGCAGACCCTCGGCGGACAGATGCGTCGGTGGCGGCGGTGGTCGTCCGGCGACCGGGCCGATCGCCGGTCGGCTCGTCGTTGCCGTCCCCCATACCCAGCGCAGCCATCCCGCCGGGCATGGCGTAGACGGCCATGTACTGGCCCTTCTCGATGCGAAGCACGTCCAACTCGCCGGGCCCCTCGTTCCAGCGAAGGGTCAGCCCGGTCCCGAGCATGTCGGCCTCCCGCGACCAGAGCGTGATCGGGGCGTCGGTGCTCAGCAGGAGCATTTCGTTATCGAAGCTGAGGCTGTCGGTGAAAATCCGCACCACGTTCGCCTCGGGACGCGCGGAGGTCCGCTCGGACGCCCGACGGTAGTAGAAGATCCGCACGTTGCCCTCCAGCCGACCTCGCCGGGGCTGGAAACTGTCGCCCACCTCGCGCACGTACGCCACACCGCGATCGGCGAGCACCTGCAGCCGCCCGCCGTTGGCCAGGAAAATCTGCACGTTCGGATCCGTAAAGCGGAAGCTGTCGTCCTCGCGCTTCTCCCATTGCTGGCCGGCGAGGGTGAACTCGCGCCGGTTGGTCTTCGGATCGTTGCGGACGTAGAAAAACCCCTTGCCGCCCGCCTGGTTTGTTCCCGGGCTGTCATTGGGCGCAGCGGTCATGTTGGGGTCCGGCAGTTCGACGCGGGTCTGTTCCACCGTGCCGGATATCGCCCGGTAGCCGAAGTACATCGAGAACGTCACCGCCAGGCCGACCAGCAGCAGGATGATCTTGCGCTTCATAGGGCGTCCTTGGGAGGATTCTCGTTGTATCGTTCGAGGATGCGATTCCACTCGCCGCTGTTGCGGAGCATCATCTCGATGGCTTCACGCACACAGCCCTTTCCGCCGGGCGTGCGGGTCACGAACGTCGCGCCCTCTTTGACCTCCAGCGGTGCCTGCTCGACGGTAATGCCCACCGCCGCCCGCCGCAGCAGGGGAATGTCCGTCAGGTCATCGCCCATGGCCACCACCTGCTCGTCGCTGACCCCCATCTCGCGGCAGACTTCCTCATAGGCGGGCAACTTCTGCTTGCAGTTGAGACGAACGCACTCGATGCCGAGTTCCTCCGCCCGGCGATTCACCGCCGGCGAGCCGCGACCCGAAATGATCGCCACCTTCTTGCCCAGCCGCATCCAGTATTTGATGCCCGACCCGTCGCGCACGTGGAAGGTCTTGATCTCCTCGCCCGCCTCGGTCAGCGTGATGCTCCCGTCGGTGAGAATCCCGTCCACGTCCAGCACGAGCAGTTGCAGCCGGCGGTAGTCGGTCACGTGGCGGAGGAGCGTGTCCTGCTTCCCCGACCGGGGGGGGATAAGGGCGTCTTCGTCACGGGTCATTGCGACCCTCCCAACGTCTTGAGCCCGAGGAGGTCCTGCACGTCGATGACGCCGACGGGTTTGCCGTCGCCGTCGAGCACGGGCAGCTCATCGAGGCGGTATTCGTTCATAATCGCCAGCGCCGTGCTGGCCAGTTCGTCCTGCCCGACGGCCTTGGGCTCTGCCGTCATGAAATCGCGCACCGGACGGGACATGATATCTTCCCCGCGGTGGGCCAGGATGCACCGTCGCAGATCGGCGTCGGTGAGAATCCCGCTCAAGCGTCGGTCCGCATCGACCAGGAGCATCGCCCCGGACCGTCGCACGTCGCCGCGCTGGGCCTCTTCCAGGGCGTCCCCGAGCGAAAGCGAGTCGGCCGCCAGCGTCAACCGCTCGCCGGCCTTGAAGACAATCGCGTCGCGCACCCGGATCAACTGCCGACCCAGCGAACCGCCCGGATGGTGCTCGGCAAACTGCTCCGGGCCGAACTCCCGCATGTCCATCACGGTCAGCGAGAGGGCATCGCCCAGCACGAGCATGCACGTGGTCGACGCGGTGGGCGCCAGCTGCATGGGGCAGGCTTCCTCGATCTGACCGTAGCAGAGGGTGATATCGGCGTGGCGACCGAGCGGCGATCGGCCGTCGGAGGTCATCGCGATCAGCGTCGCGCCGCGCGCCTTGATGTGGTCCAACAGGCGGACGATTTCCTCGCTGGCCCCGCTGTGGGACAGCGCGAGCACCACATCCCCGCGCTGCAGCCGACCGAGATCCCCGTGCAACGCCTCCACCGGATGGAGGAAAATGCTCTGCGTCCCGGTCGAAGCAAGCGTCGCGGAGATCTTCCGGGCAATGACGCCGGCCTTGCCGATGCCCGTGAGCACCACCTTGCCCCCGCAGGCGCACACCGCCCGGCAGGCGTCGGCGAACGACTCGTCGATCGTATCCGCCAGCGACCCGACGGCCTGGTGTTCCACCGCCAGTGCGCGTCGGGCTACGTCCAGATTCGGCGTCGCGTTGTCCATGGGTCCTCGCTGTGCGTCCGTGCGGTTCGAGTGACGCAGCATTATCGCTTGTCGCACAGGCCCCGGTCAAGTACAAGGAACGCATGCCTTTCGCGAACACCCAATGGCTCATCGAGCAGTTGTTCCTGCTGCCCCCGCTGCTGCTGAGCCTGACCATTCACGAATACGCCCACGCCCGCACTGCCCTGGCGTTCGGCGATACGACCGCGCGCGACCAGGGCCGATTGACGCTCAACCCGATGGCCCACCTGGACCCCATCGGCACGCTGTGCCTGATCTTCGCGAACTTCGGCTGGGCCAGGCCCGTTCCGGTAAACCCCCACAACCTCCACCCGCCGCGCCTGGGCGATGTCATGGTCTCACTGGCCGGGCCGGTAAGCAACCTGCTGATCGCCATCCTCTGCGGCGTCGCACTGCGTGTGCTCTATTCGCAGGTCGGCCTGCCCGAGAATGGCACGACGCTGGCACACGTCCACCAGATGCTCATGATCACGATGATCGTGAACATCGCACTGTGCGTGTTCAACATGCTGCCGTTGTTCCCCCTGGACGGCCATCATATCGTGCGGGAGCAGCTCTCGCCGTTGGGCAAGCAGCGTTTCATGGAGTGGCAGCACCGTTACGGGCAGTTCGCCCTGCTGGGGCTGCTGGTGGGTCCGCGAGTCATCGAGACGGTCAACCCCCAACTGATGGAGCTACACCCCTGGCTGGACCCGATCGGCATGATGTTCTCGTTCGCGATCTCCCGCGCGATCGACCTGCTGTACATGGGGCTGTAAGCGCCGCTGCTGCCACGGGGCCGGAACCCCGCCCCGGGACAAAGCAGAAGCCCAAGGCATTGCCCTGGGCTTCAGACATCTCTGCGACGTTGTCCGCTGCGACGGG